>CAYVEH010000007.1:0-39315 GCA_964450585.1 uncultured Ornithinimicrobium sp.
AGGAAACCGGTCAGGGCTGCCCGGGCCGCGCGCACCGGTGCCTTCCCGGCCGTGGCAGACCCAGCCGGGGCCGGCTGGGTCTGCCGGGAGGGTGCGGACGGACGCAACCGGGTCACCACGATCGCGGCCAGCGCCGTCAGCGCGGCACCAACCGCCAGCGTCGGGCCGGCACCGGCGAGCCCCACCACCACGCCGGCCAGCGCCGGGACCACCAGGGCAAGGCTGGACTCAGCCGACTGCATCCTGGCGACCAGCCGGGAGACCCCGGTCTCGCCCACCGCGCGGGGAGCGATCGCGGTCTGGGCGGTCTCCACCACCACCGCCGCGGTGCCGGCCAGGGTGGCCACGGCATACAGGTGCAGCAGGGTCAGCGCGTCCAGCGCCCAGGCCAGGACGAGGCTGCCCAGCAGCACTGCCCGGATCAGGCCGGAGGCCAGCAGCAGCCGGACCGTGGGTGATCGGTCGACCAGGACACCGACGGGGACGCCGAGCAGCAGGAAGGCCACCGTGCCCAGGGCGTTGAGCACGCCCATCTGGGCTGCGGTGGCGCCGAGCACGACGACGGCCAGCACGTCGGTGGCCAGGTCGGTGACGACGCGTCCGGCAGCATCCAGGGCATTGGAGAGCACCAGGGGCCGGCCGGCACGGCGGGTCACGGCAGGGTCACGTGGTGGGGTGGGCGAAGACATGAGTCACCTCAGGAAGTGTGGGAGGAGCAGAGCACATCGACACCGACCCGGCGCAGCACGGGCGCGGGTCTGTGGGTGTCAGCGGCGACTCAGAGGCGGTCGCAGCGGGCTCTGAAGAACACGTCCCTCTTCCGGTCGGGCAACGGGCGTAACGGACGGCCGGCCGTGTCGTGCGGGGTCTGGCGGCCGTCGCTGTGCGGATACCTTAGCCGCCCGGCGGCTGGTGGTGGTGCCGCACCGCCCGCACGGCGCGTTCGAGCAGGTCAGGAGCGTCGTGCGGCAACCAGTTGATGCGCGGATCGGGGCCGAACCAGGACTCCTGGCGCCGTACCAACCGACGGGTGGCGGTCACCGTGTCCTGGCGGGCCTGCTCCGGGCCGATGGCACCGTCCAGCAGCCTCAGCACCTGGGCGTAGCCAATCGCCCGGGAGGCGGTGGGGGCCGCGGCCAGCCCGTGAGCCAGCAGCGACTCGACCTCTGCGACCAGACCGTGCTGCCACATCCGTTGCACGCGCCGCTCGATCCGCTCATCGGCCACGGTGCGGTCGGCGGACAGGCCGAGTTGCACCGTCGGCACCGCATACTCCCGGCGCGGCAGGGTCGCGCTGAACGGTCGCCCGGTCAACTCGATCACCTCCAGGGCCCGCACGATCCGACGGCCGTTGCGGGGCTCGATGCGGGCGCCGGCCTGCGGGTCCAGGGTGGTCAGCTGCTGGTGCAGCGCGGCGACGCCGACCCGGTCCAGCTCGGCCTGCCAGCGGGCCCGGACCTGCGGGTCGGTCGGCGGGATCTGCAGCCGGTCGAGCAGGGCCCGCACGTACAGCCCGGAGCCCCCGACCACGATCGGCAGGTGGCCGCGTGCTCGCACCGCCGCCAGGTCGGCGCGGGCGGACTGTTGGTATGCCGCAAGGTTGGCTTCCTGGACCACCTCCAGGACATCGAGCTGATGGTGGGGGATCCCGCGACGCTCGGCGGTGGTGAGTTTGGCGGTGCCCACGTCCATGCCGCGGTAGAGCTGGGAGGCGTCGGCGTTGATGACCTCCCCGGAGAGGCGCTCGGCCAGGGCCACGCCCAGGTCGGACTTGCCCGTCGCGGTCGCCCCGACGACGGCGACGACGGGCAGCTGCTCAGGCTCAGTGGGAGGCACGGCCGCAGTCTGGCACGCAGGAGCACTGGTGCGGGACTGACGAGCCGACAGCCGACATACTGTCCGCCATGAGTGGCCCGCCCTTGGAACTGCACGTCGTTGCCGACTCGACCGGAGACACCGCCGCCCGGGTGGCTCGCGCCTCGGCGGCGCAGTACGCCGCCTATGACGTGCGCATCATCCGGCACCCCCGGATCACCTCGGCCGAGGGGCTGCGGGCGGTGATCCGCAACCTGGACCCCGGCCGACACCGGATGGCCGTCTTCTCTACCGTTGTCGACGATGAGCTGCGCGCCCAGGTCGCCCAGTTGTGCGCCGAGCGGGGCATTCCGCATGCTGACCTGTTGGAGCCGGCCCTCAGCGCGCTGCAGAGCGCGACCGGCTCGGCGCCGGAGCGGGTGATCCGCCCGGTGGGGGTGGGTGAGGACTACTTCAAGCGGATCCAGGCGATGGAGTTCGCCATCGCCAACGATGACGGGCACCTCACCAACCCGTTGTCACAGGCCGACATCGTGCTGATCGGGGTATCCCGGTCCGGCAAGACCCCGCTGTCCATGTACCTGGGCTATCTGGGGTACCGCACCTCGAACATCCCGTTGGTGCGCGGGATCGCCCCGCCGGAGGAGTTGTTCTCGGTGGACCGGTGGAAGATCGTCGGGCTGACCCTGGACCCGGAGCGGCTCAAGGAGATCCGGCAGAAGCGGGTGCGGGCGCTGGGCAGCATGCGCCACGGTGACGGCTACACCGAGCTGGTGCGCATCTATGACGAGCTCGACGAGGTCGGTGCCATCCAGCGCCGGCTGGGCTGCCCGGTGATCGACACCACGGCGTTGGCGCTGGAGGAGGCGGCCGGTCGGGTGATCGAGATCGTGGACCGACGACGGGAGGCCGCCACCGGCAGCTGACCACGGAGCATCTCCCGGCCGGCCCAGCGGGCGCAGGGTGCCTCACCGGGCAGCGTCAATGTCAGAAAACTCACGTCCCCTCCGCCGGACTGTCGGCAGACAGGCCAGTAGTCTGCCTCCAGGAGACGGTGCGGGCCGTCCCCGAGCACCCGTCGTCACAGAGGAGACGCCTGAGATGAGCCCAGAGTCGCGTTCAGAGTCGAGCCCGGAGACGGGTCACGCCGCCCAGAGCACCCGGTACCTCTACGACCTCGCCGACGGCGATGCGTCCATGAAGGGCCTGCTCGGGGGGAAGGGGGCCAACGTCGCGGAGATGCTGCGCCTCGGGGTGCCGGTGCCGGACGGCTTCACCATCACCACCGCCGCCTGTATCGACTCGATGAACGCCGGAGGCCAGTGGCCGGCGACGCTGTGGGAGGAGACCCAGGAGGCACTGGGGCGGCTCGAGGAGCGCACCGGCCGGCGACTGGGCTCGGCAGAGCGCCCGCTGCTGGTCTCGGTCCGTTCTGGGGCCGTCGTCTCCATGCCGGGCATGATGGACACCATCCTCAACCTCGGGATCAGTGACCAGACCGTGGCGGCACTGGGTGCCGAGGCGGACAACGCCCGGTTCGCCTGGGACTCCTACCGGCGGTTCATCCAGATGTACGGCGAGGTGGTCGAGGGGGTCCCGGCCCACGCCTTCGAGGACGAGTTGACCGCCCTGAAGCGCACGCGTGGGGTCGAGCACGACACCCAGCTGACGACCGAGGACCTGCAGGGTCTGGTGGAGAAGTTCAAGGCCGTGGCGCGTGAGCACATGGGCGCGGAGTTCCCCACTGACCCGCGGGACCAGCTGCAGCGCGCCATCGACGCGGTCTTCCGCTCCTGGATGAACCCCCGCGCCGGCGTCTACCGCAAGGCGCACGCCATCCCCGACACGCTGGGCACCGCGGTCAACGTCATGCAGATGGTCTTCGGCAACCGCGGGGACACCTCGGCCACCGGCGTCTGCTTCACCCGCAACCCTTCCACCGGCGCCAAGGAGCTCTACGGCGAGTTCCTCGTCAACGCCCAGGGCGAGGATGTCGTCGCCGGGATCCGCACCCCCCGCCCGTTGGCGGAGATGGAGTCGGTCCTGCCGGAGGCCTATGCCCAGCTCATCGACACGATGAACCGGCTGGAGAGTCACTACGGGGACATGCAGGATATCGAGTTCACCGTCGAGGAGGGGCAGCTCTACCTGCTGCAGACCCGCAACGGCAAGCGCACCGCCCCGGCCGCCTTCAAGGTGGCCCGCGATCTGGTTGAGGAGGGCACGATCAGCCGCGAGCAGGCGCTGCGACGGATCGAGGCGGCCCAGCTGGACCAGCTGCTGCACCCGGCGATCGACCCTGACCACGGGCAGCAGCCGGTGACCAAGGGGCTGAACGCCTCCCCGGGGGCTGCCGTCGGTGAGGTGGTCTTCGACTCCGACACGGCGGAGGCTCGCGGCAAGGCCGGCGACGCCGTCATCCTGGTGCGGTGGGAGACCACCCCGGACGACATCGCCGGCACCATCGCCGCCCAGGGGGTGCTCACGGCCCACGGTGGGATGACCTCCCACGCGGCGGTGGTGGCCCGCGGCATGGGCAAGCCCTGCGTCGCCGGCGCCTCCGAGGCGAAGATCGATGCCGCCGCCAGGACACTCACCATCGGGGACACGGTCCTGCAGGAAGGGGACACGATCACCCTGGACGGGTCCACCGGCGAGGTCTTCGTCGGCGCCCTGGAGCTGGTGCCGCCGCAGATCAACGAGGACTTCTCGGCCGTGGTCGGTTGGGCCGATGAGGTGCGCCGGATGGACGTGCGGGCCAACGCCGACAACGGTGAGGACGCGGCCCGGGCCCGGGAGTTCGGGGCCCAGGGCATCGGGCTGTGCCGTACCGAGCACATGTTCATGGCCGAGGACCGGCTACCCGCCGTGCGGGAGATGATCCTGGCTGAGGACGAGGACGCCCGGGCGCGGGCGCTGGAGCGGATCCTGCCGATGCAGCAGGCCGACTTCGAGGCCATCTTCGAGGCGATGTCCGGCCTGCCGGTGACCATCCGGCTGCTGGACCCGCCGCTGCACGAGTTCCTGCCGGACCTGGTCGAGCAGGCGCTGCTGGTGCAGCGCCTGGAGCTGCAGGGCGGCGACGAGCAGGAGCTACGTGAGGCCCGGGTGCTGCTGGCACAGATCAAGAAGCTGACCGAGATGAACCCGATGCTGGGCACCCGCGGCGTCCGGTTGGCCCTGCTCTACCCGGAGATCCCGACCATGCAGGTGCGTGCCATCGCCCGCGCCGCGTTCGCTGTGCGAGACCGCGGTGGCGAGCCGATCGTGGAGATCATGGTGCCCCTGGTCGGCTACGCCGAGGAGCTCAAGCGGATGCGTGAGCTGATCGACGAGACCCTGGCCGAGGAGTTCCAGCAGGCCGGTGCCGAGTTCCCGTACACGGTGGGCACCATGATCGAGCTGCCCCGGGCCACCGTGGTCGCCGACCAGATCGCCGAGCACGCCGACTTCTTCTCCTTCGGCACCAACGACCTGACCCAGACCGGCATCGGCATCTCCCGCGACGACGCCGAGGGCTCCTTCCTGGCGGCCTACGTCGACTCCGAGCTGGTGCCCGGCAACCCGTTCGCCTCCATCGATGTCGACGGGGTGGGCGGCCTGGTGCGGCTGGGCACCCAGCGTGGCCGCAGCACCAAGCCCGACCTGAAGGTCGGCGTCTGCGGTGAGCACGGTGGGGACCCGGCCTCGATCGCACTGTTCGAGCAGATCGGGCTGAGCTATGTCTCCTGCTCGCCGTACCGGGTGCCGATCGCCCGGTTCTCGGCGGCACGCGCCGTCCTGGACGCCGACCAGGGCTGAGGCCCCACGGGGTCAGCGCGGCCGGACCGACCCCTTGCGGGCCTGGGTGTCGTAGCTGTAGACCTCCTGGCCCTCGATCCAGACGCGCAGGGCCCGGGACTGCAGGTCCAGTGGGTCACCGGACCACAGCACCAGGTCGGCATCCTTGCCCACGGCCAGGGAGCCGACCCGGTCGGCGACGCCCATCACCTCGGCCGGGTTGATCGTCACCGCACGCAGCGCCGCATCGCGGTCCATGCCTTCCTTGACCGCCATCGCGACCTGGGTCACCAGGTGCTCGATCGGCACCACCGGGTGGTCGGTGATGATGGAGACCTTGACGCCGGCACGGTCCAGGATCCCCGGCGCGGCGGCGGTGCGCTCACGAACCTCGACCTTGGAACGGCTGACGATCAGCGGCCCATACAGGACCGGCACCTGCTTCTCGGCCACCAGGTCGGCGATCAGGTAGCTCTCCGTGCCGTGGTCCAGGACCAGTTGGTAGCCGAACTCCTCCGCGATCCGGATGGCGGTGGCGATGTCGTCGGCGCGGTGACAGTGCTGCCGCCAGGGGATCTCCCGGTTCAGAACCTGCACCAGCGCCTGGTTGACCAGGTGGCCCTCGGCATACTCTCCCTCGTCGCTGGCCCGGCGTGACTTCTCCGCGTAGTTACGTGCCTCGGTGAACGCCTTGCGCAGCACCAGGGCCACCCCGAGCCGGGTCGCCGGAGTCTTCTTCTGGTCGCCGTAGACCCGCTTGGGGTTCTCCCCCAGGGCCGCCTTCAACCCGGACGGGTTGCGCAGCACCATCTCATCGACATACCGCCCGTAGGTCTTCAGTGCGACGGTGAGACCACCGATCGGGTTGCCAGAGCCGGGGTTCACATTCACCGAGGTGATGCCGCCGCCCAGAGCGTCGTCGAAGCCCTGCTCCCGCGGGTTGATCCCGTCCAGTGCGCGGGCCGCGGCCATCACCGGGTCAGTCATCTCATTGGTGTCCTGGCCGGCCCAGCCCTCACCCTCCTCCCAGACCCCCAGGTGGACGTGGGCGTCGACGAGCCCGGGCACCACCCACTGCCCCTCAGCGTCGACGACCTCGGCGCCCTCGGGCACCGACACCTCCGGACCGAGCGCGCTGATCTGTCCCTGCTCGACCAGAACCATCCCGTCGAACGGCTCCCCCTCCACCGGGACGACGTGGGCGTTGGTGATGACCAGAGCCATGGGTACTCCTCCTGGATGCGGGTGCAGTGTGCGCAGCCTAACCGCCGGCGACCGGCCGGCTCGAGGCCACCCCCGGCTCCGATGTGACTCATCACTCAGTGTTCTGGGCAGGTTTCCCCCCGGAAACTCTTGTGCCTGGTTCAACGACCTGTGAGGATAGGAACACTGTGCTCACCGCCTGCGTTGGCACAGTCAGAATCAACCAGAGCACAACGTGGTGCCCTGTTGCGTGAGTGGCCCGCATCCACGCGATAGCCCACGACTCACGCTACACCAGACCCCGGAGGCCTCCGCCCCGGGTCAGCCACATGACCGGGCCCCGTTAGTCGCCGCCCGGATTGATGACACGAGGAGCACATAGATGGACTGGCGCAATCGCGCTGCCTGCTTGGACGAGGATCCGGAGCTGTTCTTTCCGATCGGCAACACCGGACCCGCCCTGCAGCAGATCGAGGAGGCCAAGGCCGTCTGCCGACGTTGCCCGGTGATGGACACCTGTCTGAAGTGGGCTCTGGAGACCGGCCAGGACGCCGGGGTGTGGGGTGGCCTCTCCGAGGACGAGCGCCGCGCCCTCAAGCGTCGCAAGGCCCGCGCCCGCCGCGCCGGTTAGCCCGGCCTGCACCGACCGGTCAGGGTTCGGCCGACAGACCCCGAAGCCGCACGACGAACCGCACGACGGTTCCGTGCGGCTTCTGCGCGTCCCAGGAGATCTCGCCCCGCAGGTCATCGATCAGTGCCTGCACGATCTGCAACCCCAGCCCGGTGCCGGGTTGGTGGCCCTCCGGCAGGCCGGTGCCGTCATCGGTGACCGTGACGGTCAGCCAGTCCCCACCCGGGTCCGCCGTCGTGGCCCCCGCAGCCGTCTGGGCCGTGCGCGCCGCCTCCACCACCACGGTCCCCACGGGTTGTCCGTCCTCGGTGGGGGTGCTGGTGTCGTAGGCGTGCTCCACCGCGTTGTGCACCAACTCGGCCAGGATCATCGCCAGCGGGGTGGCGTCCTCAGCCCGGATCCGCCCGAACGTGCCGCGGTGCTCGGTGCTGACCCGGGCGCTGCCACGGGAGGCCACCTCGCCGGTGGCCCGGGCGATCCGGACGGCGATCTCGTCGAAGAGGACGGTCTCGTCGAAGCCGTGGCTGAGGGTGTCGTGGACCAGCGCCACCGTGGCCACCCGCCGCCCCGCCTCCTGCAGCGCGTCCCGGGCGCCGGCATCAGCCATCCGGCGGGACTGCAACCGCAGCAGGGCGGAGACCGTCTGCAGGTTGTTCTTGACCCGGTGGTGGATCTCGCGGATCGTCGCGTCCTTGGTCATCAGCTCGCGTTCCCGACGACGCAACTCACTGACATCGCGCATCAGGATCATCGCGCCGTACCGGGAGCCCCGGTCCAGCAGGGGCACCGCGCGCAAGGTGAGGTTGATCCGGTCGGTCTCGATCTCGGTCCCCCAGGGAGCCCGGCCGGTGAGCACCAGCGGCATCGTCTCATCAAGGGTGGCTCCGGTGGGCAACCGCGCGGTCACGATCTCGGACAGGTCCGCCCCGGTGACCTGGTCAGTGTGCCCGAGCCGGCGCAGCGCCGAGATCCCGTTGGGGCTTGCGTACTCGATGTGCCCATCGGCATCCAGCCGCAGCACTCCGTCGCCGACCCGTGGGGTGCCCCGCCCGATCCAGGTGGGGGCCATCTCGCTGGGGAAAGCACCCTGCCCGATCATCCGCAGCAGGGACTGAGCCAGTTGCAGGTAGTTGACCTCCAGCCCGCCCTGCTGTCGCATGCTGCGCAGATCGGTATGCCGCACCAGGACACCGATGGCCCGGCTCGCCCGGGCCACCGGGAAGTACTGCTCGCGCACCGAGTCGGTCTGCGGCGGGTCCAGTGGTCGCATGCTGTGCAGCACCCGGTCCAGCACCTCCCGGCGGGTCGGGGCCGCGGTGCTGCCGACCACATCGTCGTGGTAGAAGTTCGGGCCGGTGGTGGGTCGGGCATGGGCGACCAGCGCCCACTGCTCCTGCGGATCCTGCGTCGGAACCCACAGCGTGAGGTCGGAGAAGGACAGGTCGGCCACCATCTGCCAGTCACCGACGAGACGGTGGATCCAGTCCGCGTCCGCCCGGGAGAACCCGGCCTTGTGGTCCAGGACATCACGCAGCGTTGGCACTGTCGCAGGCTAACCCCTGCTCCGGTTGCGGCCCTACCCGGGCAGCGGCTAGTTGCTGCCCTGGCGCACGAGTCCGCGCAGCGCCCGCAGCGCCACCGACAGGGGACCCATGCCCGGGGACTCCATCCCATCCACACTGCTGAGCACCTGGTTGACGCGGGCCAGGGACTCGCTGTGGGCCTCACTCCAGGTCTCCAGCGCCTGGGTGCCGGCATCCTGGCTGCTGCTGTTGCTCTGCACCGTGCGGGTCAGACCCTTGAGCACGCCGTACAGGTCGTCGCGCATCGCACCACGGGCCAGCGAGTCCCACCGGTCCTGCCGGGGCAGGGCAGAGACCCAGTTCAGCAGGGTGTCGATGCGGAAGCGCTCGGAGACGGCGAAGTAGAGCTCCGCGGTCTCCTCCAGCCCACCGCCGGTCTCTTCAGCCACCTCGACGATGTCGAGCACCGAGAAGGAGTCCAGCAGTCCGGCGTAGGTCAGCACCAACTCCTCGGGGACGCCACCCTCGCGCGCTTCATCGGCCTGCCGTTCGAAGCGTTGCCGCTCGGCAGCCATGAGGTAGCCACCCAGTTTGGTCCGCAGCTGGGCCACTGGTCCGCTGAAGCGCTCGATCTCGGCTGCCATCTCCCCGGTCAGGGACTGGTTGTTGAGGAACCAGCGCACGCTGCGGTCCATCAGGCGCCGGAACTCCAGGTACAGCTTGGTCTGCAACTGCGTCGACACCTGGTTGTCCAGGTCCTCGACCTGACGCATGTACCCGGCCATGTCGAAGACCGCGCGGCACACCACATAGGCGCGGGCGATCTGCGGGAAGGTGGCCCCGGTCTCCTCCGCGCAGCGGAAGGCGAAGGTGACTCCGCCGCGGTTGACCATGTCGTTGGCCAGGTCGTTGACGATGATCTCGCGCCGGAGCGGATGCTCGCCGAGCCGGTCACCCAGCTGGCGGACCAACGGGTTCGGGAAGTAGTCGTGCAACGCGTCGGCGAAGAACGGTGAGTCCACCAGGTCGGAGTCGGCCAGGCTGTCCTTCAGGTCCAGTTTCGAGTAGGCCACCAGCACGGAGAACTCCGGTGAGGTCAGGCCGGTGCCGTTGGCCTCATGCTCCTGCATGGCACGGTCATCTGGCAGGAACTCCAGGGTGCGGTCCAGCCCGGCATGCTCCTCCAGGTGGTTCATCAGGCGCCGGTGCACCGCGGCCATCGCCCCACCCTGGCCCCGGGCGTTGCCGATCAGCACGTTCTGCTCGTAGTTGGTCCGCAGCACATTGGCCGCGACGTCCTCGGTCATCGACTCCAGCAGCTCATCACGCTGCGGGCGGCTCATCTCTCCGTCGGCGACCACCGGGGCCAGCGCGATCTTGATGTTGACCTCGTGGTCGGAGGAGTCGACACCGGCCGAGTTGTCGATGGCGTCGGTATTGATCTGCACACCTGCCCGGGCAGCCTCGATCCGACCGCGCTGGCTGAAGCCGAGGTTGCCGCCCTCCCCGACGACCCGCACCCGCAGGTCGGCGCCGTTGACGCGGATCGCGTCGTTGGCCCGGTCACCGATCTCGCTGTTGGTCTCCACGGTGGACTTCACGTAGGTGCCGATCCCACCGTTCCACAGCAGGTCCACCGGTGCCTGCAGCACCGCCCGGAGCAACTCATTGGGCGCCAACGCGGTGACCGAGTCCGCCAACCCGAGGGCCTGCCGCACCTGGGGGGTGATCTCGATCGACTTGGCGGTGCGGGGGTGGACGCCCCCTCCCTGGCTGATCAACGAGGTGTCGTAGTCCGCCCAGCTCGAGCCCGGCAACTCGAACAGGCGACGACGCTCGGCATACGACGTGGCCGGGTCCGGGTCAGGGTCCAGGAAGACGTGCCGGTGGTCGAAGGCGGCCACCAGCCTGATGTGCTTCGACAGCAGCATGCCGTTGCCGAAGACATCGCCACTCATGTCGCCGATCCCGACGGCGGTGAAGTCCTGCGTCTGGGTGTCGTGGCCCAACTCGCGGAAGTGTCGCTTGACCGACTCCCAGGCACCGCGCGCGGTGATCCCCATCTCCTTGTGGTCATAGCCGGCCGAGCCGCCGGAGGCGAAGGCATCGTCCAGCCAGAACCCGTACTCCTGGGAGACGCCGTTGGCGATATCGCTGAACTTGGCGGTGCCCTTGTCCGCGGCCACCACCAGGTAGCTGTCCTCGCCGTCGCGCCGCACCACCTGCGGTGGCGGGACGATCTGCCCACCCACCCGGTTGTCGGTGACATCCAGCAGGCCCTTGATGAAGATCCGGTAGCAACCGATCCCCTCGTTCAACCAGGCGTCCCGGTCGCTGGGGTCGGGCAGCTGCTTGGCCACGAAACCACCCTTGGATCCGGTCGGCACGATCACGGCGTTCTTGACCATCTGAGCCTTGACCAACCCGAGCACCTCGGTGCGGAAGTCCTCGCGGCGGTCACTCCAGCGCAGGCCACCCCGGGCGACGGCGCCGAACCGCAGGTGCACCCCCTCCACGCGGGGGGCGTAGACCCAGATCTCGTAGGTGGGCCGTGGCTCCGGCAGCCCCTCGATGTCCGGCGGGCTGAGCTTGAGGGAGACGTGCGGCTTGGGGCGCCCGTCCTCATCCACCTGGTAGAAGTTGGTGCGCAGCGTGCCCTCCACCACGGAGACCAGCTGCCGAATGATCCGGTCCTGGTCCAGGCTGGCCACGTCGTTAAGCGCCTCGTGGATCCCGGCGATGATCTCGGCGGCGGCCTGGTCCCGGGCCTCGTTGTCGGCGCCGGTCTCCGGGTCGAACCGCGTGGCAAACAGGGTGACGACCATCCGCGCGATGTGCGGGTTGGCCACCAACGCGGACTCCAGGTACTCCAGGCTGAAACCGCCGACCTGACGCAGGTAGCGCACCAGGGTGCGCAGGATGACGATCGAGCGCCAGGACAGGTCTGCCTGCAACACCAGCGCGTTCAACGAGTCGCTCTCCCCCTGCCGGCTCCAGGCGACCTCGAAGGCCTCCTCGAAGTCCGCGGCCACCTCCTCGGCGGTGCGCAGCTCGTCACTCTCCCAGACCTGGGCGTCCTCGGCCCGCAGACCGAAGTCGTAGATCCGCATCCCGGTCTCCTCGTCCCCGTCGCCGAGGACATAGGGCCGCTCGTTCGTGACCTGCACACCCAGGTGGCTGAAGATCGGCATCGCCTCGGTCAGGGTCATCGCATCCTGCCGGTACAGCTTGAGCCGCCGCTCCTCGGCCGGCGCCCCCTCCTCGGCATACAGGTGCAGCCGCATGGCGCGCCGGGGGTCGGTGATCACCGACCGGAGCCGGGCCAGGTCGGCATAGCCGGTCGCCGGGTCAAAGTCCTCCTTGTAGCCCTCGGGGAAGGCGGCCGAGAAGTTCGCCGCGGTGTCCCCCACGGTCTCGTCCTCCTCGTGCTCCTGGATGACGTCGGTCAACTTCTCCTGCCAGGTGCGCATGGCATCCAGCACCCGCTGCTCCAGGTCTGCGGTGTCCACCTCCGGGATATTGCCGCCGCCGGGCATCCGCAGCACGAAGTGCACCTGGGCCAGGGCCGCCTCGCCCACCCTGGTGGTGTAGTCGACGGTCTCGGCGCCGTAGGCTTCCTTCAGGAGCCGTTCGATCCGCACGCGGACCGCGGTGTTGAACCGGTCCCGTGGCATGAAGACCAACACCGAGACGAAACGGCCGAACTCGTCCTTGCGGACCAGCATCCGCGACCCGCGCCGCTCCAGCAGGTGCAGCACCTCGTGGGCGTTGGCGGCCAGCGCGTCGGTGTCGGCCTGGAACAGCTCATCGCGCGGGTAGTTCTCCAGCACCCCCATGAGGTCCTTGCCGGAGTGGCTGTCAGGGGCGAAACCGCTGCGGCCCAGGATGGCCCGGACCTTCTCCCCGATCACCGGGAGCCGGGAGACGGACTCGGCATACGCACTCTGGGTGAACAACCCCAGGAACCGGCGCTCCCCGATCACCTGCCCCTGCTCATCGAAGCGACGCACCCCGATGTAGTCCAGGTAGACCGGCCGGTGCACGCTGGCTCGCGAGTTGGCCTTGGTGATGGTCAGCAGCCGAGGCTCCCGTGCGGTGGCGACGGCCTCCGGCCGCAGCCGGCTCACCGAGGTCTTCCGGTCGGGCCGGCGCAAGATCCCCAGGCCGGTCTCCGGCAGGGAGCGGAGCGCCTCGGTGCCGTCCTCCTCGATCAGCTCGTACTCCCGGTAGCCGAGGAAGGTGAAGTGGTGGTCCTCCAACCAGGTGAGGAACGTGATCGTGGGTTCCACGGTGTCCGGGTCCACGGTGTCCGGCACGCCGGCTTGCAGCTCGGTGATGATCTCCCGGACGGCGGCCCGCATCGGCTCCCAGTCCTCGCACGCCCGGCGCACGTCCTGCAGCACCACGGCCAGCCGGGCTTCCAGGTCCTCCCGGGCCGTCTGCTGCGGGACCCGGTCGATCTCCAGGTGCATCCAGGACTCCACCGCCTCCCCCGGCTGCGCGTCGGCGGCGTCCACGTCGCGCACCTGTCGCTCGTCGCCGTCGCCGGAGACCACGAGCTGGGGGTGGACCAGGACGTGCACCGACAACTCGCGGCGGCTCAGTTCCCCCAGCACCGAGTCGACCAGGAAGGGCATGTTGTCGGTCACGATCTGCACCGCGGTATGCCGTGAGGTCCAGCCGTCCTCCGCGCGCGAGGGGTTGAAGACCCGCACCGCCGCGGTGCCGGGCGTACGCCGATGGGCCAACTCGGCGACCTGACCCACGATCGCCTGTCGCACCTCAGGATCACGGGCCAACAGATCCGCGTGCGAAACGTGTCGGTAGAACCGGTCCAGCAAGGTCTCGTCCAACGACATGATCAGGCCTTCTCCTGTGGGTGCGTGCCGCGTCGACGCACGTCCGCGTGCGCCGCCCCGAGCCTATCGCTCACGGCCCGTGACAGCAGACCGGGGGCGATCCACTCACGGCGGGGGGCATCACCGGCAGCCCCGGTGGACAACCGGCCCCGGTGTCCCCGCTCGACCGTAGGCTGTGCGCCATGCCGATCACGCCTGCTGACCAGCGACTCCTCGGCCTGGCTGAGGAGCTCAGCAGCGCCACCGCGCACCTGAACGACCCGGAGATCGAGGCGCTGGTGCACCAGGTGCTGGACGGCGTGGTGGACGGCATGGTCGACATCGCCCGCCACCGCACCACCTTCTCCCGTGCCGAGCCGGCGAGAGCAGGAGCTACCGGTCGCCCTCCTCCCGGTGACCTGGCGGCTGCCGACCGGGCCTCCTGCACGGCGCTGGCAGCGCAGTGTCATCGGTTGGCGGCCCACCTGACGGGCCTCGACCGTCCGCTGGCCCCGGCGGTGGCGCAGGCGCTGCGGGTCACCGCCGAGGGGCTGCAGCAGCTGGTTCAGGATCTGCCGCAGGGGCAACGACCTGCGGTGCGGCAACGGCTGCTGCGAGCACTGCGTCGCGCCGGGTCGGCGCTGCAGCCCATCGCGCCTCTAGAGTGAGGCCATGAGGATCCACGAGACGGTCGAGCACGCAGCAGGCCCCCAGCAGGTGTTCGACATGATCTGCTCCGCGGAGTACCAGGAGCTGAAGTGCGTGCGCAGCGGTGCCCTGGAGCATGAGGTGGCGATCGAGGTCGAGGACGACGCCCGCACCATCGTGACCCGCCGGCGGCTGCCCACCGAGGGTTTTCCCGACTTTGCCCGGCGCTTCGTCGGCGATGCCGTGGATGTCGTGGAGACCCAGGTCTGGGGGCTGAACGGGGACGAGGACGGTCGGCATACCGCCTCGCTGCATGTGGAGATCCCGCGCACCCCAGTCAGCATGTCCGGCAGTGTCCTGCTGGCGTCGGGCGGCGCCGGCACCCAGCACACGGTCGAGGGGGAGCTCCGCGCCAACGTGCCCTTCCTCGGCGGCAAGATCGAGGACGCGGTGGCCCCAGTACTGGCCCGGGCGCTGCGTCTGGAAGCCGTCCTGTCGCAGGAGTGGTTCGAGCAGCACCCGGGCTGACCCGGCCCCGGGGGCTCACCCCATGTGCGGGTAGCGCCACTCGGTCGGGGCCACGAAGGTCTCCTTGATGGAGCGGGCGCTCGACCACCGCATGAGGTTCTGCATGGAGCCGGCCTTGTCGTTGGTGCCCGAGGCGCGTGCCCCACCGAACGGTTGCTGGCCGACGATCGATCCGGTCGGCTTGTCGTTGATGTAGAAGTTGCCCGCCGCGAACCGCAGCTTCTCGGTGGCCAGGGCGACCGCGGCCCGGTCCCGGGCGATGATCGCGCCGGTGAGGGCGTAGTCGGCGACCGACTCCATCTGGGTGAGGACCTGCTCGAACTGCTCGTCGGGGTACACGTGCACAGCCAGGATCGGGCCGAAGTACTCGGTGGTGAAGGTGTCATGTGTCGGGTCGGTCACCTCCAGCACCGTTGGGCGCACGAAGTAGCCGACCGAGTCATCACAGCTGCCACCGGCCAGGACGGTGACCGCATCATCGTGCTGGGCGCGCTCCAGCACGTCCCGGTGCTTGGCGAAGGCACGGTCGTCGATGACGGCCCCCATGAAGTTGCCGAAGTCGCGGATGTCGCCCATCGGGATGGAGTCGGTGATCGAGGCCAGGTCGTCCCGGATCTGCCGCCACACCGACTCCGGCACGTAGGCCCGCGAGGCGGCCGAGCACTTCTGCCCCTGGTACTCGAACGCACCACGGATCATGGCGGTGCGCAGCACGTCCGGGTCGGCCGAGGGGTGGGCGACGATGAAGTCCTTGCCCCCGGTCTCCCCCACGATGCGCGGGTAGGAACGGTAGGTCGAGATGTTGGCCCCGATCTGGCCCCAGAGCATCTGGAAGACCCGGGTGGAGCCGGTGAAGTGCACGCCGGCCAGGTCGCGGTGAGCCAGCGCCACGTCGGAGACCGCCGCGCCGTGGCCGGTGACCATGTTGATGACCCCGTCGGGCAGCCCGGCCTCCTGCAGCACCTGCATGACCAACGAGGCGGCCCGCTGCTGGGTCGTCGCCGGCTTCCACACCACGGTGTTGCCCATCAGCGCCGGCGCGGTCGGCAGGTTGCCGCCGATCGCGGTGAAGTTGAACGGCGTGATGGCGTAGACGAAGCCTTCGAGCGGCCGGTGGTCGACGCGGTTCCACACCCCCGGGGCGTTGCGGATCGGCTGGTCCTCCAGGATCTGCCGGCCGAAGTGGACGTTGAAGCGCCAGAAGTCGATCAACTCGCAGGCGGCATCGATCTCCGACTGGTAGGCGGTCTTGGACTGGCCCAGCATGGTGGCGGCGTTCACCCGGGCACGCCAGGGGCCGGCCAGCAACTCTGCGGCGCGCAGCAGGATCGCAGCACGGTCGTCATAGCTCATCGCCGCCCAGCCGGGTGCCGCCTGCTGCGCCGCCTCGATGGCGGCGGTGGCATCGGCCTGTTGGGCATCACGCAGGGTGCCCAGCACCTCGGCGTGGGCGTGCGGTTGCACGACATCAACGGGCTGGCCGCCTCCGGTGACCTGCTGGCCGCCGATGATGTGCGGCAGATCAACCGGGTTGTCCGCCACCTCGGTCAGCGCCGCCTCCAGCTCGACTCGCTCCGGGCTTCCGGGTGCGTAGTCCTTCACCGGCTCGTTGGTCGGCTCAGGGACCCTCGTCACGGCATCCATCGGTGTACTCCTCCAGTCGGTCGTCCAGTCGGTCACCGGGCCGATCTGCCGGGCCCCGGTCGTGCGTCCTCGTCCATCATCACAGGCCGGCGAGCAGGGAACGAACTTGGGCCAACTCGGTGGCGTCGTACCAGGACAACTCGATCGCGGCGGTGTCGTCGCCGACCAGTTCCACCCCTTGCAGCAGGTCGTCACCGACATGCAGGGAGGCGACCCGGGGCAGCACGACCGGGCCGTGCACCAGGACCCGCGACCCGGCCGGGGCGGTGTCATCGATAGTGTCCCGACCCACGTCTGCGGCCGCGATCACCACCGGGTCACCCTGCTGGAGGGCATGGGTCGCGGCGTCCTGCAACGCGGCATACTCCCAGGCCTCCTCGTCCCCCGAAGGGTCCGAACGGCGCACCGACTGGGTGACGACGAAGGCCACCAGCTCTCCGGTGAGGCGGCCGTGCTCGTCCAGTTCAGCCACCTGGGCGGCGCTCAGTGGCAGGTAGCAGCGGATCTGCGGTGGGATCGAGGCCATCTGATCGTTCCTTTCATTCGTCGTCGGCCACCAGTTCGGCCAGCGCGGAGTCGATGCACTCGGCGAGCACACCCAGGTCCGGCATCGCCTCGCTGTCGGCGTTGAGGCCCAGGTGAACGCGTCCGGCATACGAGGTCAGCCCCACCGCGAGCGCCTGCCGCTGGGCCAACGGGATCACCGGGTAGGTCGCCAGCAGGCGGGCGGGCCCGGCGAACCGGGCCTGCTGTGGCCCGGGAACGTTGCTGATCACCAGGTTGAACACGCGACGGGACATGGCGCTGGCGGCCCGGGCGGCCAGCGAGTGCAGCGTGGGCGCGGCGAAACCGGCCAGGCCGGCGATCCCCGACGCACCGATCGCCCGCCCGTGCCGCAACTGACTGGCCATCCGGTAGCTGACCTGCTGCAAGCGCATCGCGGCGTTCGGCTCACCGATGGGCAGGTCGACGAAGGCGGCCACCACCGGACCGCCCACGTGCGACTCCTCCGGGTCCCCGGTGACCGACAACGGCACCATCGCCCGCAGCGTGCTGGAGGAGTTGATCGGCTCGCCCCGGGTCATCAACCACTCACGCAGCGCCCCGGCCAGGGTGGCCAGCACCACGTCGTTGACGGTGACGTGCCCCAGGTCGCCGGCACCGAAGCGGCGGCTCCGGACCTGCCGGAAGTCCTCCAGATCCAGGTCGATGAGCTGGACCCGACGGGATTCTCCCACCGGTGCGTTCAGCGGGGTGTCGGGCGCCGGGCTGGCGGCGGTGCGCACCAGCGCGGTCCCGGCCTGCTGCGCGACCTCAGCGACCCGGACCCCGGTGTGCCGCAGGTCAGTCAGGCCGCCCCGCACGCCCTCCCAGAGACGGCGCGGAGAGGACAGTGTGGTGAACGCCGACCGGGTGAGCAGCTCGGCGTCCGTGGGCTCCGGGGCGGGAGTCCAGGTTTGCACGATCGGCACCACCTCGGCCGGGGCGGCGTCCAGGATGACCTGGCCGATGTCGAGCCCGTGGATGCCGTCCACCATGGCCTGGTGGGTCTTGCTGACCAGGGCGAATCGGTCCCCCTGCACTCCCTCGACCAGGTAGATCTCCCACAACGGGCGGTCCCGGTCCAGCCGGCGGGACTGAACCCGGCCCACAAACTCCGCCAGCTGCTCCACCGTGCCCGGCCGGGGCAGCGCGGAGCGTCGCACGTGGTAGGCGAGGTCGAAGTCGGCGTCGTCGACCCAGACCGGTCCCCCGAGGCCGGCCGGCACCTGCCGGACCCGCTGCCGGTAGCGGTGCACGTAGGCGATCCGGTTGGCCACCAGGTCCAGCAGGGTGTCGTGGTTAAAGCCCTCGGCCGGGGTCTGCAGCACCATCACCGACCCGACGTGCATGGCAGTGACTGGCCCCTCGAGGTACAGGAAGGAGGAGTCCACAGGAGTCAGTCGATCCAGCACGCCCCCATCGTGTCAGACCCCGGCCCGCCGGCGCGCACGACGATCGCGACGTCGTTCGGCCGGCCCCCGGTTGCTGATCCGCCCGGCCAGCTCGCGCACCCCGACCCGTGCCGGGCTGCCGGGCCTGGCCTCGCGCAGGGTCCTCCCGGCCAGGACTGCAGCATCCAGCCCGTCCTGGTCGGCCGAGATCAGCACGACATCGGTCACCCCAGCGAACCGTTCCAGGGCCTGTTGGACCCGCCGCCCGGGGTCCTTGCCGACCGCACTGGAGCGCAGCCGGTTCACCACGATCGTCAGTGGGGCGTGGACGAGTTCGGCGAGTTGGTCCAGCCCGCGGACGAGGCGCTGCAGGGACACCGGGTCGGCCGCACCGACGACGACGACCTGATCGGCCGCCTCCAGCGCTGCCAGGGTGGCCCCGTTGCGCCGCGGCGCTGCGGTGTCGAAACTCAGTTCCTCATCGGCCTCCACGCAGAAGCCCACGTCGACCACGGTCAGCGGGACGGTCTGGGCACAGGTGGCGAGCACGTCCTGGATCGCGTGCTCCCGCAACTCGGGCCACCGGTCCGACCGCGGCATCCCGGTGAGCACCCGCAACCCGGGCGCCACCTCGGGCGCCAGCCGGGTCAGCGCCGTCGGGTCCAGCGTGCCGGCGTCCGCCGCCCGGGTGGCCGCGGCCACCCCGGGAGCCTCGTCCAGCACAGCCAGCAGTTGCGCCACCGAGGCGCCGTAGGTGTCCAGGTCCACGAGCAGCACCGGCTCATCGGGCTCGGCCAGCTCAGCGGCCGTGTTCACCGCGACGGTGCTGCGTCCCGGTGCTCCGGCCGGACCCCAGACCACCACGATGCGGCCCTCCGGCCCAGGGCTCCGATCGCGAGTTGAGGGCGTGGCCGCGTGCTGCCCCTGGCTGTTATGCCGATCAGCCGGGTCCGTGGGCCCGGCGCCCGTCGGTTCCCCGCCGTCATCCGGGTCGACCGGCCAGGTGGGCCGGCCCACCGACGGCTTGCCGGCCGGCTGCCCGAGGCCCTCGGCCCGGTCAGCGGTTACCGGTGGCCCGGCCTCGATGAGTTCGCTGAGCGCGGCGTCCAGCTCGGCCTGGTCGGCATCGGCCGGGAGCACCTTTCCGGCGCCCCACCGCTGCAACCGGCGCTGCGCTCCCTGGTCACCGGGACGGTGTACCCCCAGCACGATCAGGCCACGGGCCGACAGCTCGTGCAGCGCTGCCCGGTCCAGGCCGCGCAGCTCCGCCGAGACCACGGCGACCTGTCCGACCCCGGCGGCCGCGGCCCCGAGAAGTTCAGCCAGATCGACACAGCGACGGACGACGTGCACCGCGCGGCTGCTCCCCAGCCGGGTGGTGAGCTCGGCCTCGTAGCGCGGCGTGACGGCCGTCAGCAGCGGTAGGCTCACCGGCCCGCAGCCCCTGGGGCCGGCACTAACGTGACCTTCGCCTCCTGGTCGACGCTGGCGATCACCGCGGCCACGTGCTCAGCAGGCACCACGACCTGGACGGCAGCCCGGCCGATACCCATACCGAGGCCGTTGGAGACGGCCGGAGTCCGGGCGATCAACGCACCGCTGAGCACCAGCTGCGGCTCCAGGTAGGCCGTGCCGGTGGCGGTCGGATCCTGCCGGCTCACCCACAGGTCGACCACGGTCCCCGCGGTCAGGGTCTGGGCCGCGGCCGGGTCGATCGGCACGGTCACGGTCTTGTCCTGGGCCTCGCTCGCCGACCCCAGGGCGCTGGCGGGGAGGAGTTCGCCGGCCGGGATGAGGCGGAGTGCCACGGTGCCCTCGGTCAGCGGCTTGCTGGCGTCCACGTAGTGGGCCACCGCGTCCGCCATGCGCACATCGACCTCACGCAGGTCCTGCGCAGCGATCTCCTGGCCGGGCAACAGCGGGGTGGCAGCGGCGTACACCGGCGTGCTCTCGTCCAGCGAGTCGACCAGGCGCACCCCGCCGGCCACTGAGACCAGCACCAGCAGCACCCCGACCAGCAACCGGGTGTCGCGCCATCCCGGGCGTCGTAGCCGGCGCGCCCGCGGCTCCGCCGACTCCTCCTGTCCGCGTGGCACAGTCACGTCCCTCCTCGGCCTGGTCCGTGTCGCGGCGTGCGGTCGCGCGCCGCTGGTCACCGTAGTGACTTCCCGGCGGGTGCCGCTCATCTTGTCCACAGGCCGCGCTCACGGACCACCCACACCACGTAAAATCCCCGTCAAGGTTCGCCACCCTGGTGTTCCTGTGCCTGGAGGGAGCTGCGTGTGGAGCCACGGTTCCTGACGCTCACGGACGTCGCGGAGACCCTGAACATCTCGATGTCCCAAACCAAGTCGCTGGTCCGCAGCGGGTCGCTACCCGCGGTGAAGATCGGTGGGCGTGGCGTCTGGCGAGTCGAGGCCAGCATGCTGGAGGAGTACATCGAGCGGATGTACGCCCAGACGCGGGAGACGATCGCCCGCGGCCAGGCGGAGGTGGACGTCGCCGCTGAGGAGGACGGACCGCCCGCAAGCTCCTGACACCGGCACCGCTGATCGGATCCACGGAGGTCGACCTCCGCCGGTCGGTACCGGCCACTGGCTCCGGCCTCCCGGGCCCGTCATCGGCGGGTCAGGCAGACCACAGCAGCGTGCGGCACGGTGACCACCGACTGCACATCCTTGCTCCGGCGCGGCAGATCCTCGGGGTGTGAGCTCAGATCCAGGTGGTCAGCCCCGACCCGATCGATCGTGCCGGTCATCGACACCCCGTCGAGCAGGGCGCAACGCACCACCGCTCGCTCGCGGCTCAGCGCCCGCAGCGCCTGCGTCAACGCCAGCGGATGCGCGCGCAGGCTGGATCGACCGGCATCGGAGCGCCCGGACAGGCCCTGCACGGAGAGCAGGTTGCGCAGCACCACCAAGGTCTCCCGGGGCCGGTGTATTGCCCCGTCGCGCAGCACCAACCACTCCCGGGCGACCTCCTCGAGCACTCCCTCGACCGGGCCTGCTCCCCGCAGTACCAAGCGCACCCGCCGACCCAGGTCGGCCAGGAGCCGCTCAGTGAGCCGGACGGTTCCCCACGCGGCACGGGTGTGCTCAGCGACCTCATCGCGCAGCTCGGAGGCCTCGTGAGCGGCGAGTTGAGCCTCGAGGTCGTCAAACAGGTCCGTCCACCGCATGACAGCCGATTCTGCCCCACCCGGGTTGCCCAGCGCCCTTCATCCACAACACCGGCGCCCCCCCTTGCACAGGACCTCTCGATGCGCTCTACTAGACGCTAATGAACGCAAACGAGCGCAACTGAATGCCTCTGGATCATGGGCTGGGAGGGCGAGTGATGCAGCACAGGTGGGAGATCGGCCATCGAGGGGTCTCAGGCGCCCGAGGGGGCCCCGACCCGGGCAGCACCACACAGCCCTGGCCAGCACTCACGGCGGCAACCCTGGGAGCAGCGGGCGCCGGCGGTGCCAGCCTCGTGGCCACGGGCTGCTGGCGGCACCTGTGGGGTCTGGCGGCGACCACCGGTCTCGCTGAGCCGATGCGCCCGGTGCGCGGCCTGGAGCTGCTGGTCACCGGGGCCGCTGGTGCGCTGGCCAGCTGGTTGGCCCTGCTCCTGCTGCTCGGGGCGCTGGCCGCCCTCCCCTTTGACCGGGCCCGTCCGCTGCGAGCGCTGGCGGTGCTGCTCGCTCCGGGCAGTGCACCCCGGGTAGCAGCGGTCCTCCTGGGCACAGCGGTCACGGTGCTGCCGGCCGGGGTGGCCAACGCGCAGGCTCCGGCGCTGCCCGCCGCCCGGGCTCCGGTGGGTCCCGTCAGCGGTGTTGTCACCTCCATCGCACCTGCCACGCCCGACGGTGAGACCCTCGGCCCGGCCACGGCGCCACCGCTGCCGGAGGAGTCCCCACCGCTGCAGGAGCCCCCGTCCCATCCTGCCGATTCGGCCGCACCGGAGCCAGGCTGGCAGCCCACGGCACCGCCACCGCGGCACCGCAGCGCCCCGGTCAGCCTGGTCAGCCGTGGGTCTGCAGCACCCGACGTGGTGGTCGTGCGGCAGGGCGACACGCTGTGGGACATCGCCGCCCGGCACCTGGGCCCCGAAGCCGGGGCGAGCCGGATCGCTCAGGAGTGGCCGCGCTGGTATGCCGCCAATCGTCAGGTCATTGGCCCGGACCCGGACCTCATCCTCCCCGGGACGCAGTTGGTGCCTCCGCACGGGCCGGCACGCACCGAGGTGGCCTCATGAGTGCCCAGCCGATCCAGCAGACCGTCGGGGCCCTCCCCCGCGCCAGCCGACAGCACGCTGCACCACGGTCGGCGCATCTGCGGGTGCTGGCCATCCCGGACAACGAGCCGGCACCGTTGCCGGTGAGCCGAGTCGCTCCCGGTGCGCTTCCACCCCCGGCGGACCCGAGATATGTGCAGGGGTCGTTGGCGGTGGATTTCCGCCGCGACGGGCACGATGAGCTCTTCGGCCCACAGTCCACACCGCGTCAGGCTCTGCCCAACCCGCAGGACTGGTCCCGGAAACTCATCACCGCCATCCTGGAGGTCATGGACGGGTTGCGTTCCAGCAGCCAACTGGTCCGTTGGGTGGCCCCCGACATCCGGGAGCGCGTGGCGCGACAGGGTGTGCTGGCCCGACAGCGTCGGCAACGCCCGGCTGGGGCACTGCACGTGCGTGCGCTACGGGTCTGTGAGCCGGTCGACGGGGTAGCCGAGGTGGCGGCCGTCGTCCTGCACCGCCGCCGGGTCCGCGCTCTCGCCCTCCGGATGAGCGGTGTCGACGGGCGCTGGCTGATCACCGCCCTGGAGCTGGGCTGAGGACCCCGAGGTCCGACCACCGCGGGGTGGCTGACCGCGGTGCTACTTGCCCTTGCGGGCCTTGCGACGCTCCGCCCGGTTACCGGACTCCTTGGCGCGCGCCTTGGTCATCGTCGTGCCGTCGGCCGAACCACGCTGCTGCTGCACCGAGCCGTCCTCAGAGGGAGCGCTGTAGGTCAGCGCGCTGGCCGGGGTCGGCTTGGCGTCGACCAGCCCGGCCAACGCGCTCGGCACCGCCATCCCGCCGGACTGTTGCTCCTCGGGGGACTTGACCTCGACACGGAAAAGGGTGCTCACGGCATCTTCCTTGACCGCCTCCATCATCGCCTGGAAGAGCTGGTAGCCCTCACGCTGATACTCCACGATCGGCTCCCGCTGTGCCATCGACCGCAGGCCGATGCCCTCCTTGAGGTAGTCCATCTCATAGAGGTGCTCGCGCCACTTGCGGTCCAGTACCTGCATGACCACCCGACGCTCCAGGTCGCGCATCCGCTCCGCGCCGACCTCGGCCTCCTTCTCGTCGTAGGCGTGCTGGGCATCGGAAGTGAGCTGCTCGGCCAGGACGTCCGGGGTGAGCCCTGCCGGGCCACCGAAGGCCTCACCCAGCTCCGCCTCGGTCAGACTGACCGGGTAGATGGCCCGCATCTCCTCGAGGATCCGGGGCAGGTCCTGCTCCTCGTGGTTCAGCTCGTCGCCGTGCACCGCCTGGGCCACGTCCCCCACGACATCGTTGATGAAGTCGCGGATCTGGTCCTCCAGGTCCTCCCCCTCCAGGACCCGGCGGCGCTCGTCGTAAATCACCAGACGCTGCCGGTTCATCACGTCGTCGTACTTGAGGACGTTCTTCCGGGTCTCGAAGTGCTGGGACTCCACCTGCGCCTGGGCGCTCTGGATGGAACGGCTCACGACCTTGGACTCGATCGGCACGCTGTCATCCATCCCAGTGGTCTGCATGACCCGGTCCACGATCGCAGCGTTGAACATCCGCATCAGGTCATCCTCGAGGGACAGGTAGAAGCGGCTCTCGCCCGGGTCGCCCTGACGACCGGCACGACCACGCAACTGGTTGTCGATGCGTCGCGACTCGTGCCGTTCGGTGCCCAGGACGTACAGCCCGCCGAGGTCATGGACCTCCTGGTACTCCTCCCGGACTGCCTCCTCAGCGGCGGCGAACGCCTCGTCCCACGCCTCCTCGTATTCCTCGGGCGTCTCGGCCGGGTCCAGGCCACGGGACCTCAACTCGGCGACCGCGCGGAACTCGGGGTTGCCGCCGAGCATGATGTCGGTGCCTCGCCCGGCCATGTTCGTGGCGACGGTCACCGCACCCTTGCGCCCCGCCTCGGCGACGATCGCCGCCTCCCGCGCGTGCTGCTTGGCGTTCAGCACCTCGTGCGGGATGCCGCGACGCCGCAGTTGCTCGGAGAGTAGCTCGGACTTCTCCACCGAGGTGGTGCCGACCAGGACCGGCTGCCCCACTTCGTGGCGCGCGGCGATGTCCTCCACCACCGCATTGAACTTGGCCGCCTCGGTGCGGTAGATAAGGTCGGACTGGTCGTTGCGGATCATCGGCCGGTTGGTGGGGATGGTGACCACGCCCACCCCGTAGATCTGGTGCAGCTCGGCCGCCTCGGTCTGGGCGGTGCCGGTCATGCCGGCCAGCTTCTCGTACATCCGGAAGTAGTTCTGCAGGGTCACCGTGGCCAGGGTCTGGTTCTCGTTCTTGATCTCCACCCCTTCCTTGGCCTCGATCGCCTGGTGCATCCCCTCGTTGTACCGCCGCCCGGCCAGCATCCGGCCGGTGTGCTCGTCCACGATCATGATCTGACCATCGACGTTGACGTAGTCCTTGTCGGCCTTGAACAGTTCCTTGGCCTTGATGGCATTGTTGAGGTAGCCGATCAGGGGGGTGTTCGCGCTCTCGTAGAGGTTGTCGATCCCCAGGTAGTCCTCGACCTTCTCGATGCCGGACTCCAGGACGCCCACGGTGCGCTTCTTCTCGTCGACCTCGTAGTCGCCGGAGCCGTCCTCACCACGGGTGAGCCGCTGGGCCAGTTTGGCGAACTCGGTGTACCACCGTTGGGAGCCGTCGGCGGGGCCGGAGATGATCAGCGGGGTGCGGGCCTCGTCGATGAGGATGGAGTCGACCTCGTCGACGATGGCGAAGTTGTGGCCGTGCTGCACCAGCTCCTCGGTCGACCACGCCATGTTGTCGCGCAGGTAGTCGAAGCCGAACTCGTTGTTGGTGCCGTAGGTGATGTCCTTGGCGTACTCGGCCCGGCGCTGCTCGGGGGTCATCTTGGCCAGGATGACGCCGACCTCCAGGCCCAGCGAGCGGTGCACTCGGCCCATCAACTCGGCCTGGTACTCGGCCAGGTAGTCGTTAACGGTGACGATGTGCACGCCCTGGCCGGTGAGCGCGTTGAGATAGGACGGCAGGGTCGCCACCAGGGTCTTGCCCTCACCGGTCTTCATCTCAGCCACGTTGCCCTGATGGAGGGCTGCGCCACCCATGATCTGCACGTCGAAATGCCGCTTGCCGAGGGTTCGGGTGGCGGCCTCCCGCACGGCGGCGAAGGCCTCCGGCAGCAGCTGGTCCAGCGTCTCGCCGTCCTTCAGGCGGGCCCGAAAGGTGTCAGTCTCCTGCCGCAGCTCGGCGTCGGTGAGCCCCTTGAAGTCCTCCTCCAGGGACGTCACCTGCTGTGCGATGACCTCCAGCCGGCGCAGGGTCTTCCCCTCACCGGCACGCAGCATCTTCTCAAAGAACTTGGGCACGCAGACTCCTGACGCATCGTGGTGACCACGTGCAGCGCACGCGGACCTCAACCTCAAGGCTAATCGCCGTCCGCCCTCCCGTCGAAACCGAGGCGCGGCGCGGCGCACCTGCTCCGGTGGCACGAGCACGACGGGGCGCCACCGGTCGTGCCGGTGACGCCCCGCGTGGTCGGTCTGGCTACTGGCTCAGCAACTCCTCGATTTCTGCCCGGACCGCCTCGGCGATCGCTTCCGGTCCACCGAACAGCGTCACCCGCGAGGGCTGCCACTGGCTCAGCGCAGCTTCGGTCGGCATGGGCAGGTTCGCCTGCTGGGTCAGCAGCAGCGGACTCTGCTCGTGCCCGGCCCAGGCGGCGCCCGACAGGGCGTCGGGGAAGACCTCGCCGGAGGCGACGAAGACCCGTTCGGAGGCCTCCATCCGATCGGCTACGGCCACGGCCGTCTGGTACCGGTCCTCACCGGCAAGTCGCTGCACCGTCTCGGCATACTCACCGAGCTGGTCGTAGGCCTCGGCGGAGACCCGATCCGCGCCACCCAGGACGATGATCGTGTCCGGTGCCAGCTCCTCCAGGGCGCTCAGCGTCGCGGCCGGCACGGCCTCCTCCTTGGTCAGCAGAATCGGATCGTCCTGGGTGCCGGCCAACGGACCAGCAGCCAGTGAGTCAGCGAACTCGGTGCCGGCCGCGATGTAGACGGTGTCGACGTCCGCCTCGGCATAGCGCTGGTCAGCCAGGGCCGCGGCCGTGGCGTAGCGGTCGGTGCCGTCGACTCGGACCACGTCAGCGTCGGGCGCCTCCTCGGCCAACGCGCCGAGCACGTCCGCGGAGATCGCGTCCGGGCCACCCATGACGTAGACCGTCTCCGGGGTGAGCGTGTCCAGGGCCTCGCGGGCGGCGCGTGGGAGCGCGTCCTGTTTGGCCAACAGCACCGGCGCGTCGTCACGGATGGCGGACGCGCTGCCGGTCAACGCATCGGGGAACGTCTGCCCGCTGGCGAGGTAGACGGTGTCGACGTCGCCGAACTGGGCCGCGATCGCTGCTGAGGTCTCGTACCGGTTCTCGCCCTGCAGCCGGTCCACCACGACCGGCTCCGTCGGCGGCACCAACTGCAGACCGACCAGGACCGGATCGTGGTCGCTGGACCGGAAGGCGTTCGGCTCGAACAGAGCGTCCTGCTCATCCGGCTTGTAGGTCATGTCATAGTCCAGGACGCTCGGCTCGTCGGCGTTGATCTTCCAGGCCTCCGTGCCGGTGACCTTGTCAGCGAGCGCCTCGTTGGCCAGCGCGTAGTCCAGATACCCCAACTGCCCGTCGAAGACGTAGGAGTACTCCAGCTCGCCCTGCTGCTCCAGCAGCAGGTCGGTGTAGCCGTGGTTCAGGAAGACGTTGATCGGGTCCTCCTTGTCGTAGGAGTTCAGGTCCCCGATGACGAGGGTGTTCTCCGCCCCGGTGCCTGTCGGGTCCGCAGCCAGCCAGTCAACCATGGCCCGGGCCGCCTCGGTGCGCACCCCGTTGCAGTTGCCGGCCCACGGATCCTCCGGGTCACCGACGTCCTCGCAGGAGGAGCCCTTGGACTTCAGGTGGTTGACCGCGACCGTCACTTCTTCACCGGTGGCGTTCTCCTGGAACGTCTGGGCCAGGGTGGGACGGTTCTTGTCGTCCAGGAAGCGCTCGTCATCCTCGCTGGTCAGCGTGGCGAAGTCACCGACCGGCGACACCGTCGCGGGCTGGTAGATGAAGGCGGTGGTGATCTCGTCGGTACCGATCGTCCCGGTCTCCAGGGCGGCGTAGGTCCCTGCGCCGACTTCGTCATTGAGCGCCTCGGTGAGAGCCAGCAGCGCCTCGTCGTCGTTGTTCTCGATCTCGATCAGACCGACGATGTCCGCATCGAGCTCAGCCAGCGCCGCGACGATCTTGTCCTCCTGGCGCTCCAGCTCCTCCGGTGTGTCCGCGCCGCGGCTGCCGAGGGTGGTGAAGTAGTTGAGCACATTGAACGAGGCCACGCTCAGGCTGGCCTCGCCGACGTCGGGCACCTCGGTGGGTCGCGGGTTGGCTGTCGCGAAGGTGGCTTCCTCGGTGGGCTGCACCCGGTAGGCCTCGAAGGCCTCGTCCAGGACTCCGGTCACGCCGGTGAGGGTGTCCCCGCCACGGAAGGTGTGCTCCAAGGTGAACTGGCCTCCGGCGGGATGCCGGAGCTCGGCCGGGTTCTGGCCACTGACGCCATCATCCAGTGTGATCCGGTGCGAGGCGTTGTGGTCCCTGATCTGCTCGGCCTGCGCGGAGTCCGGCTCGGCCAGAGCCGTCGGCTGGAACTGCCGGTCGGTCAGCACGCCGGTGCCGATGACCACCTCACCGAAGCGGGCGTAGTTGTAGTACTCCAGGATCGACAGGGTGTCCGGGAAGGTGACATACATACCCTCGACGCGCTCGTAGTCGGCGGCCGTGAGCGGGAAGGTCAACTCTGTCGCCTCAGGAAGGTCCACCTCGACAGCGCAGGCCTGGTAGGTGACGTTGGCCAGCTGGGTCTTGCCGCCGAACTCCGTGGCGGTGCCGGTCACCCGGACCTGCTCCCCGACCGCGACATCCTCGCCGCCGGGGGCGTAGACGAAGATCCCGTCGGAGGTGGCCGCGTCGTCGTCGCCGCCGTCCTGGACGAAGAAGCCGTCGAAGCCGCCCTGCTGGAAGTCGCCGACGACCACGCCTTCCACGGTGACCGTCTGCCCGGCCATCTCGGTGGCCTCGCCGCTGCCCTGCACCTGCCCGATCAGGGTTGCCGGGTCGCCGCACTCACCGGGGTCCGGTGGCTCCTCCTGGCCCTCGCAGTCCACAGCGTGCTCGCCCAGACCGTCGAAGGTGTCCTGCGGGAGGCCCTCCCACTGGGTGGCCGGGTCGAAGACGTCGTCGGGGTTGGTGTCCCCGGCACACACCGTGACCATGCGGCGCAGCGTGTGGTCCCGTGTGGTGACGTCCCCGCTGCCCCACGCCGGGTCCGGCTGCTCACCGACCTGTCCGATGACATCGATCACCGCGCCGGCCCCACCGGCAGGGCGCAGCACGACCGCGTCGTCGCCGTTGAACTGCAGCGTGCCCGTCTGGTCAGCACTGTCGGCGAAGACGGCCTCCGGGTGCGCCACGACGTGTGTCTCGCCGGGGGCCAGCGTGCCAGTCAGGGGCAGGGTGTAACCGGGAGTGGTGTTGCCGTTCTGGAAGCCGGCGATCTCCACGGTGCTGAGGTCGATCTCGGCGGTGCCCAGGTTGTAGATCTCCAGGCCCTTGTTGTTGCTGGAGCCCTCGACGTACTCGCTGATGAGCAGCGAGGAGTCGGCGGTCGGGGCCGGCGGCGTGGCTGCCGCGGTGGCGTGCGGACCCAGCGCCATCGCACCGGGTGCCAGCGCACCGGCGATGGCGACGGACGCGGTGGCTGCTACCACCGCTCGGGTCCGTCGGGGGAATCGTGACATGGTGTGTCCTTCGCGCGTTCGGTCTGGAGCAGGCCCGTGTCTCAGGCCTGTTGGGGACACTAGCGAGCGGGGGTGACACCTGGGAAGACCCTGGGCCGTGTCGTCGGTGAACGGTCGGCGGATCTCAGGTGACCTCCACCCGCTCCAGCCCCAACCAGGTCGCCAGGTGGGCCAGCTCGACGTGCAGTTCCTGTGCTGTCTGGGCAGGGGCTCCTGGCTCCAGGTGGAGGCCACGGACCAGCAACCTGCCCCGGGGCCGATCGGCTTTCACGTCCACGCGGGCGACCAGGTGCTCGCCGGACAGGAAGGGAAGCACGTAGTAGCCGAAGACGCGCTGTGGCTGCGGCACATAGATCTCGATGCGGTAGTGAAAGCCAAAGATCCGCTCGGTGCGGGCCCGGTTCCAGACCAGCGAGTCGAAGGGGCTCAACAGTGTTCGAGCCAGCGCCCTGCGGGGTCGGCGAGCGGCGGTGTCCAGGTAGGCGGGACGGCCCCACCCACGGACGGTGACCTGCTCGACCTCACCGGTGCGGATCAGCTCTGCCAGGGCGCGCACAGCGGTGGACTGCCGCAGCCGGAAGTAGTCGGCCAGGTCGGCGGCGGTCCCGATGCCGTGGGCTCGGACTGACCGGCGCACCAACTCCACCACCGACTCGTCCTCGCCCGGGGCACGCGGTCGGCCTGGAGCTCGCTCCAGCACCTGCGGGGGCAGCACGAAGGAGGGGTCGGCATACCGGCGCTCGAACTGGGTGTTGCGCCCGGAGCTGACGATCTCCCCGGACCGAAAAAGGTGCTCCAGGCACTGTTTGACCAGCGACCAGTTCCACCCCCAGTGGTCCCGCGGCCGGAGGGCGCCGTGCTCCACCAGGTCGTCGACCTGCCGGGCCGTGAGCGGCCCGTGGGAGCGCACCACGTCGCGGACCCGTCGGAGCACGCCGGGATGCTGCTGCTCCACGGCCTGACGCCACGGGTCCTGGGCTGCGCGGCTCATCCGGAACCCGAGGTACGGCCAGGTCTCCGGCGGGATCAGGCTGGCCACGTGTGCCCAGGACTCCACCAGCCGTCGTGGGGCCCGGGAGCGGGGCCCGGACCCGTCGCGGGCACGGTCCAGCAGGGCGGTGTCGTAGTGACCGAGCCGGGAGTAGAACGGGAGGTACTGGCTGCGGGTCACCACGTTCACGCTGTCGATCTGGACCACCTGGAGCCGGTCGATGACCCGTTGCAGGTGGCGCATGGTCGGGTGCCCTGGCCGTGGGTCGGCCAGCCCCTGGGCGGCCAGGGCGATCCGGCGGGCCTGACCGGCCGTCAACTCCGCTGTCATGTCCCGAACGTAGCCGAGGGCCCCGACACTGGTCGGGGCCCTCGGGCAGGTCAGCGGTGTCCGGACCGGCTGACGGCCGGTGCCGGTGCTGGCGTTATCCGGCGGCCAGCCCGGCCTGAACCTCGTCGTCCTGGGCACTGCTGGAGCTGTCCAGGCGCAGGACCCCGTAGGACCAGCCACGCCGGCGGTAGACCACGCTGGCGCTGTCGCTGTCGATGTCGTGGAACAGGTAGAAGTCGTGGCCGACCAACTCCATCTCGTTGATGGCCTGACCAACGGACATAGGCGCGGAGGCGTGCACCTTCTCGCGCAGCTCGATCGGCGAGTTGCCCTCGGTCCCCAGTGCCTGCGCCACGGCCTCCTCCTTGTCCAGCGGAACCCCGTTGGCAGGCTGGTCCGAGGGTGGCTCAGTGGGTAGCGGGTCGGTCGGCAGCCCGAAGGTGGCCTCGGCGACGGAGGGCTTGCGGTGCTTGCCGGTGTGACTGATCCGGCGACGGTCGTTGGACCGGCGGAGGCGTTCCAGGAGGCGGGTCATGGCCAGGTCGAGCGCTGCATACTCCTCATCGGCTGCGGCCTCGGCGCGGACCACCGTGCGCTTGATGTAACAGGTGATCTCCACGCGCTCGCTCTCCTTGACCTGCCGCGGGTTGGTCTCGCGCGTGAGCACCACATCGGTGCGGGAGACTCTGGGGGCCAGTTGCGGGATCTTGTCGAGCTTCTCCTCCAGGTGGCGGCGGAAGCGGTCAGTGACCTGCTTCTTCCGGCCAGTCACGGTGATTTCCATAGGACCCTCCTCGAACTGAAGAACAGTGCTGAACCTTGGGCTGTCTCGGCCCTCTACCCGTCCGGCACCACCTCCTCAGGGCGGTTCCCCAGGCGCCTCTCACAGCTGCCTCGACCACCGACTGCGGTGGCCGTCCGACGCTGGGGGCTTCCCATGTCCAGACACTAGCCCGGTTCCGGTCGGATTAACAGCGGTGGGTAGCCCATGTCGGGTCCTGTTCGCCGCCGACGAACAACACGACCAGGCCCGGTCGCGGAGTCGGGTTGCCGCCGCGTATGCCGATGGGTCACCGCACCCGGGACCGGCGGTGGGTGGCAGCGATGGTCACCGCCAGCACGTCCGTGGCCCCGGCGGCCCGGAGCGCGCGGGCGGACTCGGCGAGTGTGGACCCGGTGGTGATCACATCGTCGACGACCAGGCAGAGTCGGCCCCGCACCCGGGGGATCTGCGGTGCGGGGACCACCACGGCACCGGACAGGTTCTCGGCGCGGCCCCGACGATCCAGGCCCGCCTGGTCGGCGACCCCTCGCCCCAGGCGAAGTACCGCTTGGTGGGGTGGTCGGAGGGCGCGGGGGACGGCTGCCACCGCGCGGGCGGTCACCTGCTGCAACGGGTAGTCACCGCGCCGGCGGATACTCGCCGGCGCCGAGGGTGCGGGCACTACCAGCGGCGGGTCCGGGCAGGCGAGCAGGGCAGCCAGCAGCACCTCAGTGAGCAGCGGCGCCAGCACCGCGGCCAGGTCTCGACGGCCGCCATCCTTCCAGTTGACCAGGCAGGTGCGGATCACGCCGTCGTACGGCAGCATCGTCCAGACCAGGGGCAGGCCGGGCGGCGCCGGGGTCGGCGTCCACACCTGTGGTGGCGGAGCCAGTGCCAGGCTCTGCCGACACCGGGCACACCAGGGGTTGCCGGGGGCCGCGCACCCACCGCAGCGGGTCGGCAGGACCAGATCAGCCAGGGCGCGCAAGGGATGCGGTGGGCGCGGCGCCGGGATCGTGAGGGTCGCCATGGGTCGAGGGTGCCCAGGTCACCTGGACGACGCCAGGCACCTGGGCGCACCGTGGACTACCCGGTGGTCACCGGTGCGGCTGTGGACAGCGTTCAGGTGCCGGGGATGATGACGTCATCACCGTTGCGCCCGATGCCCCAGTCGTTGCGGTCCTGGGTGTAGATGCGGCCCTGTTCGCTGAGCACGATGAGCGCCGAGTTGGTGTCCGAGGGCACGGCCCGCACGTCCGTGGCCTCCGAGACCAGCCGGAGCGGCTCCAGCCACCCACCGATGTGCACGATGAAGGGCCGGTCGGTGGAGTCCTCCTCGGTGCGCCCCAGGGCGAACAGCTCGGTCTGCGAGGACCAGACCACAGAGCTGATGCTGGTCAGGGTCGGCGCGATCCAGTACGGCTCGGTCAGTGCGGTCGGCCGCCCGTCCTTGTCCCGCACGATGCCGGTGATGCCCATCTGGACCTCCTCGGTGTCCATGTCCTGCAGGACGATCACGGCCCGCTGGTCATCGGCTGCCACCCGGAAGTCGGTCACCCGCCAGTGCGGCTCCAACCAGGGGGTCTCCAGCGGTCGGGCGACAGCGCGGCTCAGCGGCTCGGACCGGTCGATGGCCCAGACCCGGGGACCGGTCGTGGACCGTCCGGCAACCCACAGCCCGCCGGAGCGGTCGAAGGTGGGGGCGGTCAGCTCCTGGCCGATGCCCTCCATCACGTGCTCGGTGCCGTTGCGCCACCGCCACAGCGCGTCGGCCGAGACTGCCGAGATGGCCGCGAACTCATGCACCTCGGCGTCGGTCGCCAGGTGCTGCCACCGCAGCGGCACCCGGGGCAGCTCCACGTCCGTCTCCAACCGGTCCTGGAGCTGGTAGTGCAGCGCCATCACCGGCCGCAGCTCGACCGTGGTGCGCAGCAACCCGAAGGGCACGGTCCACAAGGCGTCATCGAAACCGGTGGAGGAGACGTTGGAGATCGGGTTCTGCACCCCCTCGACCTCCAGCGGGCGCCCCGCTCCCTTGATCAGCACGTTACTGACTCCAGGGGCCTGCTTGAGCGTGCGGGCGAACTGGGCAAAGAGCTCCTTCTGCTGGGTCACCGACCCTCCCAGCGACAGACCACGCAGCTCCACCGTGGCGGTCCCCGTGGCCGGGTCGACCGGCACCGCGCTGGCCATCAGGTTCAGGTCCTCGGAGATACCGGTGGTCGCCGCGCCCGCCAGATAGTCCGGGACCGGGCCGATCTGTGCCGCTGCCAGGCTGGTCGGCAGTCCGTCGCCGCGCGGGAACCACCGCACGTCCGGGACCAGCAGCCCGCTGTCCGGGGTCACGTAGTGGATGGCGTAGGAGCCGTACTGGCGCTCGAAGCTGGTCTCGGACAGCCACAGGCCGAAGTTCTCCGGGAAGGCGCTGATCCGCCACTGTCCGGAGACCTGCTCCATCGTGAAGGTGTGCTGCTCCACCGCATCGCGTGGCTCCTCCACCAGGTAACCGTTCTCGTCCACGGTGCCGCGGACGCTGACCTCCGCCCGCACCGTGGTGTCGTCCACGACGGTGAGTTGCGGCTCCCCGTCATAGATGAGCACCTGGCTGGTCGGGCGCCACTGGCGCGCCAGGTCGCTGGTCAGGAACGAGCGGGCCACTTCGTGGTCGTCGGCGAAGCTGCCGCTGGCCCGCAGGAAACTGGCGACGATCTGCTCCGGGCTCGCGTCCTCCTCCGGGCCGACCGGCACAGCCCGCACCTCCTGGACCGGCGCGCCCTGGACCGGCAGACCCCGCTCAACACTGTCTCCGGTGGGCAGTCCGGCGCAGGCAGACAGCAGCAGCAACAACGGCAGCAGCAGGGCCAGCAGGCGGCTGCGACGGGCAGGCTGGATGGCGCTCATGTCCGCTCCTCCGCCCGGCTGGTGCGGGAACGCTGCTCGGGCAGCCCGCGATGGGTCCCGGTGGGAGCCGGCGCCGGCGATGCGCTCGGTTCCCCGGGAACGCCCTCCTGTGGAGTCGGCTCTCCGGAGGACTCCTCGGCGTCGGCAGCCCGCGGGTCGGCCGCTGCCGGCTCGGTGGTGACCACGGGTGGTTGCCGGTCGCGGGTCGGGTCCAGGGGCACCGGGCCGGGCTCGCCGGCCAAGGGCGCCTGTTGGTGGCGCGGCAGGGTCAGCCGGAAGGCGGCACCCTCCCCGGGGCGCCCGGCGACCTGCAGGTACCCACCGTGCAGGCGCGCGTCCTCCAGCGAGATGGCCAGCCCGAGGCCGGTGCCGCCGGTGGTGCGGTTGCGCGCCGGGTCGCCGCGCCAGAAGCGGTCGAAGACCATCGTGGCCTGTTCTGCGGTCAGCCCGACGCCGTGATCCCGCACGGTCACCGCCACGGCCTCTGGGCTCTGCGCCAGGGAGATCTCCACCGGGCTGCCCTCGCCGTGGTCCAGGGCATTGGCGATGAGATTGCGCAGGATACGGCTGACCCGCCGTTGATCCATCTCGATGACCACTGGCTCCGGCGGCAGCAGCAGCCGCACCTGGGAGCCGGTGTGCTCTACCAGGGCGGAGAGGGCCTCCAGCACCTGGTGCACCAGCGGCACCAGGTTGGCCCGTTCGATCTCCAGGTCGGCGGCACCGGAGTCGTAGCGGCTGATCTCCAGCAGCTCGGTCAGCAGCGCCTCGAACCGGTCCAGTTCCTCGTGCAGCAGTTCCGCAGAGCGGGCCACCGGGCCCATGAAGTCGTCCCGGGAGGCGTGCAGCACCTCGTCGGCCATCCGGATCGTGGTCAGCGGGGTGCGCAGTTCGTGCGAGACATCGGAGACGAAGCGCTGCTGCAGCATGGAGAGGGTCTCCAACTGCTCGATCTGGGTCTGGATGCTGTCCGCCATCGTGTTGAACGACATCGCGAGCTGGTCCAGCTCGTCCGAGCCCCGGACCGGGAGGCGTTCGTCCAGGTTGCCCTGGGCCATCTGCTGGCTGACCCGGGCGGCGTGCCCCACCGGACCGGCCACCATGCTGGTCGCCACCCAGGCCACGGCCCCCATCAGCCCGAGCAACGCCAGCCCACCCAGCACGAACCACTGCCGGATCAGGTCCAGGGTGGCCTGCTCCCGCTCCATCGGGTAGATCAGGAACAGGTCGTGCGGGCCGGCGCGGGAGATGTCCACCCGGGATCCGACGATGACCGAGGCCACCGGCTGGTCGACGTCGGCCAGGTTGACGTCGGTGACCATGACCTGCTGGTTGCTGGGATCCTGTTGGAGCGCCTCGGCCAGCGCGGTCGGGATGTCGTCCAGGTCCAGGTCGCTGGAGGCCAGCGTGGTGATCCGGGCGTCCCGGTCGTTGCCCAGGCTCCGGGTCAGCACCGTGCGGCGCAACGCCTGGTCGGCCGGGGTGATCTGGGCGATGATGTCGCTGGTGGTGGCGTTCAGGCTGGTGTCGTCGCTGCGGGGCACGGCATCGAACAGTTCCTGGGCGTCCCGCACTTCCTGGGCCGCGTCGACCGTAGCCGCGGAGACCGCCTGCCGCACCAACCCCTCGGCGACCTGGGCGAACAGTACGGTGCCGATGATCACCGTGACCGTGGTACCCAGCAGCATGGTGGTGACGATCACCCGCAGCCGCAGTGAGGAGCGCCACCATGCCAGCACTCCCCCAGGTCCCTGCGCGGGGGCACTCATCTCCTCAGGCCGGCCCTGCCTTGTAGCCGACGCCCCGCACGGTCAACACGATCTGCGGGTTCTCCGGATCCTTCTCGATCTTGGCCCGCAGCCGCTGCACGTGCACGTTGACCAGGCGGGTGTCACCGGCGTGCCGGTACCCCCAGACCTTCTCCAGCAGCGACTCCCGGTCGAAGACGTGGTTGGGCCGGCTGGCCAGCGCGACCAGCAGGTCGAACTCCAGCGGCGTCAGCGGCAACTCCTCCCCGTCCCGCTTGACGGTGTGGCCGGCGACGTCCACCACGAGGTCACCGACGGACAGCTGCGATGGCTCGCGGCGGTCGCTGCGACGCAGCCTGGCCCGGATCCGGGCCAGCAGCTCCTGCGGTTTGAACGGCTTGACGACGTAGTCGTCGGCGCCGGCCTCCAGGCCGGAGACGACGTCCTTGGTGTCGGTGCGTGCGGTGAGCATGACGATGGGGACCCCGGACTCCGCCCGCAGGTGTCGGCATACCTCCACCCCGTTGAGGGTCGGCAGCATGACATCGAGCAGCACCAGGTCCGGGCGGAACTCACGGAACAGGGCCACCGCCCGTCCCCCGTCGGCACAGTGGGCCACTTCCAGACCCTCCTTGCGCAGCACGATGCCGAGCATCTCGGCCAGAGCCTGGTCGTCATCGACCACCAAAACGCGAGCGTTCACTTCTCACCTCAGTAGCGGTAGTGCTCCGGCTTGAACGGGCCGGAGACGTCCAGGCCCAGGTACTCGGCCTGCTTCTTGGTCAACTCGGTCAGGTCGGCGCCCAACGCACCCAGGTGCAGTCGGGCCACTTCCTCATCAAGACGCTTGGGCAGCACGTGGACCCCCACCGGGTACTCATCGGGCCGGGTGAACAACTCGATCTGGGCCAGGGTCTGGTTGGCGAAGGAGTTGGACATCACAAAACTCGGGTGCCCGGTGGCGTTGCCCAGGTTCAGCAGCCGCCCCTCGGACAGCACGATGATGGAGCGCTCCGGTCGGGCCGGGTCCTCCCCGTCCGCCTCCTGGGCGGGCAGCAGCCACTCGTGCACCTGCGGCTTGATCTGGATCTTGCGCACGCCGGGGACGCGGGCCAGGCCGGCCAGGTCGATCTCGTTGTCGAAGTGGCCGATGTTGCCGACGATCGCCTTGTCCTTCATGGCGAGCATGTGCTCGGGCCGGATCACGTCGCAGCAGCCGGTGGTGGTGACGAAGAAGTCTCCGACGGCCAGCACGTCCTCCAGCTGGGCGACCTGGTAGCCCTCCATCGCCGCCTGCAACGCACAGATGGGGTCGATCTCGGTGATGATGACGCGGGCTCCCTGCCCGGCCAATGCCTCCGCGCAGCCCTTGCCGACGTCGCCGTACCCGCAGACCACCGCGATCTTGCCGCCGATCAGGGTGTCGGTGGCCCGGTTGATCCCGTCGATCAGGGAGTGGCGGCAGCCGTACTTGTTGTCGAACTTGGACTTGGTGACCGAGTCGTTGACGTTGATCGCCGGAAACGGCAGCTCGTCGCTCTCGTGCAGCTGGTAGAGCCGGTGCACCCCGGTGGTCGTCTCCTCGGTGACCCCGCGGATACCGGCGGCGATGTCGGTCCACCGGGTCGGCTGGGACTCCAGCGTGGCCCGGACGGTGTCCAGGATGACCCGGTACTCCTCGCTGTCCTCCTCGGTGGCGGTGGGGACCGCGCCGGCCTGCTCCCACTGGCGGCCCTTGAGCAGCAGCAGGGTGGCGTCCCCGCCGTCGTCCAGGATCATGTTGGGGCCTTCGTCCCCGGGCCAGTCCAGGATCTGGGTGGTGCACCACCAGTACTCGGGCAGGGTCTCCCCCTTCCAGGCGAAGACCGGCACGCCCTGCGGGTCCTCGGGGGTGCCGTCCGGCCCGACGGCCACGGCGGCAGCTGCCTCGTCCTGGGTGGAGAAGATGTTGCAGGAAGCCCACCGCACCCGGGCCCCCAGGGCCACCAGCGTCTCGATGAGGACGGCTGTCTGCACGGTCATGTGCAGGGAGCCGGCGATCCGGGCGCCAGCCAGTGGCTGGGCCGAGGCATAACGCTCCCGTAGTGCCATCAACCCGGGCATCTCGTGCTCGGCCAGGCGGATCTGGTGCCGCCCCGCGTCGGCCAGGGTCAGGTCTTTGACCCGAAAGTCACACGTCATCGTCTGGGGCTCCCTCGATCGCGTCTGCAGCAGGTATGCCGCACGGCTGGTGTCTGGGACCGGCGCGACGCACGGCCCCAGGTTGGCCCATCCTACGTTCTCCGGCTGAACGAACCGATCAGCAAGCGTTCACAGGCCCAGGAGCGCGTTCTCCACCACCTCGGCCAGCGCGGGGTGGATCCAGTACTGGTCCCGGGCGACCCGGTGCGCGGACTGCCCGAACGCCATGGCCTGCAGGATCGGCTGGATGAGGGTGGAGGCGTGCGGGCCCATCAGGTGCGCCCCCAGGATCTGCCCGGTGTCGCGGTCGCCGATGAGCTTGACCACGCCGGTGGTGTCCTCCATCGCCCAGCCGTAGGCGGTGTCACCGTACTGCTGGAGCGTGACCGTGATGTCGTGCCCGGCCTCTCGGGCCTGCTGCTCGGTCAGACCGACGGTGGCGACCTGTGGATGACTGAAGACGGCCGCCGGCACCTGGTGGTGCCGGAAGGTGCGCAGATCGTCCGGGTGCACCAGGTTGTGGGCGACCACGCGGGCCTCGTGGTTGGCCAGGTGCTTGAGCTGCACCGGGGCGCTCACATCGCCCAGCGCCCAGACGCCGTCGGCATCGGTGCGGCCGTACTCGTCGACGACGACCCGCCCGTCGGGGTGGCGTTGCACTCCGATGGTCTCCAGGCCGATCCCGTCACTGTTGGGCACCCGCCCCGTGGCCACCAGCAGCACCTCAGCCTCCAGCGGCTCGCCCTGGCTGAGCTCCAGCCGCACCCCCGCGCCGGTCTCGGTCGCCCCGGTGACCTCGGTGTTCAGC
>CAYVEH010000008.1:0-28693 GCA_964450585.1 uncultured Ornithinimicrobium sp.
TGGTCTTTCACGAGCGACTGGTCGCCCTCGGCACCAGCCCCCGGCTGAGCAGCACAATCCGCAGCGCCCTGGCCGAGACCCGGCTCGCCTTCCACGTGGTGCGCAACCCGCAGCCGCTCTATGAGCCGTACGTGCAACGCAACCGGATCGTCTTCACGGGGGTGGCACGTGGCGAGTTCGCCCAGACCGCTGAGTACCTGACCGGCTACCTGCACGACTCCGAGGCGGCGCTCCGCGAGGCGTTCATCCGTGAGGGCGGCTGGCCCGCGGCATCGCGAGGGTAGGGGGCATCGTGGCAGCCGATGACCGTGGGCCACCGACAGGTCGACCCCCACCGTTGGCCGTCACACGTCCAGCGTCACCTCCCCAATCGGGACCGCGATGCAGGTGAGGCACACATCGTCAGCCGGGGCCTCCCCCAAGTGAGCCACAGAACCGGCAAGGACGCGCACCGCGCAACTCTCGCATTGTCCAACGCGGCACCCGCTGGGAAGTCTGGCGCCCTGACGCTCGGCGGCACTGAGGATCGAGCCGTCGGACGGCTCCCACGTCATGGGCTCAGCACCACTGCCGAAGTGGATTTGTGTCGGCCCAAGGTCGGCTGGCACTTCCACGTCGGAATGGAAGTCCTCCCGGAAGATGTCAAAACGGGGCACGCCCAACGCCATGAGGTCTTCGGTTGCTTGGTCCATGAGTCCTGCCCCACCACACAGGTAGACGAGCGGACGCCGCTGGACATCGATCTGTGCCTGCCGCACGGACAGCCGGCCGGCATGGTTGTAGTCAACACCCAGCCGGTCCTCAGCCAGTGGCCGCGAGTACCAAGTGACCAAACGCACCTCAGGAATCAGACCCTCCAGACGCGAGCACTCTGCGGCAAGTGGATGCTCGCCGGAGTTTCGGAAGACTCCGAGCAAAGTCACCGAAGGGGGTCGGTGTGGTGTTTCCAGCAGTGATCGTAGGTAGCCCACAAAGGGAGTGATACCGACACCGCCGGCGATGAGCACGACTGGACGGTCACTCTGGACGGGCGGGGTGAAGGTCCCCCGGGGACGCTCCAGCCACAGGTGGCTGCCCACACCGACCTCTCGATGGATGTAGCTGGAGACCGTGCCCTCAGGCACGAGGCGGACAGCGATGTCAACGGTGTTGTGCTGCGACCCGCCGCGGGTGACGGAATAGGCCCGCGCCGGGCTGTCCGCTCCCACTGCGACCAAGACGTGCTGTCCAGCACGATAGGTAGGTGCTAACGGCCCACTGGATGGTGCGATACGCAGTCCCACAACTGAATCTGATTCCTGCCAGCGGCCAACGACGCGCACCTGCTGCCGACCAGCCCAGTGGCCATCACTGCGTACAGCATCGCGACGCAGGTCACAGGCGACCGCCCGCAGGGGCACTGACCCGCTCGTGGGGTCGTGCTCCTCATCGCTGAGGACCGCGTTGATGTTGAGCGTTCCCTCCCCAAGATCTGGGACGCGGGCCAGCCCGAGCGGCGGGCAATCCTCCCACCAGCCGTAGTCGGCCAGCACCGTCCCGGGATGCAGATCTTCATCGATGCGTACTCGAGCGCGTGACGTGCCCGTCTCGGTCTCCAAGAGAGCCCAGTCGCCATCCACGAGACCTCGGGCTGCGGCCAGTTCGCTGCTGATGTCTACGTGCGGGTCCGGTGCCCGCCGGCGTAACGAGGCGACATGCCGGTGAGACGTGTGCACGTAGACCCCGTTCTTGTGCGTGGACAAGATGAGCGGTAATGGTGCACCCGTCACTCCACCATGTCGCGTACCCGTCAACGGTTCGACAAAGGTAGGGAGCGGCCGGTAACCATGTGCAAGCAATTGCTCGGAGTACAGTTCTACCCGCCGTGTCGGAGTAGCAAAGCCGCTGACGGATCTGTCAGGCAGAACTTTTGCATATTTCTCCCGGGAAGTCTGCTGCGGTACACGCATCGAATGCTTATCGCCCACGAGGTCCCGCACCCGCAACCCTAGCGGTTCCAGCTGCCAGTCCCACCCAGCGCGGACGTCACCATCAAAGAACTCGTGCCCCAACCCCAGGCGTTGGGCTAAATCAATCGCAATCTCATAGTCAGCTCGCGACGCGCCGACCGAATCGATCATCGCGGGGCGGAACTGGATGTGTTCCACTGCCTCCTGTGTGATCTCGAAGCCACAGCGCAAAGCGTCCCGCTCCCAGGGGCTGTTCGCTGGTAGGACGTAGTCTGCGAGCTCAGCAGTGGGATTAAGGAACATGTCAATGTGGACGTAGAGGTCCAAGGCCTCGATCGCCTGCCGGCTTCGTTCGCCGTCCGCCTGGGACACCACCATGTTGTTGCCGAAACTCACCAGCCCTCGGACTTGATAGGGCTTGTGGTCGAGCACGGCGCGGCAAAAGTGCCGTGCAGTCACCCACCCGAACCGCGGCGGTCCCAGGGGCAACTCGTCGAGTCCTAGTGCCTTGCGACGCTGCTTCTCCGGCAGGTCGTCATAGGGAGCCAGTGGCCGGTAGGCCGGGGGCTCCAGCCAAAGGTTGCCCCCAGGCCTGTCGGTGCACCCTAGGAGGGCATACAGGGTGGCAATGCATCGTTCGGTCTGGGTCGCATTGGTGTGCTGGCCCACACCCGTCCAGGAGTGGTAAGCCACGCGGGTTTGGCCCGCCAAGAGGTCGTAGAACTTCAGCAGGTCACCCTCGTCTATGGTGGTAACTCTGGAGACTTCCTGCACCGTCCAAGGCCGAATGTGTTCTTCTAACAGCGCGAACGCAGGGCGTGCTCGGATAACCTGACCATCCTCAGTAGTGATTGTGACGGTCCCCTCCAGCCGTACCCGACCTGGATCCGACAGCGGGTAGTGAGTGTCATAGGGCCGCAGTTCGCCGGTGGTATCGGCAATCACGAACGCTCCTGAACTGGTCTCCGGCCACACCTGCTCGGCCCGCACAAAACGGCCAGAGGCCTCGTTGACCAACAACGGTGCATTGGTCCATGCACGCAGGAACTCCCAGTCGTAGGCTCCGGTCTGCAGCAGATGACGGATGCCACCGAGGGCGAGTGCCGCATCCGTCCCCGGCCGGACGCGCAGCCACAGGTCTGCCTGCTGCCCGCTGCCGGCCTTCTTAGGATCGATCACTACCACCGTGGCACCCCGGCTGCGTGCCTCCGCGATGCGACTGGCCTGTGCCAGCCAGGTGCGCGCCGGGTTGTGCCCCCAAAGGATGATGGTCTCCGCCTCCTCGTAGTCAGGGGCGCCAATGCCTCGTCCGAAGGTCAGGGCGTGGGCATAGTCCTTGTGCCAACCGCAGATTTCCACCGCATAGACGAGGTTCGGGCTGCCGAAGTGGCGCGTCAGCCGCTCGATCCACTCGATGCTGTCCACGATCGGCGTGCCCGAGGGCGTCGTGGCCGCAAAGGCGACTGCCTCCGCCCCGGAGGTCGCCTTGATAGCCAGCATGCGCTCTGCGATATCACTGAGCGCCTCATCCCAGGAGACCTCCTCCCACGCTGGATCTGGATGACCGCGCGGCGTGGTGCGTCGAAGCGGGACGGTGAGACGGCGTGGACTGCCGGCAATCTCCGGCGCCGCCCGTCCCTTGACGCAGAGGGCGCCGCCAGTCGGATGACCGGCGAGTGGCTCCACGGCAACGAGCCGCCCGTCCTCCACGGTGTTGAGCGACCCACACCTCGACCGACAGAGGGTGCAGTAACCCTCAATCTGCCGCTTCATCTCGCCGTCCTCCTCATCTGGGTTCGCTCACGTGTTGACGTTCGTTAGTGGTCTTGGGACGGTCAGCGCCCCAGAGGTCCTGCAGGGTGTAGCCCTCGGGGAACGGGTCATCCTGCGCCAGGACATATTGGTTGTGCGCGATGATCCAGCCGCGACCCCGGATGGTCGGCAGGATCGCTTCGTAGTCACCAATCTGACACGTGCCCCTGATGCCACCGACGAAGGTGGTGCCGAGCAGCCCCTGGTGGTGGAACTCCTCCCCCACCGCCATCTCACCGCGGACGTACCGGGCGGCCATCCGCGCTGAGGTGCCGGTGCCGCAGGGGGACCGGTCCAGCACTCCGGTCCAGGTCTGCGGATGAGCTAGGTCCACTTCTCCCTTGGGCATCACCACCGCGTTGCGTCCTGCGCTGGCTGAAGCCGGCTCAGCGGGGCCGTGGATCATCGCCAGGCCGATCTCATTGATGCCCTCCTGGCGTGGGTGGGACACCGGGACCTGCTCGATCGCAGCGGCCCGCAGCACCGCACCTGCACGTAGGATCTCCAGGGTGTGCTCCCTGCTGATCGACACCCCGAGGTCGGCGGCTCGGGCCAGCACGAAGAACTGCCCGCCGAAGGCGATGTCCACCGGGACCGTGCCGTACTCGGGAAGACTCAGCGGGTAGTCCCGCTGAAGGACGAACGAGGGCACGTTGTCGAAACTCACCGACAGGGCGCGCCCGTCGGCGATCTCCACGTGCGCTGTGACCACCCCGGCGAGGGTGTCGACGCGCAGGGTGAGGTGTGGGCTGTCGACCGGCACGGTCTGGGTCTCTACCAGTGCCGTGACAGCGCAGATGAGATTGCTGCCTGACATCGCACGGAAGCCGCCCTGCTCCATGACGATCATCGCGAAGTCGCTGTCCGGCTCCACCGGAGGCAGCACCAGCACGGCACACGCCGCGGGATAACCGCGCGGCTCGCGCAGGAGGAGTCGCCGCACCCCCTCGAAGTGAGTGTGCGCGTGCTCCAGACGCTCCACCAGCGTGGCTCCCTTGACCTGCAGGTGCCCTGCGAGCACGACCTTGCCCGGCTCTCCCTCGGCATGCACATCGATGGTGTTGATCACCCGGCGGGTCAGCATGACGCCTCCCTGGAGGCCAGGGGCAACGCGCCCGAGCCGGTGCGCTCGGCCTGCAGGTGGTGGTCCAGCAACGCGACCCGGTCGGCCAGGTCAGCGATGCGCAGCGGCTCAGCCAGGCGCGGGTCCAGGTCGGCCACGGCCTGTTGTGCCAGCTCCGTCAGGTGAACCGTCCCGTCGGGCAGGATCTGCTGGAGTCCGTCTCCGTGGGCCCACGTGCTATTCAGGGTGACCGCTTCATCCCGTGACAGGTCCTCGGGCAGGTCCAGCTGCACCCGTGACCCCTGAAGGCGCACCGGGTACCCACCGGGCAACCCCCCCGGTGCCGGCACCGACCATCGCAACTCGGGGCTGTCGGGCAGGAGCGCTTCGATGACGGGGACTGAAGCGCTGACGGTGAGGGCATCAAAGTCACTGCCCGGCTGGCGCGGCTCAGGTTGGTACGGAAGGTCGTCCGCCCGCTGCGCGCGTTCGCCCAGATAGGTCCGGGGCGGTTGCTGCCCCTCAGCCGGCCGGATGCCCTGGACGGCAGGGAACATCTGGGCGTGGTGCCCCACCACCCGGATAAGGTCGCGGCGTGGGTCGAGGTGCGCGGCAGCTGCCGCACGCAGGAGGAGCATGCCGGCGTTGCCCAGCCCGACCGTGGGCGCGAGGCCCTGGGTCGCCAGCACCGGACCGGTGACGTCCGGGAAACAGAGGTTGGCCACGGGCGCGGAGATCCCGGAGGACCGCACCGCGCGCATCAGCGCCAGCGGCAGGCTGAGCATGTAGGGCAGGCGGACGGCAAGACCGCCCCGGGTGATGGCCGTGGCGGCGGGGTCGGTGCGGCCCAGCAGGTCCCAGGCGCTGCGCAGCGAAGCACACATCACCACCACGGCGGGGTCCTCGTCGGCCAGCACCTCGGCGGTTGGGTCCTCGGCGGTGAGATCCAACCGGATGCCGCGGACCCTCGCTTCCGGCGCGGCCTCCTGGCAGGCCTGCCGTGCCGCATCCAGTCGCGTCACGGACCGACCGGCCAGTACCAGTTCGGAGACGCCGCCCAGTCCGGCCACCTGCCGAGCCAGGCGGCTGCCCACTCCTCCGGCGCCAATCAGTAGCACCCTCGACATGTCTGTCAGCTCCTTGTCCTGGACTCGTCAAATCGCCCGAGGGTGGGCGCTCCGGTTGCATCGGGGACGTCGACCCGCTGCATCACGCCAGGTCCCTGGCCCGCAGATGGGTCTGTCGCGGTTCGTCGCGGGCATACTCACTCCTGATCGTCCGGGACGATCAGACCAGCGTCCCGGACGGCACGGCGCAGAAAGGCCAGCACCCGCTCGGTGATCTCCCAACGTAGTTGCGCCGCTGGTAGCACCGTCCAGTACCGCCCGTGGTAACTGAATGCCCCGGGCAGCACCCGGACCAGGGAGTCGTGCTGGTCGGCGGTGTAAGTGGGCATGATCGCCAACCCCACCCCGGCCAGGGCGGCTTGGGAGTGCACATTGAGGTTGTTCGACTGCAGGCGGATGCAGTCCGGCAGCTTCTGCCGCAAGGTGTCGAACTCGGGGATCCCTGCGATGGGGTCTTCGGGGTACCAACTCAGGACGTGCCCCTCCAGGTCGTCCAGCGTGCGGATGGGCCGGTGAGCGGATAGGTACTGCTCGGTCGCATACAGCCCGATCTCGTAACTGGCCAGCAACTTGGAGCGGACCGATGAGCCGCTGGGGCGGGAACGGACGACGGCCACGTCATAGGAGACACCTTCCCTGCTGGCCAGGGATGGTGCCGACACGATGTGCAGGATGATCCGCCCATCAGCCACCAGATCGCCGCACCGCGGGGCCAGGATGTTGGCGGCGAAGCCGTCGGAGGCCAGCACCGTCCACTCCTCCGGCCCGATCCGGGAGGAGTCGCCCTCGGTGAACACGTCGACACCGAGAGCGACCATCCGGGCCGCCGGGAGCAGACCCTCACCGTTGGTGGTGAGGGTCCACCCCGTGCGGGTGCGGGTGAACAACCGGATGCCCAGTGCGTGCTCCAACCGCTGGATCCGCCGGCTGACCGTGGTGTGGTCCACGCCCAGTTCGTGGCCAGCGCGGACGAGCGTGCCGGCATGGGCCAACACATGGAAGTACTTCACGTCCTCTGCGTCGACCTTCATGCCCGCTCCTCATGTTCCGGTGGTCAGCCCTGTGCTGGCCGGTTGCCTACGCCGCCGCGCTCAGCTCTGAGCGACCCAGACCGTCATGGCCTCCTGGTAGGCGTCCAGGGCCTCTGGGCCGTTGTCCCGGCCCCAGAACCCGGACTGGCGCAGTCCCCCGAATGGTGTGGCGGTGGTTCCTTCGCTGTATCCGTTCACCGCCAGCGTGCCAACCCGGATCTGGTCCGTCCACCATTTGGCTTGCGCCAGATCCTCGCACCACACGGTTGAGGCCAGTCCATACGGCTCGTCATTGATCGCCTTCACAGCATCCTCCCGTGAGGTGACGCGCACCAGTTGGGTGACCGGGCCGAAGATCTCGCCACGGCCCAGTTCGCTGTCCGCCGGCACGTCCGCCAGCACCGTCGGTGGGCACCAGTGACCCTGTGCCGGCACCTCCGGTGTGGCATAGACGACCGAGGCACCCTTGGCGACGGCTTCCTGCACCCAGGCGGTGATGCGCAGTTGCGCCTCGGCATTGATCACCGGCCCCATCACCGTGTCCGGCGCCAACGGGTCGCCGACCGTCACCGCCTGAGTCGCGGCCACCAACGCCTCACGGAACCGTCCGAACCGCTCCTCATCGTCGCCGACGAAGATCACCCGCGATGAGGCGGTGCAGTTCTGGCCGCTGGTGCCGAAGGCGGCACCAGCCACGTCGGCAGCGATCCGGTCGAAGTCCGCGGCGTGCTCGGCGTCGATGATGTAGCCGGCCCGACCGCCTAGCTCCAAGGAGACCTTCTTGAGGTTGGAGCGAGCGGAGTATTCGAGGAAGGCCCGACCGACCTCACCGGAGCCAGTGAAGGTCAACACGTCGACGTCCGGGTGCAGCCCCAGTGCCTGGCCGACGCTGGGGCCGCCCCCGGCGAGCACATTGAGGATGCCGTCGGGCACCCCTGCCTGCGAGGCCAGGCCCGCGAAGTACAGCGCGCTCAGGGTGGAGTCCTCGGAAGGTTTGAGCACCATCGCATTGCCTGCGGCCAGCGCCGGAGCCACCTTCCAGCCGAGCATGGCGATCGGGTAGTTCCACGGCAACACCGCTCCGACCACTCCCACCGGGATCTTGCGGACCCATCCCCAGCCTGCGCCGTCCTGGAGGAAGCGGCCCTCCTCCTGGGTGATGAGATCGGCGTAGAAGCGCAAGTTGCTGGAGACGTCCGGGACGTCCTCGGCGATGCTGTCGGCATACACCTTGCCCGCCTCCACGGCGTCCAGGTACGCGATCTCCTCGGCGTGTGCGTCCACCAGGTCCGCGAGCTGGCGCAGGATGGCCGCTCGTTGTGGAGCGTCGTGGGCCCAGCTCCCGGTGGCAAAGGCACGACGGCCGGCTGCCACCGCCTCATCCACCTGCTCGGCGGAAGCCTCGGACAAGGATCCGAGCACCTCCCCGGTGGCCGGTGAGATCAGCTCCAGGGACGGGCCCTTGCCAGGCATCCGCCGGCCCTCGGTGTACACCCCGTGGTCGGCGTCCAGGAGTTCCTTCACTGCGTGTGCACCCTTGTCAGACATGCGCAGGGCTCCTCTCCAGTTCCTCGATCGAGGCCAGGAGCGCCTCGACCACCTCCGGTGGGGCGGTCGGCAGCGGGGACCGCACCGGCCCCTGCTCGACCCCCCGATGACTCAGGGTCTGCTTGATCAGTGAGATGAACGCAGGGCTGTCCTCGATCTGGCCCAAAGGCCCGGCCAGCCGGTCCCACAGGTCGACGGCGTCGACCCAGTTGCCGTCCCGGGCCAACTCCCACAGACGCTGGCACGGGCGCGGCAGCAGCCACGCCGACGCCGCTACCCAGCCACTGGCCCCCTGGGTGAACCCCTCAAGGGCGATGCCGTCGGCCCCGACAAAGACGTCGACCTCATCGCCTAGGGCGGCGCGCAGCTCACGGACGCGCGCGGCTCCTCCGGAGGTCTCCTTGACGCTCCAGAAGGTCTCGGTGTCTAGCAGGGTTGCCAGGTGCTCGGGGCGCAGGTCCGTGCCGGTCGAGTGCGGGTTGTTGTAGACCATGACGGGCAGGTCTGCCACGGACATGATGGAGTGCAGCGCGGCGACGGCAGAGTCCGGCTCCAGGCCGCCGTAGAACGGGGGGGTGACCATCACCGCATCCGCCCCCCACTGCCGGGCTTGCGCAATGAGTGCGCGGACCTCGGTGGGTGCGTAGGCCATGCACCCCACCACCACGTGGGCGTCCCCAGCGGCCTCCACCACGGCACGCACCTGGGTTTCGCGCTCCTGTGGCGTCAGGGAGAGGGCCTCCCCGGTGGCGCCGAGGGCGAGGATGCCGCTGACCCCGGTCTCCAACACGCCCTGCACTCCGGCGGTGAGGGCCTCGATATTCTGCGAGCCGTCGTCAGCGAACGGAGTCGTTGGCACCGCAAAGACACCGTTCATCGTTTGTGGGTTCACCATGGAACCATCCTTTCTCTGTAGGTCATTGTTGGGTGAGGCGAGGCAGCCAGGTCAGCAGCCAGGGGAAGATGATGGCCAGCACCAAGAACAGCAGCTGCAGGGCGATGAATGGCAGGGTCGCCCGATAGATGTGTTCGATACGCACTGAACGTGGCGCTGAGGCCTTGAGATAGAAGATGGCAAACCCGAAGGGCGGCGTCAGGTATGCCGTCTGCAGAACCACCATGAACAGAAGGGCCCACCACAAGCTGTCAAAACCTTGTGCCAGCACCACCGGGGAAATGATCGGGGCCGCCAACATGATCAGGGCCATCGTTTCCAGGAACATGCCCAGGAAGAAGATGAACAGCACCGCGAAGATCAGCACGCCCCACCGCCCACCGGGCGCGGCCTGCGCCGCCTTGGTCACCAGTGCCATGCCGCCGACGCCGGCGAAGACGCCGCTGAAGGCTGCCGCACCCCCGACGATCCAGGCAATCATGCTGGAGGTCTTCACCGAGGACCACACAGCCTCCTTGGCCACCGTCCAGGACATCCGCCGTGAGGCCAGGGCCAGCAGGATGGTGCCGACGACGCCGACCCCGGCCCCCTCGGTCGGGGTGGCGGCCCCGGTGAGGATCGAACCGAGCACGACCGCGATGAGGAGCGCGGGCAGGATCAGCCCTTGGACGACCTTGCGCAGGTTCACCTCGGGCTTAGCCTCGTCACCGGTCGGTTTGGGCAGTGCACTAGGCCGCACGATCCCGACGATGACGATGTAGATCACGTAGATCAGGGCCAGGGTGACCCCGGCGGCCAGCCCACCCGCGAAGAGGGCCGCGACCGAGACGCCCATCATGGCGCCGTACACGACCATGTTCAGGCTCGGGGGGATGAGTTGGCCAAGGGTTCCACCGGCCATCACCGCACCGAGCGCCAAGGACCGGTCGTAGCGGTATCGCAACATCTGCGGCAGGGCGATGAGTGCCAGCCCGATGACTCCAGCGGCGACCACGCCTGAGATGGCACCGAGCACCGCTCCCACGGCGATGCTGGCCATGGCCAGGCCTCCGCGCAGTTTCCAGCTGACGGAGTACAGGGAGTCGAAGAGCTCCTCGACGATCTTGGATTTCTCCAATAGCACCGACATGAGGATGAAGAGCGGGATGGCCACCAGGGTGAAGTTGTTCAGCGACCCGAACATGCTGGACACCGCAAGCGAGGTCCCACCGGTCCCCCAGGCCACCAGTGCTGCGGCAAGCGCCACGAAGAAGAGGGAGAACGCCACGGGAACGCCGATGCCCAACAGGAGGAACAGCACCAGGAACATCGCGATGGGGATGATCTCGGTCATACTCACAGCTCGATCTCCTCATCCTCGTCGTAGGTGGGCACCCCGTCGGGTTTGCGGGCGGCGATGAGCTGCCGTATGGCTTCCATCAAGATGATCGCGGCACCGATCGGAATCATCCACCGAAACCACCAGATCTCTGGGTTGAAGGTCGTCTGGAAGATGCTTCTCTCCCGTGCCCTCGTGGATTCGAGCGCGACGAGACTTCCGTCGATGACCAGATAGACGCACACGAAGCAGATGACGAGCATCACCATGATGTGCAGGATTCTGCGCACCTTGAGTCCCGAGCGGCGCGGCACGATGTCGACGGCCACGTGCCCCTGGTCGCGCAACACCTGACCGCCGGCCAGCAGCGCCAGGATGCCGTACATGAAGATAGAGACCTCAAAGGGCCAACTGGGTGCGCTTCCGAGCAGCCGGGCCAGGACGTTGTAGAGCACAACGATGGCCAGGGCCGGCAGCAGGATCGCCCCAATCCACGTGGCAATCCGTTCGATGCGCCGCAGCATCACTGGCCCTTCGCGGCTTCGATCGCGTCCGCGGCGTCGGTGTAGCCCAGCTCGCGCAGCACCTCGATGTAGCCGGTCACGTAGCGCTCGGTGTACTCATTCTCATGCGCATACTCGCCCAGCCACTCATAGGCCATCTGCCGGGCCTTCTTGACGTCCTCCTCGGGCAGTTCGAGGATTTCCACACCCTCGTCCAGCCACTCCTGAACCGCATCCTTGTTCTTCTGGACATACGCGGTGGCTGATGCTTCGCGAACTTTCTCCTGCGCATCCACGATGGCTTGCTGATAAGAGTCCGGCAGGCTCTCCCAGGATTTCTCGTTGATGATGAGATCCTTATCCGAAGTGACCCCACCGTGAAGGGCCGGTTCAGTGACATAGTCAACGACCTCGTTGAGGCCCATCTCAGCGTTGACGACATAGTCATTGAACTCTGCCCCATCAACTGTGCCCAGTTGGAGGGCGCTATAGAGCTCCGGACCAGCGATCGACACCGAGCTGGCGCCGAGCATGTCGTAGAACTGCCCCGCCACACCGGTGGCTCGGATATTCATCCCCTGGAAGTCCTCCAGGGTCTCCACCTTCTTATTGGACATGAACATCTCATTCGGCGCATAGTCGAAGACGCCGAGGTGGTGGATGCCGTCCTCGGCATACCGCTCGGCGAAGATCGGGTCTAGCGCCTCGGCACGCTGATAGTGCTCCTCCGGCCCGGTGATCGGGTCTCCGGGGATGCTCACCAGGTTGAAGACGGGATCCTTGCTGGACCAGTAGCCGGTGAAGATGGCCGCCACCTCGACTGTGCCGCGGGCGACACTGTCGTAGGTCTCCGAGATCGGGAAGAGGGTGCCACCGCCATAGAGCTCGATCGTGAACTTCCCATCGGTGGCCTTCGACACCTCCTCGGCGAACAGTGGCAGGGTGGTCTCGTACCGCGCGGTGCCGGGGACCTGGTGGGTGACCAGCCGCCACGTCACTTCTTCCCCTTCGGCTGACTCGGCATTGAGCAGACCACCGCCGCAGCCGGTGAGCCCGAGGGCCAGGGCGACCGTCATGGATGTGGCAATGAGGGTTCGTCGCATCATCTTCTCCTTCGGGTGTTTCTGTTACAGGGATTGGGCACCGTCGACGACGAGAGTCGTTCCACGCATGAAGTCAGCAGCAGGTGAGGCCAGGAAACTGACGGCCCGGGCCACGTCGGTGGGGACGGCAAGCCGGCCGGCAGGGATTCCCGAGCGGAAGGTCTCCAGGTCACCGCGCACCTGCCGTTCCTGGGTGATGCCGAGCTCGGCCCACTGGCGTCGCTGCATCTCGGTGTCGCACGAGCCGGGAGCCACCGCATTGACACGTACCCCGTGACCGGACAGCTCCAGCGCCAAGCACTGGATCAGCATGGTGGTGGCAGCTTTGGAGACGCAGTAGGCACCCAGGTCCATGCGTGCGGAGTGCGCACAGTTGGACGTGATCGCGATGAGCGCGCCAGAGCCCCGCACGCGCATCGGCTCGATGTGTGGCGCAAAGGTGTTGAGCACGCCGAGAGTGTTGACCTCGAAGTGTTCCGCGAGGTGACTGGGCGGGTCATCGGCCAGCCGACCGGAGCGGCAGCGCCCGGCATTGGCCACCACCACATCGACGGGTCCACCGAGCAGGTCACTGGCCTGCTCGGAGGCAGCGGCCATCTCTGCGGTGTCGCGTACGTCGGCGCGCAGGTGGGTCACCCGAGCCCGGGACGCCTGTGCCGGTGGCACGACGTCCAGCACAGCGACGGCTGCGCCGCCAGCCAGGAACTCCTGGACGATCGCCGCGCCGATGCCGGCGCTTCCGCCGGTCACGAGGCAGCGCAGGGTCTCACCCGTCATGTCGGCCTCCTCGATGGCCGGCGGGCCAAGCACGGCTGTCGGTGTGCCATGTCACGAGATCCCCGCCTCGGTGCAGGCCCGCGCCAGCACGGCTCGCTCCTCGTCCCCGATGGGGACCAGGGGTGCGCGCACCCCAGTGGCCTCGGTCGGGATGCGTCCGAGGTGCCCGAGCGCGGTCTTCATCCGGTTGTGCTGATCGAAGAAGGGGTCGGCATAGCAGGCGCGCGCCAACGGATAGATGCGGTCCCAGACAGTTCGTGCACCAGCCAGGTCCTGGCGTTGCACTGCAGCCCACAGCTCGGCCTGCAGATCCGCGACAAGGCTGCCGTGGCCGCTGAGGATCCCGTCGCTACCGACCACCAGGGAAGCCAACAGGGAACGGCTGAAGCTGCTCAGCACCGACACGTGCGGCACCTGTTGCTTGACGGCTCGCCAGGTGTCCTCGTAGGCGACAATGTCATAGGACCACTCCTTGACGGCGGCCACGGTCGGGATGGCTTCACACAGGCGCAGCGTGGTGTCCAGGGGAACCTCGAGGGGGCTACCCACCGGATACTTGAAGATCACCAGGGGGACATCCACTGCCTCCGCAATGGTCTCGTAGTGCGCTCGCTGCGCTTCCGGGTGTCGCTGCGCACCGCCGGCGAAGACTCCCGAGGGGAAGACCAGCAGGGCCGAGGCACCGGCCCGCACCCACCGTGCAGCGTCGGCCGCCGCTCGGGCACTCCCGTCGTCAAACACCCCGGCGATCACCGAGACCGACTCCGGCACGGCGGCAACGACGTACTCGATCAGTCGCTGCCGCTCGGCGGTGGTGAGAGTGGCCACCTCGGAGGCGTGGGCCACGGTGGTGATCCACTGCACTCCGGGGACTCCGACGAGCCAGCTCAGGTGCTCGGTCAGCGCCTCCCAGTGGATCTTCCCTCCCGGCTCCATGGGCAGGATGTGGGCGGGGATGAGACCTGTCACTGTCGGTGTGCCTCGCGTGGCCAATGGTCCTGTCCTCCGTTGGACGGCTGATTAGGTCAGCACATTAGGAGGAGTGTCGGTTGTTTGACAATAAGCACCCCTGCAGGCCAATGTGCGAACTTGCAGATATAGGCGCTAGGTGGCGCGATGGGCTCTCACCTGGGAGGACGCCGAACCGGCCGCTCGCCGTGACTTTGACGTAGCCTGTACATTGTCAGACAGACTCTGGTGTCCTGATTTCGATGGGGTCCCGAGACTCAGGGAGTGGGCAGTGAACGACGAGCAGCAGCTGAGCCGACGCAGGACCGGGCCGTGGGTGGCCCCGGTCTCGTCCGTCACGCGACGCGATGGCGTCGTCTCCGAGTTGCGGCGCAGCATCGTGCTGGGGCGTCTGACACCGGGGGAACGGCTCACCGAGGCGGGACTGAGCCGAGCACTTGGCGTGAGCCGGCCCACGGTTCGTGAGGCGATCAATCAGGTGGCCCAGGAGGGGCTGGTCCGCCAGGAGCCCTATCGCGGGCTGCGGGTCACCGACCTCACTCCTGTCGAGGTGCTGGACATGGCACGGGTGCGGATGGCGCTGGACCTGCAGGCCGCCACAGACATCCTCAGCGACTCCTCCGGCCGGCGCCTCACCTTGCTCCTCCAGGCTTGGGAGAGCTGCGCCGAGGCACTCGGGTCGCCCGACGCGCTCAGGCAACACGATGCCCACCTGGAATTGCATCGCAGCATCTGGGCCGCCGCGGAGAACTCGTTCCTCATTCGGTTGTGGCCGGCCATGCAGGGCCACCTGACCATCCTGTTGGCCCTGGACCAGGCCGCCCAGCAGGACGAGCGCCGCAACGTCTCCGCCCACCAGGCGATCATTGCCGCCTTTCGCAGTCGGGACATTGAGGCCGTGCGCCGCGCTCTGGAGATCCACACCCTGGTCAGTTCCCGCGAACTCGCGGAGTTCCTGAGCCGCGACGGCGCCGACGGCGACGGCGACGGCGACGGCGGCGGCGACGGCGGCGGCGGGGCGCCGGCATGAGAGTCGTCGTGGTCGGGGCCGGAGTGGTCGGCCTGGCCACGGCATACCGGCTGGCTCGCGCTGGGTGCGCGGTCACCGTGCTGGACGCGCACCGTGCCGGTGAGGCGGCGAGTTTCGGCAATGCCGCGAAGATCGCGGTCTCCGAGTGCGGCCCGGTCCCGGCCCCCGGAGTGCTGCTGCAGAGCATCCGCTGGTTACTGCGTCGGGACAGCCCCCTGGCGCTGCGACCAATCCTCTCTCCCGGGTTCTTTGAGTTCCTGATCAGGATGGCTCGACACTGCACGGAGGCGGATTTCCGGCGGGGGTTGGAACAGATACTGCACCTCGCCGATGACGCCAACGACCTCTTTGATGACTACGTGGCGGACGGGGTGTCCTGCCAGATGCATCGCGCCGGGGTCATCCTGGCCTTCGAGACTCGGGATCGCTTCGCCGAGCACCTGCGTTCCCTGGACATCTATGAGTGCTTCGGGCACATCCCCGAGGTGTTGCACGGGACCGCCGTGCAGGAGCACGAGCCGGTGCTGCACGAACGCATCACGCACGGTCTGCGCTTCGCCGGGGATCGGCAGGTCGAACCGCAGTCGTTCAGCGATGGCCTACTGCAGCGACTTCGTCACCTGGGTGCCACGGTGGTCGAGGGCAGCGTGGTGACCGCGATCCAGCGGGCAGACACCGGTTCGGTGCGTCGCGTGGTGACCGCGGACGGACGGGCGTGGGAGGGCGAGGCGTTTGTCCTGGCCGCCGGCGTGTGGACCAGGTCCCTGGCTGCCCAGCTCGAGCTCCGCCTCCCCATCTATCCGGGCAAGGGGTACAGCCTGGACTACCGGCCGGCGCCGGTACCACTGCGGCACTCCCTGACCTTGGAGGACGCCCGGGTGGCCGTGACCCCGCTGGAGGGGATGACCCGCCTGGCCGGCACCATGGAGCTCGGCGGGAGAGGGAACCGCATCGCGCCGGCGCGGGTTGCGGGGATCCGCCGTGCCGCGCACCGTGCCTTCGTCGGGTGGGGCAGCCCTCCAGGGGAGCAAGCGCCCTGGGCCGGTCTGCGCCCGCTGACTCCCGATGGCATCCCGACGATCGGGAGCGTGCCCTCGGCACCCAACACCTACGTCGCCACCGGCCACGGGATGCTCGGGCTGACCCTGGCCCCAGCCACTGCCGAGTTGCTCACCCGCATGATCACCGACCCCGACGCCGCGCGGTCCGAACCGCTCGTGCAGGCGCTCTCGCCCGCGCGGTTCAGCTGACCGCCGGCACGACCTCCTCCCCGCCGTCTACCGGTAGTCGTCTGGGGCAGGCGGAGAGGTCACGGTTGGCTCGAGCGGAACGGGTCTCGGCCGCGTGATTGGATAAGCCCCGATGACTGAGATGTTCTCGTTGGCCCAGTCGGTGCGGGAGTTCGGCCGGCTCGGGCTGGGCAGCGCCAACGCCGGCAACCTGTTCACGGCCATGTCCGACCAGGACGCCCACGAGTTGTTCGCCGCGGCGTGGGAGGCCGGGGTGCGTCACTTCGACACCGCCCCGCACTACGGGCTCGGTCTGGCCGAGGAACGCCTGGGCGCCTTCCTGCAGACCAAGCCGCGCGAGGAGTTCCTGCTGTCCACCAAGGTGGGCCGGCTGCTGGTGCCCAACGAGGAGTTCGCCGGCGAGTCGGACCCGTTCGAGCAGTTCGCGGTGCCGGCCACCCGCCGGCGCGTCGTCGACTACTCAGCCGACGGCATCCGCGCCTCGCTGGAGGGCTCCCTGACCCGCCTCGGGCTGGACCGGGTGGACACCCTGTACGTCCACGACCCCGAGCAGCACGGCGCCGAGCACACCCTGCCGTTCCTGCAGTCCGCGGTGCCGGCGGTCTGCGCGCTGCGCGAGGAGGGGCTGGTGACCCACGCCGGGGTGGGGACCGGCTCGGTGACCGCGGCCCGGGCCGCGGTCGCCCTCGGCGGCCTGGACCTGCTGATGCTGGCCGGGCGCTACACGTTGTTGGAGCAGCCGGCCCACCCCGAGCTGCTCGCCGAGTGCCGGCAGGCCGGTGTCGGTATCGTCAACACCGCCCAGTTCAACTCCGGGCTGCTGGCCACCCCGGAGCCGGGCGCCGACGCCCACTACGAGTACGGGCCGGTGCCCACCGCCCACCTGCAGCGGGCCCAGCGCCTGGCCCAGGTGTGCCGGGAGCACGGCACCGAGTTGCCGACCGCGGCCCAGCAGTTCGGGTTGCAGCACCCGCAGGTCGTCGCCGTGGTCGCCGGGGCCGGCGACGCCGCCCAGGCCCGCCAGACCATCGCCCGCCTCGATCAGCCCGTGCCCGCAGACCTCTGGGACGCCCTGCGGCAGGAAGGACTCATCCCGTGATCATCGACAGCCACATGCACGTCTGGGACCGGTCGGTCAGCCGCTATGAGTGGATCACCGACGACCTGGCTCCGCTGACCGAGGTGCACACCCCGGCCCGCAACGCCGACGCCCTCGCCCGGTGCGGCATCGACCAGGTGGTGCTGGTGCAGGCCGAGGACTCCGCAGCGGACACCCGCTACCTGCTGCAGACCGCCCAGGGCCTGCTCGAGGGCGCCCTGCCCGCGGACCACCCGACCCGGATCACCGGGGTGGTCGGCTGGGTCCCCCTCGATGAGGCGGACACGGCCGCCCGCCAGCTGGAGCAGTATGCCGAGGAGCCGCTGTTCAAGGGAGTGCGGCACCTGATCCACCGCGACCCGCGGGCGACGGAGTTCCTGCGGCTACCGGAGGTGAACGCCGGACTGGAGGTGCTCAGCCAGGCCGGGCTGGTGCTGGACCTGCCCGATGCCTGGCCGTGGTTCGCTGCTGACATCGCCGCCACCGCGGCCCGTCACCCAGAGCTGACGATCGTCATCGACCACCTGGCCAAGCCCCCGGCCGACCCGGAGGCCTGGGCCCGGTGGGCCGAGGCGATGCGCGCGGCCGCCGCCCAGCCGAACACCGTCACCAAGGTCTCCGGGCTGCACCTGGAGGGCATCGACTACACCGCGGCGGCGCTGCGGCCGTCCTTCGACGTCGCCCTGGAGGCCTTCGGCCCGGACCGGATGATGTACGGCGGGGACTGGCCGATGACCCGGCTCAACGACGACTACGTCCTCACCTTCGAGGTGCTCGCCGAGCTGATCGATGCCCTGAGCCCCAGTGAGGCCCAGGCCATCTGGTCGGGGACGGCCGCGCGCACCTACCGTCTCTAGGCGCTCACCGGCTGGACCGCCTCGAGGTTCACCTCACCGCACAGGTGCACCTCGATGCCCATCCCGTCGAACATGGCGGCCTTGGCGACCAGCGCCGCATCGGCCGAGGCCGCGTCGGTGCCGTAGGCGATCTGCACGTGGTTGGCCTGGTGCCTGGCCATGAACTGGTCCCGGGTGACCCCGTGCAGCACCACGTGCGCGATCGGCCACTCCGGGTTGGTGGCCTCCTTGCGCCGCCGGGTCTCCTCCTCTGGCAGCTCCACCACCGAGGCGCGGCCGATGTCGGCGTGCAGCCGGCCCTGCGCGATGTAGACCCGCGACCAGACGATCTCCCCCGGCTTGGAGACCCCGTTGATGGTGGCCCCACCGGCGGGGAAGAAGACGTTGCCCTGCCGCCAGCCCTCGGCGTCGGCATACCCGTTGGCGAAGTGTGACGGCGGCACCGACCCGGAGATCTCGTAGACCCAGACGAACTGGCCGTCGAACTCCTCGCCCCAGCGCACGTCGTGCAGCGTGGTCGCCGGGTCCAGGCCCATCGCGGTCCACACCCGGTTGGTCACCAACGCATCGACGGCGACCCCCTGGTCCACCTCGTTGAAGTGCGGCAGCGGCACCCCGGCATACAGCTCCCGGGAGCCGTCGCGGCTGGTGACCGGCGGGCGCTGCACGTTGTTGAGCAGCCCCTCGACCAGGTCGGAGGCCGGCGCCAGGTCCTTCAGCCCCTGCTGGTACTGGATGCCGACGGCGTCCAGCCCGAAGTCGTCGGAGATCCGCAGCGCGGCGATGTACATCTTGTACTGCCACAGCAGCTGACGCTCGGTCAGCTCGGTCTCCTCATCGGTGCCCAGCCGGAAGGTCATGCCGGCCTCGGTCAGCCACTGCCCGATCGCGGCGGCCTCGGCGTCATCGACCCGCTGCATCTCGGCCCACAGCGCGCTCTGGGAGAGCCGCTCCTTGTAGATGCCGGTCGGGTTGAGCAGCTCGTCATCGAAGATGGCGTTGTACATGCCCATGCAGCCCTCATCGAAGATGCCGATGATCGCCTTGTCGGTGCGCAGCTGCTGGGCCAGGGCCTCCCCCAGCTGCCGCTCCGCGGACTCCGGCAACGCCGGCAGGTCCCGCACGTGCGAGGCGTCGTGGGTGACGGTGCCGGTCTGCAGCCACTCCCGGATGCCGTCCTGGAACCACTCATCGGTGCCGTCCACGGTCCACAGGGTCGCGTAGTCCCGGCCCATCTTGGTCATCCCGGCGTTCAGCCCGAGCAGCCCGACCAGGCCGGGCCACTGGCCGGCGAAGTTGGCGACCGTCAGCACCGGCCCCTGGTGGGTCCGCAGCCCGGCCAGCACGTGGTGGCTGTACTGCCAGACCGCCTCGGCCACGATCAGCGGGGCCTCCGGCGGGATGTCCTTGAAGACCTCCAGGCCCATCCGCTGGGAGGAGATGAAGCCGTGCCCGGTCTGCGGGTCGACCTCGTTGGCGCGCTGCACGCTCCAGCCGTTGGCGGCCAGGGCGTCGCTGACGATGCGCTCCAGCTCCACCTGGACCGGCCACCCGGCGGTGTTCGCGGACTCCCGCAGGTCGCCGCTGGCGATCAGGTATGCCGTGCGCTCGGGGGCCGTGGGTGCCTGCCGGAGGTCAGGGAGTTGGTAGGTCATGAGTGCTCCTTCGCGTCGGTGCTGTGCTGGAGGTCGGCCAGGGCGTGCACGACGGGCCTGGTCGCCGGGTAGAGGTCCCGGTAGAGCCCGTAGAGCTCGTCATAGCGAGCGCGCCGGGCGGGGTCGGGTCGGGTGGTGCGGGCCGGGGGGTTCCAGGTGGCGATGTCGGCCTCGCCGACGGCAGCAGCGGCCAGGTGCGCCATGCCGTAGCTGGCCCCGATGGTGATCGTCGGGATCACCTGGTCCAGGCCGGTGACGTCACTGACCACCTGCGGCCACAGCGGGTGCTGCACCCCGCCGCCGACGGCGACGACGCGCTGCACCTGCACCCCCTCGTCCCGGTAGGACTCGATGTTGTGGCGCACGCCGTAGGCCGTGGCCTCCAGGGCCGCCCGGTACAGGTCGCCGCGGGTGTGGCCCAGGGTGAGACCGGCCACCACGCCGCGGGCCTGCGGGTCGGAGACCGGGGTGCGCTCCCCGTCGAAGTAGGGCAGCATCAGCAGCCCGCGCGCGCCGGCACCGGAGGCCTCGGCCTCGGTCAGCAGCTCCTCGAAGTCCGCCCCGCCGGTGAGGTCGCGCACCCAGGCGGTCACCGACCCGGAGGAGGCCATCCCGCCGGCCAGGTTGTAGGTGCCGGGGTAGGCGCCGATGGTGCCCCACATCACCTCGCTGGTGCGGGGCTGGTCGGCGGTGGCGATGAGGAACATCGTGGTGCCGTACATCAGCATCAGGTCACCGGGCTGCTGCGCACCGACGCTGACCGCCTCGGCCCACGCGTCGATGGTGCCGGCCACCACGGGCACCCCGGCGGCCACGCCGCCGATCGCCTCGCGGGTGTGGCCGACGATCTCCCCCGGCCAGGCCAGCTCGGGCAGCTCCAGACCGGGGGCCACCTGCTGGGCCCACGGGGTGTGCCACTGGCCGGTCGTCAGGTCCAGCAGCGGGGTGCACTGGCTGGCCGAGTGCCGGTCCATCCGGTAGGCACCGGTGAGTTGGTGCACCAGCCAGGAGGAGGGCATGAAGAGGCGGCGCGCCTCGGCATACGCCTGCGGCTCCTCCTCCCGCACCCAGCGGATCTTGGGCCCGGCGGCCTGGCTGGAGAGCACCGACCCGCACCGATCGCGGATCGCCTCCCGGCCCAGCTCGGCCTCCAGCGCCTGGATCTGGGCGCCGGCACGGCTGTCCACCCCGTAGAGGATCGCGGGGCGCACCGGTTGTCCGTCGGCGTCGGTGAGCACCACGCACGGGCCCATCCCGCTGACGCCGACGGCGGCGATCTGGAAGGCGCCGTCGCCGGTCAGCTCCTCGACCAGCGAGACCAGTTCCTCCCACCAGATGCCGGCGTCCATCTCCACGTGCCCGGGGGCGGGCCGCTGCGGGCTGTGCGGCCGGGTGGCCGAGCGGGCGATCGAGCCGTCCTCGCCGACGATCACCGCCTTGGTGCTGGAGGTGCCGACGTCCAGGCCCAGGAACGCGCGGGTCATCGGCTCACCTCACTGCTCGACCGGACGCAACCGCAGGCCCTGCATGCCGCCGTCGACGGCCAGCGAGGTGCCGGTGGTGGAGCCGGACTGCGGGGAGGCCAGGTAGGCGATGGCGCCGGCCACCTCGTCGGCGGCGACCAGGCGGCCGTGCGGCTGCCGGGCGTTGAGGGCGGCCCGCTCGGCGACCGGGTCGTCGGCGGAGTCCAGCAGCCGGCCGACCCACGGGGTGTCGGCGGTGCCGGGGTTGACGCAGTTGATCCGGATGCCCTCCCGGATGTGGTCGGCGGCCATCGCCAGGGTCATCGAGAGCACTGCGCCCTTGCTGGCGCTGTAGAGCACCCGGCTGGGCAGCCCGGCGGTGGCGGCGATGGAGCAGACGTTGACCACCGCGGCGGCCGGTGAGTTGCGCAGGTGCGGGACCGCGGCGCTGATCACCCGGGCCATGCCGATGACGTTGACCTGCAGCACCCGGTCCCACTCGGCGTCGTCGTTGTCGAGCACGGTGCCCTGGGCGCCGACCCCGGCGCTGTTGACCACGATGTCCAGCCGGCCGAGCTGCTCGACCACCTGGGCCACGGCGGCCTCCACCGAGGCACGGTCGGCCACGTCGCAGCGCAGCCCCAGGTGCGGGCCGTCGGTGGGTGGGTTCAGGTCCAGCACCGCCACGCGGGCCCCGCGGGCGGCGAGGGTCTCGGCGGTCGCGGCACCGATCCCGGAGGCACCCCCGGTGACCAGGGCGACCAGCCCGTCCATGTCCTTGCTCATACCTGCTCTCCCTTGGTCTGCGCGGTCGACGCCGCGGCGCTCATCGGCTCATCGCCCACCATCTGCTGGCGCTGGCGGCCCAGGCCCTCGATCTCGATCTCGACCACGTCCCCGGGCCGCAGGTACGGGAAGCGGCCGGAGAGGGCGACCCCCTCCGGGGTCCCGGTCAGGATCACATCCCCCGGCTCCAGGGTGAGGTACTGGCTCAGGTGGTGCACGACATACGGCACCGAGAAGATCAGGTCGGCGGTGCTGGAGTCCTGCCGCAACTCGCCGTTGACCCAGCTGCGCAGCCGCAGCTGCCCGGGGTTGACGTCCTCGGCCGGGACCAGCCACGGGCCCAGCGGGGTGGAGCCGGTCAGGCACTTGCCCTTGGACCACTGGCCGCCGGACTCCTCCAGCTGCCAGGTGCGCTCCGACAGGTCGTTGGCCACGACGTAGCCGGCGATGTGCGCGGCAGCCTCCTGAGGGGAGGTCAGCTCGCTGGCCTGCCGACCGATCACCACGCCGAGCTCGACCTCCCAGTCGGTCTTGGTGCTGTGCGGCGGGATCCGCACCGCATCGTCCGGGCCGCCGATGGTGTTGGGCGTCTTCAGGAAGAGCACCGGCAGCTCCGGCGGGGCGGAGCCGGACTCGGCCGCGTGCGCCGCGTAGTTCATCCCGATGCAGAGCACCGCCTGGGGGCGGGCGATCGGGGAGCCGATCCGCTGGCCGTCCACCCGCACCTGCGGCAGCGATCCGTCGGCCACCAGCTGGCGGGCGCGGGCCAGTCCGTCGGCCGCCAGGAAGGCCCCGTCGATCCGCTCCGTGACCCCGGAGAGGTCATATGTCGTCACGGCCCCCTGCTGATCGTCGACCTGCACCACAGGGCGCTCCGCGCCCCGCTCACCCACCTGCAAGAACCGCACGGCACTCCTCGTTTGTCGACGACACTCGGACGCAGCGACCTGATCGTCGCCGCACCCTAGTATCTCGGACCAGACATCTGATGTCCATGCACCCCGGCACTAGAAGCCGCCAGAACATCTGATGTTTAATGGCGGGCATCACGTGACGGATCCAGGAGGTCAAGTTGTGAGCACCATCGTGTCCCTGTCGACCCTCGACATCAGGTTCCCCACCTCGCGAGCGCTCGACGGCTCCGATGCGATGAACCCGGACCCGGACTACTCGGCCGCCTACCTGATCGTGGAGACCGACGCCGACGACGGGCACCGCGGGCACGGGTTCGTGTTCACCATCGGCCGGGGCAACGACGTGGTGCGCGGCGCGATCGAGGCGCTGCGGCCGCACCTGGTGGGCCGGGAGGTGGAGCCGCTGCTGGCCGACATGGGCGCCACCTGGCGGGAGCTGGTGCACGACTCCCAGTTGCGGTGGCTCGGGCCGGAGAAGGGCGTCATGCACATGGCCACCGGAGCGGTGGTCACCGCGCTGTGGGACCTGAAGGCGAAGCGGGCCGGGCTGCCGTTGTGGCAGCTGCTGGCCAGGATGTCGCCGGAGGAGATCGTGGACCTGGTGGACTTCCGGTACCTCAGCGACGCCCTCACCCGCCAGGAGGCCCTGGAGATCCTGCAGGCCGCGCAGCCGGGCCGGGCCGAGCGGGAGGCCGAGCTGTTGGCCTCCGGCTACCCGGGGTACACCACCAGCCCGGGCTGGCTGGGCTATGACGACGCCAAGCTGGAGCGGCTGTGCGCCGAGGCGGTGGCTGAGGGCTGGAGCCAGATCAAGCTGAAGGTGGGCGCCGACGTCGCCGACGACACACGGCGGCTGCAGATCGCCCGGGCCACCGTGGGGCCCGAGGTGCAGATCGCCGTCGATGCCAACCAGCGCTGGGACGTGGCCGAGGCGATCGAGTGGGTGCGCGCGCTGGAGGACGACCAGATCGCGTGGGTGGAGGAGCCCACCAGCCCCGATGACATCCTGGGGCACGCCGCGATCGCCGAGGGCATTGCGCCGATCCCGGTGGCCACCGGCGAGCACGTGGCCAACCGGGTGATCTTCAAGCAGCTGCTGCAGGCCCGCGCCCTGCAGGTGCTGCAGCTGGACGCGACCCGGGTCGCCGGGGTGAACGAGAATGTGGCGATCCTGCTGCTGGCCGCCAAGTTCGGGGTGCGGGTCTGCCCGCACGCCGGTGGGGTCGGGCTGTGCGAGGCGGTGCAGCACATCAGCATGTTCGACTACGTCGCCGTCTCCGGGACGATGGAGGGCCGGATGATCGAGTTCGTCGATCACCTGCACGAGCACTTCGTGACCCCGACCGTCATCGAGAACGGTCGCTACCGGGCGCCGGTGGCCCCGGGTGCCGGCACCGAGATCCTTCAGGCCAGCCGGGCCGAGTTCGCCTTCCCCGACGGGCCCGCCTGGGCGGCTGACCAGGCCGGCTGAGGGGGCTGCGGAGGCGATGACGGCGCTCGGGCTCGGCTGCGCGGCGTTCGGCAATCTGTATGCCCCGGTGAGTGCGGCCACGGCCACCGCCACGCTGCGCACCGCCTGGGAGCTGGGCGTGCGGCACTTCGACACCGCCCCGCACTACGGGCTGGGCCAGTCCGAGCGGCGGGTGGGCGAGGCGCTGCGGGCCCTGCCCGGCCCGGTCGGTGGCGAGCACACGGCCGCCGGTGCGCCTGGCACGGCCGGCGGTGACTCGGTGGTCGCCCAGGCGCTGGTCTCCACCAAGGCCGGCCGGGTGCTGGAGCCGAACCCGGACTACCGGCCCGGCGACCAGGACCCGGCAGGGTTCGTGGTGCCCGCCAGGCTGCGGCGGCGGTGGGACTTCACCCCCGACGGTCTGCGCCGCAGCCTGGAGGACTCCCTGGAGCGGCTGGGGCTGGACCGGGTCGACACCCTCTACCTGCACGACCCGGACGTCTTCGACCTCGAGGTCGGCATCCGGACGGCCCTGCCGGCGCTGGCCGAGCTGCGCAGCGAGGGCCTGGTGCGCCGGATCGGGGTGGGCTCCAACGACGAGGCGGCGCTCACCCGTTGTGTGCGCGAGGCCGATCTGGATGTGGTGATGTGCGCCGGGCGGTACACGCTGTTGGAGCAGCCGGCGGCCCGGGACCTGTTGCCGTTGTGTCTGGCCCGTGGCGTCGAGGTGGTCGCCGCCGGGGTCTACAACTCAGGGGCCCTGGCCACCGCGGACTTCCCGGAGGTGGTGCTCTACAACTACGAGCCGGCCCCACCGGAGGTCATCGCCCGGCTGCGGCGCATCCACCAGGTCTGCGCCGATCACGGGGTCAGCGTGCCGACCGCAGCGGTCGGTTTCGTGGCCCGGCACCCGGCGATCACGGTGGTGATGATCGGAGCCCGCTCCCCCCGGGAGGTGCAGGCCGCCGCGGACCGGTTCGGGGCTCAGGTGCCCTCACAGCTGTGGGCAGACCTGTCCGCGGCCGGGCTGATCCCGCTGACGCCGGTCGGCTGACCAGCAGACAACGCGGCCGGGACCTGGTCCAGGTCCCGGCCGCGCGGCGTTCAGTGAGGCTCAGTGGCTCACTCGTAGAGCATCGCCTGGATGTCCTCGTCGTCGATGTTGGACTGGTCGACCCAGTAGGAGCCGGTGTCGATGACGGGCTCCAGCTCCTCGCCCTCGATCGCCTTGACGGCGGACTCGACGGTGGAGCGGCCGATGCCCATCGGGTCCTGGGTGACCAGGCCGGCCATCAGACCGCTCTTGATGGCGTCGATCTGGGCCTGCCCGGAGTCGAAACCGACCACCGTCACCTTGCCGGGCTCCAGCCCGAGCTCGGTGACGGCGTTGACGATGCCGATGGCCGAGCCCTCGTTGGTGCCGTACAGGCCGGCCATGTCCGGGTGGGCGGCCAGCATCGCCTTGGCGATGTCCGCGGACTTGAGGTGGTCCCCGTCGCCGTACTGGATGTCGACGATCTCGATGTCCGGGTACTCCTCCTCCATGAAGTTCACGAACCCGTCGCGGCGCTCCACGCCGGTGCTGTTGATCTGGCTGTGGGCAACGATCGCGACCTTGCCCTCGCCGTCGATCAGCTCGGCCATGTGCTCGGCGGCCAGCGCCCCGGCGACCAGGGAGTCGGTCTTGGAGATGTTCAGCGCGTAGTCGGAGTCACAGCCGGCGTCGAACTCCACGATCGGGATCTCGGCCTCTTCGGCCTGCTCGTACAGCGGCACGCAGGCCTCCGGGTCCAGGGCCGCGAAGCCGATGGCGTCCGGCTGCCGCTCGATGGCGCTGCGCAGCATCTGCAGCTGAGCATCGATCTCGGTCTCCGAGGCGGGGCCGTCGAAGGTCACCGTGACGCCGAGCTCCTCGGCCTTCTCCTCGGCACCGGCCTGGACGGCCTGCCAGAACTGGTGCTGGAAGCCCTTGGAGACCAGCGCGATGTCGTACTTGCCGTCCTCGGCTCCACCTTCCTCGCCGCCGCCCTCGGCGCCACCGCCGTCAGCCGGGGCGCCGGGGTCCTCCACGAGGTCGTCGGAGGAGCCGCCGCAGGCGGACAGGGTGAGCGCAGCCGCGGCCGCGATCGACAGGACGGTGAGTCTGGTGTGCTTCATTTCTGCTCCCTTGCAGGGGTGGGGCGGCCCGGGATGGGCCTGGGGTGGTTCGGGATGCTGGTGAGGTGATGCCTGCTCGTGGTGGGCCGTGAGCGCCCGCGCGGGGTGGCCCAGGGTCTGGCGCTCAGCTATGGCCACCTCCCTCGGCACGCCGCTTGCGCAGGTTGTCGGCGAAGACGGCGATGAGGACCACGACACCGACCACGACGGTCTGCCACTCGGACTGGACGGCCATGATCCGCAGCCCGTTGATCAGCACACTCATGATCAGCGCACCGATCAGGGTGCCCAGGATGGTGCCGCGACCACCCAGCAGCGAGGTGCCACCGATGATGACCGCGGCGATCGCCTGCAGCTCATAGCCCATGCCCAGCTGCGGCTGGGCCGAGCTGAGCCGGGAGGCCATCACCACACCGGCCAGACCGGTGCACGACCCGGCCAGGGCGTAGATGCCCAGCAGCCAGCGGCGGGTGTTGATGCCGGAGAGGCGGGTGGCTTCCTCGTTGCTGCCGATCGCGTAGGTCATCCGACCCAGCACGGTCTTGGTCAGCACGATGCCCAGCACCAGCGCCAGCACGAACAGGATGAGGACCGCGTTGGGGATGCGGGGGATCAGCTGGCCCAGGGCGATCTGCTGGAAGCCCTCGATCGAGCTCAGGTAGATCGGGCGCACGCCGGAGAGCACCAGCGCCAGCCCCTCGGCGATCATCATCATCGCCAGCGTGGCGATGAACGAGGGCAGCCCGAGGACGGTCACGTTCAACCCGTTGACCAGGCCGATCAGGGCACCGAAGGCGATGCCGCCGAGCACGCCGACAAACAGCGGTAGCCCCATGTCGGTGAGCAGCAGGCCGGTCACCACCGAGCACAACGTCATGCCGGTGCCGATGGACAGGTCGATGCCACCGGTGATGATCACGAAGGTGGTGCCCACGGCCAGGATGCCGATGACCGCGGTGGCCAGCAGGATCGAGGTCAGGTTGCTGACGGTGAAGAAGTTCGGGCTGGCGATGGAGAAGAAGAGCACCAGGGCCAGCAGGGTGCCGAACGCCAGGAACTGTTGCAGCCCCTGGCCCACCCGGCCACGCCAGGAGGGGCCTGCGCTGGCGGCCTCAGCGGTGGCACCGGCCGGCGCCGGTTCCCGCGTCTGGGTCGGGGAGTTCTGTGCGTCGGTCATGCAACCACGTCCTTGTTGATGTTCCTGGTGGCGAGTGCCATCACCTTCTCCTGATCTGCCTCGTCGTTGTCCAAGGAGCCGGTCACCTGGCCCTGCGACATCACCACGATCCGGTGGGATACCCGCAGCACCTCCGGCAGCTCGGAGGAGATCACCATCACCGCCTTGCCGCGCTCGGCGAGCTCGTTGAGCAGCCGGTAGATCTCCTCCTTGGCGCCCACATCGATCCCTCGGGTGGGTTCGTCGAAGATCAGCACGTCACAGTCGCGGGCCAGCCACTTGCCGATGACGATCTTCTGCTGGTTGCCACCGGAGAGGTTCTTGACCAGGGCCCGGGTGGATGGCGTCTTGATCCGCAGCGAGTCGATGTACTGCTGGGTGACCGCCCGGCCCTTGCGCTTGTTCAGCCAGCCCAGCGGGCCGCGGACCTGGCGCAGCGAGGACATCAGCATGTTGAAGCTGACGTCCTGCTCCAGCATCAGCCCGTGGTGCTTGCGGTCCTCGGGCAGGTACCCGATGCCCAGCCGGACGGCCTGGTCCGGTCCGCTGATCCGGACCTCGCGGCCGTGCACCGTGATGGTGCCGCCGTTGCTGGGGTCGGCGCCGATGATGGCGCGGGCGGTCTCGGTGCGCCCGGCCCCCATCAACCCGGCGAAGCCGAGGATCTCACCCTTGTGCAGGTCGAAGGAGACATCACGCAGCAGTGCCTTGGTGGACAGCCCCCGCACCGACAGCACCACCTCGGCGGAGCCGTCCTGGC
>CAYVEH010000008.1:28793-35507 GCA_964450585.1 uncultured Ornithinimicrobium sp.
GCCTTGGTGGACAGCCCCCGCACCGACAGCACCACCTCGGCGGAGCCGTCCTGGCTCTGCTGCCGCACCGCCTGCTGGCCCACCAGCTCACGGCCGACCATCATGGCGATGATCTCGTCGTCGCTGATCTCGTCGATGTCCCGGGTGCCGACGTACTGGCCGTCGCGCAGCACGGTGACCCGGTCGGCGATGCGCCGCAGCTCCTCCATCCGGTGGGAGATGTAGACGATGCCCACGCCCCGCTCGCGCAGCGAGTCGATGAGCCGGAACAGCACCTCGGTCTCGGCGAGGCTGATGGCCGAGGTCGGCTCGTCCATCACCAGGATCTTGGTGGAGTCAAACGACAGGGCCTTGGCGATCTCCACCATCTGCTGCTGGGCCACGGTGAGGCTGCCCACCACGGCGTTCGGCTTCAGGGCGATGCCCAGCTCCCGCAGCAGCTCACTGGCCTGGTGGCGCAGCGCCCGCTCGTTGAGCATCGGACCGACGCGGGGCTCCCGGCCGATGTAGATGTTCTGCGCGACCGTCAGGTGCGGCAGCAGGTTCATCTCCTGGTGGATGATGCTGATGCCCAGCAGCTGGGCATCCTTCGGGCCGGCCACCTCGACCTGGCGCCCGTCGATGCTGATGGTGCCGGTGTCCTTGGTGTAGATCCCGGACAGGATCTTCATCAGCGTGGACTTGCCGGCGCCGTTCTCACCGACCAGGGCAAGTACCTCGCCCCGGTCCAGCGTCAGGTTGACCCCCTGCAGCGCCTTGACGCCGGGGAAGCTCTTGGAGACGTCCTGGATCTCGAGGAGCGTGGTCACGGTCCCACCTTCTTCTCCGTTGAAGTCAGAGCTTGAACAGATCGGGCTCCAGGCCCGTTACGACGGTCAAACATCCTATGTCTGGGTTGCATAGTACGGGCACAGACCCGTCACACAACACCTTTCTGCAGCAGATAGCAGGAATACGGGATCGTGTCGCCGGTGTGCACGAACGCGCTCGCCGCCTTGGCCTGCTCGTAGAAGGCGAACCGCTCCACCGAGGCGATCGTGATGTCGGTGCCCTCCGCCTGCGTGGCGATGCGCTGCAGCGCCGAGGTGGAGTCGGTGACGGTGTCCGGCTCGCCGTCGATCTCCATCCGCCGCACCGGCGTCTCGACGAAGCCGTCGAGCGGGAAGACGCTCAGCAGCGCGGTGGCGGCCGCCTCGGTGTCCGCGCCACGCAGGTCGATGACCGGCACCCCGTAGCGGTAGGCCGGGAAGTTGCGGTCCACCAGGCCGAGCACGTCGCCGTGGCCCATCTCATCCAGGATCCGCAGCAGTGAGCCGGTGAGCAGCGGGTTGATGGTCTTCAGCATCAGGATCTCCGTTCGTAACCGGTGTGGTCGGGGTTGGGGGTGGTGGTCCAGCCGCCGGCGCCATCGTCCACGACGAGGGCCGCCATGCCGCCAGCATCCCGGATGAGGTCATAGTCCTGACCTGCATCAGCCGGGTAACAGAACAACGTGACGAACGGCTCGTCGCCGACGTTCACGCTGCGGTGCACCCAGTGCCCGGGCACGTGCACTGCCTCCCCGGCGGTCAGTGGAACCGCCTCGGTGCGCCCGTCCACGGTCTCCAGCAGCATCACGCCGGTGCCGCTGAGGCAGTGGTAGAGCTCGGCGCGGTTCGGGCGTGCGTGCAGGTGCCCCCGGGTCACCGCGAACTCCTGGCCGATGCGGCCGGGCAGCAGCGTGCTGGTGCCGATGATCAGGGCGCCGTCGTCAGTGACATTCCGGTGCTCCTGCACGGTGTAGACCACCGTGTCGGGCCCGTGCTGGGCCACCTGCTCCTCGTAAGCTTGGGCGTCCCGGTAGACCCCCGCCATATCGCCCAGGCGCTTGGTGTAGTTGCCGGTGGCACCCGTCAACGTCCCGTCCGTGCCGACGGTGAGCCGACCGGGCTCTGGGACTGAGCTCGTCATCAGGCAGATCCTCCCTCGCCGGTGCCGCACCGCGGACGTGGTGCGGTGTCGCTCACTGTAGGACCAATCAGATGTCATGACAACCCTTGACAAAGTTGTCATGACAAGGGCACCCTCGAGGAAATTGTCCACTCTCTGCGACAGGGGCCCTCTGACGATGATCGTCGCGCACGACCTCGGCACGACCGGTGACAAGGCCTCGCTCCATGACGACACGGGGCGCACATTGGCCACCTACACCGCCGAGTACCCGACCACCTTCGGCGCCGACGGGGTGGCCGAACAGGACCCGGAGCAGTGGTGGTCCGCCGTCAGCGCCGCCACCCGGGGTCTGCTGAAGGCCGGCGGGGCGAGCGCCGCGGATATCTCCGTGGTCGGACTCTCCGGTCAGATGATGGGCGCGGTCTTCCTGGATGAGGAGTACCGGGTCACCCGCCCGGCGATGATCTGGGCCGACCACCGCAGCACCGCCCAGGCCGACGCGCTGCTGCAGCAGGTGGGGCAGGAAAGCGCCTACCAGGAGCTGGGTCACCGGATCCACCCGACGTACACGTTGGCCAAGATCATGTGGGTCCGGGAGCACCAGCCCGAGGTGTGGGCCCGCACCCGGCACGTCTGTGTGGCCAAGGACGTCATCGTCCACCGGATGACCGGCACCCTGGTCACCGACCCCTCCGACGCCTCCGGCACCGACGCCTATGACCAGGGCGGGGCCCGCTGGTCCCAGCGCCTGCTGGCCGCTGCCGACCTGGATGCGGACCTGCTGCCGCCGATCGTCGCCTCCAGCACGGTCGTGGGCGGGTTGACGCCCGAGGCCGCAGCAGCCACCGGACTGCAGGTGGACACCCCGGTGGTGCTCGGCGGCGGCGACGGGCCGATGGCCGCCCTGGGTGCCGGGGTGCTCACCGAGGACGACGCCCCGTATGCGTGCCTGGGGTCCTCCTCGTGGATCTCCTGCTCCTCCACCGCCCCGCTGCACGACCCGCAGATGCGCTCGATGACGTTCAACCACGTGGTGCCGGGGTACTTCGTGCCCACGGCGACGATGCAGGCCGGCGGGGCCAGCCTGAGCTGGGTGATGGACCTGTTCGGCGGTGGCGCCGACGCCTATGACCGGCTCCTGGCGCAGGCCGCGGACCTGAACGCCGCCGATGAGGGGCTGTACTTCCTGCCGTACCTGCTCGGCGAGCGCTCCCCGCACTGGAACGCCAATGCGGCCGGCACCTTCGCCGGGCTGCAGCGTCACCACGGCCCGGCGCACCTGGTGCGTGCCGTGCTGGAGGGTGTGGCGTTCAACCTGCGCACCTGCATGGGCGCGTTCACCGACAGCGGCATCACCATGGACCGCATCGACGTCATCGGCGGCGGTGCCCAGTCGGCCGTCTGGATGCAGGTGCTCGCCGATATCTGGCAGGTGCCGGTGCGACAGCGGACGATCGTCGCTGATGCGAACAGCCTGGGGGCGGCGGTCACCGCGGCCGTCGGCGCCGGGCTGGTCGATGACTTCTCGGTGGCCAAGACGCTCTCCGAGCTCGCCGCGGAGTTCCAGCCCAACACGGCCCGGGCCGATCGGGCCACCGAGCAGCACCACCAGTTCGTGTCCGCCTACGAGCACTTAGAGCCCTGGTTCGACACCCGGGTGGTGAGCGCATGACCGAGCCCACCACGGCACCGCCCGACACCGCTGACCTGGGGCAACGATCGGAGCCAGCCGCCACCGGCGGTACGGTGCTGGTCACCAGCCGCTCCTTCTCCTCCGGCAGCCTGGACCTGGTGGACCGGCTCGCGCAGGCTGGGCTGAGCGTCGTTCGCGGCCCGGCCGACCATGACCTCGCCGCGCTGCAGCCGACCCTGGCGCAGGCCACCGCCTGGATCGCCGGCACCGGCCCGGTCACCGCCAAACACCTGGCCCTGGCCCCGCAGCTGCGCATCCTGGCCCGGTACGGCGTGGGCACCGACGCGGTCGACCTGGCCGCGGCGGCCGCAGCCGGCGTCCCGGTCAGCAACACCCCCGGCGCCAACAGTGAGGCCGTGGCCGAGCACGCCCTGGCCCTGATCCTGGCCACGCTGCGGGCGGTGCCGGCCGGGGACCGGCGCGTGCGTGCCGGCGACTGGTCGGTGACCCGGGGGCGCCAGGTGGCCGGCGCCACGGCCGGCGTCATCGGGTTCGGCCGGATCGGCCGGGCCCTGGCCGGCCGGCTGGGCGCCCTGGGCTGCACCGTCCTGGTGCATGACCCGTACGTGCCGGAGGAGACCATCGCGGGCCATGGGCACCAGTCCGCCTCGCTGCCGCAGATCTGCACACAGGCCACCATCGTCTCCCTGCACCTGCCCGGTGGTGAGCAACTCATCGACCAGCCGTGGGTGGAGGCCTGTGCCCCCGGGCAGCTGCTGGTCAACACCGCCCGGGCCGGGCTGGTGGCCGAGGAGGCCGTGGCCGCCGGGCTGCGCTCCGGCCAACTGAGCCACTATGCCGCTGACACGCTGAGCACCGAGTCGGCCACCGAGCGCCCCTCTCCGCTGCTGGACCCGGAGCTGGCCGACCGGGTCGTGCTCACTCCGCACCTGGGCGCCCAGACCGTCGAGGCGGTGGACCTGATGGGGTCGCTGGCCGTCGACAACGTGCTGGCCGTCCTGGCGGGCCAGGAGCCGATCCACCCGGTCGGCACCGACCCGACCGCCCCGGCCGGCACCGGCACTGCCCCGCCCACCACGTCAGGAGGCTCCCGATGACCCAGCGGATGCGTTTTGTCGGGGTGACCACCGGCGCCTCCTCGATCATGCGGGTCTTCCCGGTCTGGGCGCAGATCCTCGGTCTGGATGCCGAGCTGGTGGGACTGGACATCCCGCTGGGAGCCGACCCCTCGGCATACCGCGCCGCGATGGCCGAGATGCAGGACGACCCGGACTGTGTCGGCGCCCTGGTGACCACCCACAAGATCGCCCTGCACGATGCCGCCCGGGACCTGTTTGACGAGCTGGACCCGTTCGCGGCCAGTTGCGGCGAGATCTCCTCCATCGCCCTCCGGGGGCCACGCCCCGCAGGTGGCCGCTACACCAAGGGGGCGGCCAAGGACCCGATTACCGCCGGGCTGGCGCTGGAGGAGGTGCTGGCCGCGGACCACTTCTCCGACGGTGGTCAGGTGCTGTGCCTGGGCGCCGGAGGGGCCGGGACCGCGATCGGCTGGTACCTGGCCGGGCGCACTGACCGCCCGAACTCGATGACCTTCGTGGACGTCTCCGCCGAACGGCTGGACCACCTGCGGACGGTGGTCAGTCAGCACGCACCGAATGCGCAGCTGCAGACGCTCCCGGTGGACCAGACCGATCTGCCGGGGCTGCTCGGCCAGCTCCCGCCGGGCAGCCTGGTCATCAACGCCACCGGGCTGGGCAAGGACCGCCCCGGCAGCCCGCTGCCGGACGTGCCGCTGCCCACCGGTGCCGTCGTGTGGGAGCTGAACTACCGGGGCAGCCTGGAGTTCCTCGCCCAGGCCCGCGCGCAGCAGGCGGAGCGGGACCTGACCGTCGTCGACGGCTGGCGCTACTTCATCCACGGCTGGACCCAGGTCATCGCCGACGTCTTCGACCTCGAGATGACCCCGCAGATCGTGGCCGAGCTGTCCGCGGCCGCCCGGGACGCCACGTCGTGAGCCCGATCATCCGGACCGTGACCGGCGACCTGGCCCCCGCTGACCTGGGGGCCACCGACTACCACGAGCACCTCTTCCAGGTCACCCCGCTGTTGGCCGGGGAGGAGCTGGACGAGGAGATGGCCAGCTCCTCCGAGGCGGTCGCGTTGCACCGCTCGGGGGCCGGCGCGATGGTCGAGGCCACCCCGATCGGGCTGGGGCGCGACCCGGCCGCCGTCGCGCGGATCGCCGAGCAGACCGGGCTGCACGTGGTGCACACCACCGGGGTGCACCGGCACGAGCACTACGCGCCGACCGACCCGGTGCTGCAGTGGACCGAGGAGGAGCTGTACGCCCGGTTCCGCCGCGAGGTGCTGGAGGGGATGGACGGCACCGCGGTGCGTGCCGGGCTGGTCAAGGCCGGCGTCGGGCTGTGGTCGATCGGGCCGTTCGAGCAGCGGGCGCTGGCGGCCGCGGGCCGGCTCAGTGCCGAGCTGGGTCTGGGGGTGATGGTGCACCTGGAGCACGCCACCGCCGCCCATGAGGTGCTGGACCTGCTGGCCACCCACGGCTGCCCGGCAGACCGGGTGGCGCTGGCCCACGTTGACCGCAACCCCGACCCGGTGCTGCACGCCGAGCTCGCCTCCCGCGGCGCCTACCTGGGCTATGACGGTGCGGCCCGGCACCAGTACTGGCCGGACTCGGTGCTCATCGACTGCCTCGCCGCCACCATCGCGGCCGGCGCCGGTGAGCGGGTGCTGCTCGGCGGCGACGTCGCCCGCCGGTCCCGCTACGCGGCCTATGGCGGTATGCCGGGGCTCACCTATCTCTTCGACCGGTTCCTGCCGCGGGTGCGCGCCGCGATCGGTGCGGCGGCCACGGACCTGCTGCTGCAGGACAACCCGGCCCGGTGGTTGGCCTGGGAGGGCTCGCCATGACGCTGATGGTCCAGGGCCACCGGATCGAGGCTGTGGTCTTCGACTTCGACGGGGTGCTGGCCGACACCGAGCGCGGCTGGGCGGTGGCCGAGGCGGCGCTGTGCTCCCACTACGAGGTGGAGTACACCGACGACCTGGCCCGTGGCACCCACGGTGTCGGCCTCGACGACTCGGTCCGGCACCTCACCGCGGGCGTG
>CAYVEH010000008.1:35607-37715 GCA_964450585.1 uncultured Ornithinimicrobium sp.
TGGCACCCACGGTGTCGGCCTCGACGACTCGGTCCGGCACCTCACCGCGGGCGTGCCGCAGCCGGTCCAGCACGAGCAGGCCGCACGGTTGATGCGGGAGCTGGCCGAGACCCACGTGCCCAGCTACCTGGCACCTATCGAGGGGGCCGCCGAGGTGGTGCGGGACCTGGCCGAGGCTGTGCCGGTGGCGATCGCCTCGAACACCGAGCGCCGGCTGCTGGAGCACCTGGTGGCCGAGCTGCGGCTGGACCAGGTGGTGCACGAGGTGGTCGCGGCCACCGATGTGCCGCGGCCCAAGCCGGCCCCCGACATCTACCGCGAGGCCATCGGCCGGCTCGGGGCCCGCCCGGAGCGCACCCTGGTGGTCGAGGACTCCCCCACCGGCGGGCAGGCCGCCGCTGCCGCCGGGTGCGTGGTGCTGGCCCTGTGCCTGGCCGACGCACCGGTGGTCAACGACCTGTCCTGGGCCGACCTGCGGGCCGACTCCTACGCCCAGGTGGGCTCCTGGTTGCGGCCGGCCCCACCGGCCGAGCTGACCGATTCTGACGTCAAGGAAGGTGAGACATGAACACTGCCGAACTGATGGCCCGCTCCCCGGTCATCCCGGTCGCCGTGATCCCGCAGGTCGAGCAGGCGGTGCCGCTGGCACAGGCGCTGGTCCGCGGCGGCATCGGCGTGATCGAGGTGACGCTGCGCACGCAGGCCGGGCTGGAGGCGATGCGGCGCATCGCCGAGGAGGTCCCCGAGATCGCGGTCGGCGCCGGGACCGTCACCACCGCCGAGCAGGCCCAGCAGGCCGCGGCGGCCGGGGCACAGTTCCTGGTCACTCCGGGCAGCCCGCCCCGGCTGCTGGACGCGGTGCTGGAGACCGGCCTGCCGCTGCTGCCGGGGGCTGCCACGCTCACCGAGATGCTCGCGCTGCTGGACCGTGGCCTGCCGGAGATGAAATTCTTCCCCGCCCTGGCAGCTGGGGGCACGGCATACCTGTCCGCGGTGCGGGGCCCGCTGCCGGAGGCGACGTTCTGCCCCACCGGTGGGGTGTCGGTCGACAACGCCCAGGAGTTCCTGGCGCTGCCTAACGTGGCCTGCGTCGGCGGCTCCTGGCTCACCCCCAAGGACGCCCTGCAGGCCGGCGACTGGGACCGGGTGACGCAGCTGGCCGCGCAGGCCGCCCAGCTGCGCGGCTGAGGCAGCACGATGATGGCCGAGGACCCGGCACCGCCGCCGGAACGGACGATCGACCGGTCCTCGTCGGTCCCCTACTACCGCCAGCTCAAGGAGATCCTGCGTGAGCAGGTGACCAGCGGGGCGCTGCGCCCGGGCGACCAGTTGGACGGGGAGCACACGCTGTCCCGCCGTTACGGGGTGTCCCGGCCGGTGGTGCGGCAGGCGCTGGCCGGGTTGCACCGGGAGAACGTGCTGGACCGGATCAAGGGTCAGGGGACGTTCGTGGCCAGCCCGCGAACCTCCCAGAGCCTGGTCCAGTTCGTCCATGGCCTGTATGACGACGTGCACGCCATGGGCCGCACGCTGCGCAGCGAGGTGCGCCGGATGATGGTCGAGCCGGCCGATGCCGACATCAGCCGACGGTTGCAGGTGGACCTGGATGCCCCGGTCGTGCTGTTGGAGCGGCTGCGTTTCGTGGACGACGAGCCGTGGGTCTACACGATCAGTCACGTGCCGTTCGCGCTCGCCCCGGAGCTGGTGCGCGAGGACTTCACCGAGCAGTCGCTCTACCACGTGCTGGCGGAGCGGTACGGGCTGGAGATCGTGCGTAGCGACCGGGTGGTGGAGGCGCAGCGCTCCGACGCCGGGATGGCCCACGACCTGCAGATCCCGGCCTCGGACCCGGTGCTGAAGCTCACCAGTGTCAGTTACGGCGCCGATCATGTGCCGATCGAGACGTTCGTGGCCTACCACCGGGCGGACCGGTCCCGGTTCGAGGTGAGCCTGACCCGCTCGGAGACCGGGGCTCCGCCGGCTCCGGTGGTGCGTCTGGTCTGAGGGACACCACGGATCCCCGGTGGTGCCGACTGCTGCTCTGGTCAGGGCTCCGCTGCCGAGCCCGCTGCCGGGCCGGCGCCCGCTGCCAGTGCCCGGCCTAGGAT
>CAYVEH010000009.1:0-6101 GCA_964450585.1 uncultured Ornithinimicrobium sp.
GCCATCTTCCAGGAAGATCGGCCCGGCCCCCGGGTCTGCGGCGAGGACCGTGGTGAGGTGCCTGACGGCATACGGGGCCATTCTCGAGGAGAACTCGGCCGGGGCGGCCCAGTGCACCTCGGCTAGCTCCCGGGTCTCCAACCGGGCGCGTTCCGGTAGGTCGGGCACCACCCCGAGGTCGAAGACGAACAGCACGGCATCGTCCCACTGCCGGTAGGGCGGCATCCAGTTGACGGCACGCAGTTGTTGGGCGGGCAAGGCCAGACCGAGCTCCTCGGCGACCTCCCGCTCCAGGGCGCGGCGCGGGGACTCCCGCGGATCGACCACCCCGCCGGGCAGGTCCCACTCGGTCTTATAGGTGAGCTCGCACAGCAGCACCCGACCGGAGCCGTCGTGCACCAGCCCCTGGGCGATCACCCGGGTGCGGGGCAGGGTGGCATTGAGCATCGCCAGGAAGGACTCCCGGGTCCCGGGCAACGGGTCGTCGGACAGCCGGGCCAGCAGGGTCAGGTCCACGGGTGCGCCGGTGGGGTCCTGCCCGCGACCCCGAGCGGTGCCCTCTGGACGCAACCCGGCTCGTTGCAGCCGGATGCGGGTCTCCCGGTCCCCCACGGCGACCAGCGCCTCGACGCGGTGTGCCCCGTCGGCGAAGGCCTGGTCCAGCAGCTCGCTGACCTCCTCGGCGGCCGGGACCGTCCCGGATGGCCAGGTGAGTTCCAGCACTCCGGCCGCGACCTCACGCAGACGCGGCGCCGCAGCAGCTGTGCTCACCCGGTCAGCCTACTGGTGCCGGTCCCCCGGTCGGCTGGGGCGCTCACCCGCGAGGCGCGGCCGACCCGACGGGCTGATCCGGGTCCTGCCGCACCGGAGGAGGCGCCTGATCCGCCAGCAGCCCACGGCGCAGGGCCCACCGCTCGAAGACCACGGTCGCAAAGGGTGGCACCGCCGCCACCAGGGCGAGGGCCAACACCCCCCAGCTCCACCGGAAGACACTCTTGGTGGCCCCCGCGACCAGCAGGTAGATCAGGAACATCCCACCGTGCAACGGGCCGAAGATCTGCACCCCCACCTCGGAGGTCTCGGCGATGTGCTTGAAGTACATCCCGACCAGCAGACCGGCCCAGGTGAACGCCTCGGCGAAGGCCACCCCTTGGAAGACCTTCCGGTTCATCCTGGTGCTGCGGGCGTGGTAGGTCAGCGTGGAATCCCGGTCCCGGGTGCGCCAGTCGCCGCGCCGACGCTGCCGCAACGCCCGCCGCGAGACCATCCGGGCGGCTCGCCCGAACCCCTGGCTAGACATGGCGCCGACTGGTGATGACGCGGAACCGGTTGCTGACGAAGGCGGCGTCGGTGTAGGCCGCGTTGGCAGCCGGGTTGGCTCCGGTGCCGTGGAAGTCGCTGAAGGCTGCCGTCTGGTTCACGAAGATCTGCCCGGTCAGGTTCTCCGACAGCGCCACCCCCGCATCGGCGGCGGCCTGCCGTGCCTGCTCCAGCACCTGCTCGTCGGTGGAGTAGACCGAGGCGGTCATGGCGCCGTGCTCGCGCACCGTGGAGCGGAACAGGTCCAGGGAGGCGGCCGTGTCGTCGGTGCGGATCAGGAAGGCGACCGGCCCGAAGCACTCCTGGCTGTATGCCGGAGCGTTGCCGGCGTCGACGCCGATCAGTGCGGGGACCCGCACCACCGCATCGGGGTAGCTGGGGTGGGTGATCGGTCGGGCGTCCAGCAGCACCTCGCCGCCCAGCCGCTGCGCCAGGGCCGGCACGTCGGTGGCGCGGGCCCGCACGTCCGGGTTCACGGTGGCGCCGAGGATCTCGACGGCGCGGGCGTCGTCGGCGTTGAACGTGGTGATCGCCTCGGCGAGCCGTTCGGCGAACTGCTCATAGGTCAACTCGCCCTCGTCGGTGCTGATCCCGGTGGCTGGGGCGTAGACGTTCTGCGGGGCGGTGCACATCTGGCCGGAGTACAGCGAGAAGGAGAAGGCCAGGTTGCCCAACAGCCCCTTGAGGTTGTCGGTGGAGTCGATGACCACCGTGTTCAGGCCGGACTTCTCGGTGTAGACCAGGGTTCCGGTGGCAGCAGCCTGGCGCTCCAGCCACCCGCCGAACCCGGGGCCGCCGGTGTAGTCGATGATCTTGATCGCCGGGTGCAGTGCCAGGGTCTTGGCCAGGCCGTCCTGTCCCTCGACCGGCTCCCCCTCGGCGGCCAGCTGGACCAGGGCCCGGTCGAAGCCGGCCTCGGCCAGCACGTCGCGGGCGACCGCAGCGGTGATCGCCAACGGCAGGATCGCCTGGGGGTGCGGCTTGATGATGACCGGGTTGCCGGTGGCCAGCGACGCGAACAGGCCGGAGTAGGCGTTCCACGTGGGGAAGGTGTTGCAGCCGATGACCAGCGCCACCCCTCGGGGCACCACCCGGTAGTCCTTCTGCATCCGGATCGGGTCGCCCTTGGTGGGCTTCTCCCAGGTGACCGAGGCGGGGATCCGCTCCTGCTCCACCAGGGCGGCAGCTACCGCCTCCAGCGCCCGGTCCTGCGCGTGCGGACCGCCGGCCTGGAAGGACATCACGAACGGTTGCCCGGAGGTGTGCATCACCGCGTTGGCCATTTCGTGGCTGCGGGCGTTGATCTTCTCGATGATCTCCACGCAGACCGCAGCGCGGACCCGGGCGCCGGCGTCCCGCCAGGCGGGCATGGCGGCCTGCGCGGCGGCGATGCCGGCCTCGATGTCCAACTCCGGGTAGCGCACGCCCAGGGGCGGCCCGTACGGGGAGACCTCGGCACCGACGTCGCGGCCGGTGCCGGGCTGGTCGGCCAGCGGGCCGTAGGGCGCGTTGCGGGCCTCCTCAAAAGCGGCCTGCCCGTCCTGGGCCGCGGTCTCTCCGTAGACACGAGGCGAGGGCGACTCGGGGTAGCGGCTGTAGTACTCACGGGTGGCGAGCGCCTGCACGGCCGCGTCGAGCACCTCGCGGTGCGTCTCGAGCAGGGCGGCGCCGGGAGCTGTCTCAGTCACACGGCCAGCCTAGTGGGGCTGCGCCCCCTTCGGGCTGCGCGGGTCCGGTGGGACGCCTGCGGCCGACCCGTCAGCCGGTGGGGTCGAGCCGGTCAGCAACCCGGTGCCCAAGGGGGTGCGCCGGTAGATGACGGCCCGCCCGTGTCGCGTCCCGGCCACCAGTCCGGCGCGGCGCAGGACTCCGAGGTGGTGGGAGACGGTGGCCGGCGACCAGCCACCCAGCAGGCTCAGGTCGGTGGTGCTGAGCGGGTCGTCCAGCAGCGTCAGGATGTGGGCCCTGCTCCGGCCCAGAAGGTCGGTGACGGGGCCGTCGTGCGGGCCGGTTGGCCGCTCACTCCACAGGCCCGCCACGCCCCGCGCCGCATAGATCACCAGCGGCGGGTCGGGCTCTTCCGCGGCGAAGCGCAACGGACCGGTGTGGACCACGCTGGGCACGAGCAGCATCCCCTCATCGGCCCAGTCCACGACTCCCTCATAGGGCCGCTCCAGCACCGCCTCGGTGCCGGTCCAGCGAAACCCCTCGCCCAGGCCGGCCAGCAGGGCGGCCACCCCCTGACGCACCGCGACCTCGCCGCGATGGGCAATGTCCGACTCCAGGATGGCCCGGGCCACATCCCACTGGGGTCCCAGCACCCGGTGGAAGAGTTCTGCCATCGCCTCGGCCGCCCGCTCGGCGATCACCCGTGGTCCGTGCTCGAGCAGGCGGTGCAGATCGGCATCGGGCTCGCGGCGCCACCGGTGGTATGCCGTGCGGTCAGGCCACTGCGCCGCCACCGCCGGGTGAACGGTGCGGCCGCGCAGCCCGACATCCAGGTGGTAGTCGACGACTTCGACCGGAGTGGTCGCGATCCGCTCGGCCACCTCGCTCATCGACTCGGCGGTGCCGTGGGGCGGCGGGCTCAGGAAGTCCGGCACGTGCGGATGGTCGCGGGCATCGGGGATCAGTGCCCGCAACACCTGCCAGTGGTGGGCCGGGAGACTGTCCTGCGCCACGGCATACCAGTGCCTGACGTGGGGCAGGACGTGGCGCCCCCGGCTCCGCACGACCCCGACCACCTCGGTGGCCGGCGAGATCCCGAACCTCGACCGCGCCAGGCTCGCGGCATCAGTGCGGATGCGGATCGGCATACTGACCTTTCGAGCAGGATCGAATCCATTGTGACAGGGGCAGCGGAGTGGTCGGGTCAGCACACCACGTACCGATGACTCTGGGAGTAGCGATGACCCACCCCAACCAGCCTGATCAGGCGACCACTGCCCCGTCCACACGCTCCGGGAACGCGGCTTCCGAGGCCGCGGGGGGCCCGGGCGGGCCGCAGCACGGCCTGCCTCGCCGCCGGATCCTGCTCGGCGCGGGCGCCGCGACGGCTGGGGGCGCGCTCGCCCTGCTCTCCGGCGGCACCGCCGCTGCAACGCACTCCATCGCCGGCTCGACCGCGGACCCGGCCGACCGGACACCGGTCCTGATCGGCGCCAACCCGGGCATCCAACTGTTCGACCAGGAGGGTGCCTGCACCGCCTACGCCTCCGTCTGGCGGGTCACCTGGTCACCGGCGGGCACCGGCGACGTCCTGATCCTCTGGCAGCCGGACGGGGTGAGCGTCTACTCCGCCAATCCACGCCTGGCGCGCACGGTGACCGACGACTTCACCCGGCACTTTCCCGAGGTGGACGGTCTGCCCTGGCCCGACCCGGTCCATCGGCGCATCCCGGTGCTCATGCACCTGGACATGGCGCAGGGCCTGTGGGCGCGCGCGGGGGCCGTCGAGGTGCGTATGTCCGGAGTCCTGGACATCCGTAGCTTCACCACCGACGAGTTCCCGCTCGGTGGGGTGCCGCACAGTCTGCACCTGGTGCTGGGGCCCTGCGAAAGGGGTCGGATCACGGTGCGAGGGCGCCGCCTTCCCGGTGAGATCTCCGTGGGCAGCGGCACCCGGGGCCCCTCCTCCTCGGCGTTCGTCACCGATGCCGAGGTGTGGCGCCGCTGAGCTGTGGCTTCGGCTCGGTGCTCTTGATCCACGGATCGTCAGAGCCGCCCGGCGGGCAGCGGGGACACGGGCGCCATCGAAAGCGCGACGGCCAAAGGGCTGGCAGGACCACGTATCCTGACAGGTTGTGCCAGCCACACCGCATACCGACCCGATCGTCCGTAACCCCATTGGCAGCCATGTGCCCATCGGCAAGGGGCTGGTGGCCGGCGCCCTCACCCGGACCCTCGAGATGGGCGGGGAGACGCTCCAGATCTTTGCCGGCAACCCCCGCGGCTGGGCGCTGAGCGCCGGCAAACCGGCCGCGGATGAGGCCTTTCGGAAGGCGCTCGGCGAGCACCGGGTGCGGGCGTTCATCCATGCGCCGTACCTGGTGAACCTCGGCAGCCCGACGCCGGCCACCTACGAGAGATCAGTGCAGACGGTGGCGCACAACCTGCTGCGCGCGGCCCAGACCGGGTGTGAAGGGGTGGTGGTGCACACCGGATCGTTCGTCGACGCCAGTGGGGATCCGTCTCTGTTCGAGTCCGCGCTGCGCCAGGTCCGCGCGGGCCTCTTGCCGATCCTGGAGACGCTCGAGGGCGATTCGGCGCCGTGGCTGCTGTTGGAGCCGACGGCGGGGCAGGGACGCTCGCTGTGTGCCGGGGTCGAGGACCTGCGGGCCTATCTGGGCGCTCTGGACTTCCACCCACGGGCGGGGATCTGTCTGGACACCTGCCACGTCTTCGCTGCTGGCGAGCCGCTTGATCAGCCGGGTGGCGCCACGGCCGCCATTGATCGGATCGCCGAGATCGGTGGCCCGGAGCGGCTGCGGTTGATTCACGCCAACGACTCGATGGATGCGCGGGGCGCCTTCAAGGACCGGCACCAGAACATTGGGCGCGGCCACATCGGGCAGGACGCTTTCGTGGAGTTGTTCGCCCATCCCGGCACCGACGGGGTCCCCTTCATCCTCGAGACGCCCGGGTCCGCCGAGGTGGGCAACGACGATCTGGCGTTGTTGAAGACGCTGCGCTCCACGGCACGGGGCTGATCGCCACCGCGCGCCCAGTCGAGGAAGGGAGCACCACACCGCGCGCCCGGACGGGGAAAGAAGCACCACACC
>CAYVEH010000009.1:6201-7412 GCA_964450585.1 uncultured Ornithinimicrobium sp.
CGCATGCCACTGACTGAGCAGACCGTTGTTGCTGTCATCGGTGCCGGGGCCATGGGCACCGGGATCGCCCAGGTTGCCGCCCAGGCCGGGCACGAGGTGCACCTGGTGGATGCCGCCGAGGGAGCGGCTGCCGCCGCACGGGAGAAACTCGCCGCCACCCTGACCCGGCTGGTCGACAAGGGCAAGCTCACCGACCAGGACCGCAGCAACATCCTGGCGCGCATCATCATCGGTCCCGCGGCCGACGGCGAGGTGGAGGCACTCCCTCCTGTCGGCCTGGTGGTGGAGGCCGTCGTGGAGAACCTTGGGGTCAAGCACACCCTGTTCGCCACGCTCGCCGAGCACCAGGCCGCTGACACCGTGCTGGCCACCAACACCTCCAGCCTCGATGTCGGTGCCCTGGCCGCCGACCTGCCCGCCCCGGAACGGGTCATCGGGCTGCACTTCTTCAACCCACCTCCGCTGATGCGGCTGGTCGAGGTCATCCGCACCCCGCAGAGTGCCCCGGAGGTGCTGACCCAGGCCCAGGACCTGATGCGCGACTGGGGCAAGACCCCGGTGGTGTGCACCTCCACCCCGGGCTTCATCGTCAACCGGGTGGCCCGGCCCTTCTACGGTGAGGCCCAGCGGATGCTGCAGGACGGGGTCGCCGACGCCGCCACGCTGGATCTGGCGCTGCGGCAGCACGGGGGGTTCCGGATGGGCCCGTTCGAGCTCACCGACCTCATCGGGCAGGACGTCAACCTCACCGTCGGCACCAGCGTCTGGCTGCAGACCGGCCGCGACCCCCGGTACGAACCGGCCCAGATGCAGCGGGAACTGGTGGAGGCCGGACGACTCGGCCGCAAGACCGGGCACGGGGTGTTTCGGTATGCCGAGGACGGGCGGCCGGTGGACGTCACCCCGGACGAGGGCCGGGTGGCCGAGCTGGTCGGTGGCCCGATCGAGACCGACCCGGTCGCCCGGACCATCGCCATGCTGGTCAATGAGGGCGTGGACCTGGTGCGCCGCCGGGAGGCCACAGCCGAGGACGTGGACACCGCGATGAAACTGGGCACCAACTACCCCAAGGGGCCACACGAGTGGCTGGCTGAGGTGGGCGCGGACACGGTCATCGAGCAGCTCACCGCCCTGGACGCCGCCTTCCCGGGCGGGCGCTACCGGGTGAGTCCGGCCCTGCAGCGGTCGACACGGTAGCCCACCGGGGTCAG
>CAYVEH010000009.1:7512-9029 GCA_964450585.1 uncultured Ornithinimicrobium sp.
GCCCTCATCACCGGGGTCAGGCACCCACCACCCGCGGGTCAGTCCCCCATCAACCCGCCCAGGTCGTACACCCGGAAGGTCACGGCATACTCGCTGCCGGCGGCGGCACCGCCCTCGCGCAGGATCTGTGGGATGAACTCCCCCGGGTCAGGGTGCCCGGTGACGTGCCGCAGGTAGGCCTCGTGGCTGCGCAGCGAGGCCACCGCGGCGTCCACCGCTTCCTGGTCGACGGCCACCGCGTGAGTGGGTCGTTCCTCCCCGGCCACCAGCAGGGCACGGGTGCGCCACTTGTCCAGACCCTCCTGCTCGGCCAGTTCGCGGAAGACCCACCGGTTGTCCGCGTCGCGGATGCCATCCACCACCGCCAGGCCGGCTGCCCGGTGATCAGCCATGTTGAGCCCGCCGTAGGCCTCGATGTTGAAGTTCGCCGTGAGGACCGCATCGGGCCGGAACTGGCGGATGGCCCGGGCCACCTCTCGGCGCAGTTCCAGGCCCGGCTCCAGCATCCCGTCCGGGTGATCCAGGATCGTCAGGTCCTGCACCCCGACGACCTCGCAGGCCGCCTGTTGCTCCTTGGCGCGTAGGGGGCCGATCACCTCCGGGGGGTCGGCCATTCCGGCCTCGCCGCCGGTGAGCAGCAGGTACCCCACCTGGACACCGCGTCGGGTCCAGGTCGCCACCGCCGCCGAGGCGCCGTACTCCATGTCGTCCGGGTGGGCCACGATGCACAGCACCCGGGCGAAGTCCTCGTCGGGCAGGGCGGGCAGCAGATCAGCCATACCGGGAGCCTGACACACCCGGGCCACCCGGCGCGCGTTCAACTGACAGCAGGTTGTGCGTCTGAAGGCCGCCTATAGCCCGCTCTCAGACGCCGAACCTGCTCTCAGACGGATGGCGGCCACGTCACGGAGCGGGCGAGGCGTCCGGTGCAGGCCACGGCCCGACACCCCAGACCAGGTCGTAGACCTGCTGGTAGCGGGCGGCGGCAGCGGCCCAACTGCGCTCACGCACCACCCAGTCCCGCCCGCGACGGCCCAGTTCGGCACGCCGTTGTGGGTCGTGGAACAGACCGGCCAGCACCCGGGTGAGACCGTCGGCGTCCCCGGGCGCGAAGGACTCCCCCCGCTGGCCGGCGCCGATGATCTCCCGGAGCGCCGGCAGGTCCGAGACCACCAGCGGCAGCTCCATCGCCATCGCCTCATACGGCTTGAGTGGGGTTACCAGCCGGGCGGCGCGCTCATCGATCCGGGGGACGACGAAGACGTCCAGCAGGGCGTAGTAGTCGTGCACCTCCTCGTGCGGCACGAGGCCGGTGAAGCGCACGTGCTCGGCCACGCCCCGCTGCTGGGCCAACTGCTGCAGCAGCTCCGCCCGGGCCCCACCACCGACGATGAGGGCGGTGGCCGGCACCCCCTGGCCGCGGAGTCGGTGCACCGCCTCGATGAGCAGTTCCTGCCCTTCCCGCGGGTGGTCCAGGTTGCTGACGTAGCCGAGGACGAAGCGGTCCTGCAGGCCCA
>CAYVEH010000009.1:9129-10882 GCA_964450585.1 uncultured Ornithinimicrobium sp.
GCCCGACCGCCAGGGCGACCCGGGCGAGGTCGTACCCGCGGTGCCCGGAGTGGGCGTGCAACAACGCCGGCCGCTGCTCCTGGACCACCCGCATCAGGGCCGCAGCGAAGGCGCTCAGGTACTCATCGGGGTGCTCCGGGCGGGGGATCTGCTCGCGCAGCAGCCGGGTGTGCGCGACCTGGCCGACCCACTCCCGGTCCGCCCGTGGCGCGACGTGCTCGGTCTGCGCCGGGTCCGGCAGGGCCGGAAAGTCCAAGGCCGTCACCGCCTGCACGTCCAGCCCGGCGCGGGCCTGCTCCCGCAACAGGTAACTGGAGCGCAGCGCATAGCCACTCTGCCGGTGCGGCAGCGACACCTTGAGCACGTGCAGCACCCGGCCGGGGACCGCCTCGGGGCGGGGCGCGGCCAGCAGGTCGTCACCGAGTCTGGGCTCCCACTGCGGGTCCAGCTCGCGCAACCGCCCCTCCTGCTGGCGCACCAGCTCCTGCACCTGCTCCTGCGGGTCGACCACCGCCCACTGGCGCAGCGCCGCCAGCCGCAGCTGCTGCTCGCCGGCGATGGCGGCGGTGATGGAGGCCTGGCGCAGCGTGGCGGGGCTGCTGCTCGGTGCGGCGACGACGCGGCGCGCCACCGCCAGGGCCTCATCGTGCCGCCCCTGCTCGGACAGGTCGGCCATCTCGCCCAGGTCGCCCAGCACCAGGCGGCGCAGCGCGCTGCGGGTGGTGACCGGTGCCATCCGGTCGGTCAGCGCCTGGGTCGCCTCGGTGGCGGCCAGCTGGCGGTCGTCCGGGTCGGCCAGGGCTCGGATGCGGGCCACCGCCTCCTCCGGCGAGGCGACCACCCAGTCCGGCGGGTAGCTCCGGCTCGGTCCGCCGCGGGAGGCCAGCATCGGCCAGTCACGGATCACCGGCACCGCCCCGGCGGCGACCGCCTCGGCCGGCCCCACCGGCCAGGACTCCCGCAGGCTCGTGCTGAGCACGAAACCCGGGCGCGCCAGCACCGGCGGTAGGTCGGTGACATACCCGGCGTACTCGATGTGGTCGCGCACGTCGTCGGCCATCGCCCGCTGCCGGAAGGCCTCGGCATACCCGGTGCCGCTGGCCGTCGCCTCCACCGGGAAGTCCGCGCCGAGCAGCAGCAGCCGCCACGGACGCCCGTCGGTCCGCAGCTGGGCGAGCACCTCCACCGCCCACAGCGGGTCCTTGACCCGTTGCGCCCAGCCGACCATGACCAGGGTGTGCGGCTCGCGGGGAACAGGTTGAGCGACGGCAAACCGGCCCAGGTCGACGAGATTGGGTATGCCGTGCAGCTGGCTGGCCTGCACCCGGTCGCCGACCACGTCCCGCACCAGCTCCGCCAACGGGTCGCTGACCGCGACCACCGCCTCGATGCGGCTCCAGTCCAGCAGGTGGATCCACGGCCGCAACGCGTCCACGCCATGGACGCGCAGCACGATCCGGGTGTGCGACGGGGCCAGCAGGGTGGCCAGCACGGCGGTCTTGTCGGCCCAGTCGATGACGAGCACGTCCGGGTCCCAGCCGCGCACCACGCGCTCCAGCTCCGGGTAGCCGGTGACCCGCAGTCCGGCGGCGGCGCGCAGTCGTTGCCGCACGACCGGGGCGCTGACTCCCATGGTGCGCAGGTGCGGGCGCAGCGCGCTGCGAGCCAGCGTGCGCACCCGTGCCGCCGGGGAGACCTCCAGGGCCTGCACCAGGGGTTGGAAGAAGTTGCCGTACGGGCCGGGCAGCACCAG
>CAYVEH010000009.1:10982-36202 GCA_964450585.1 uncultured Ornithinimicrobium sp.
GCGCGGGTGCGGTAGGCGGTCAGCACCGGGTCCGGGGCACCCACGATCGGCTCGACTCGGTCCAGGAGTGCCAGGATCTGCTCCGGGTCCCGAGTCCGGCCAGGTAGTTCCGTCAGCCCGTCGACCTGCTGTGCGGACGGGGACAGGTCGACCGGGGCGGCGGCCGCCTCCACCAGGTCATCAAGCGCCCGGCAGAGCCGGGCCCACGGGGCCGGGGCGATCTGCGCCACCTGTCGTCGGGGGGTCACCCGGGCCACCTCCGCGCCGGCCGTGGCCACCTGGGCCTGCAGGTGGTCGATCCACAGCCGGTCGGTGAGCGCGGCCAGGCCCTGCGCGTCGGTGTGCACCCGGGGGGTGAGCTCCAGAGCCGCCAGCACGGGCCGCACCGCCTCCCCGCTGCCGAGCAGCACCACGTCGTCGGCGCCGCGGGCCGCGGTGCGGAACCAGGGGTCGAACCGGGCGGCCAGGGTCAGCCGGCGGCGTTGGTCCAGCACCCTCGGGGCCAGGGTGAGCACGGCCCGGTGCGGCCGGGACGGGGTGCGGGCCGCCACCAGCCGGCGGGGCGCCGGCACCTGGGTCTGCACGGCCCGGGACCAGCGCGTGGGCAGCCGACCCTCGGCATACGCCCACCGGACCTGATGTCCCAACTGCCGCAGGCGGGCCACCAGAGGTTCCTGGGCCACCAGTTCCTCGGCGGTGCCGGCCACCAGCAGGATGGAGCGGGCACGATCGCGGGCGGCACGGGCCCTGGCCTGCTTGCCACCTGCTCGTGCTGCCACGGCGGTCAGCATAGTCACCACCGCCGTCCGGGCACCGCTACGATGCCCGCGATGCCTGCCTCCCAGTCCGCGCCACCGGCCGCCACCACCCAGGGGGATGCTCCGGCGCAGCGTCTGGTGATCGCCTACGCCTTCGCGCCGTATGCCGACACCTCCGCCGTGGCGGCCACCAAGCGGGTCGCGATGCAGGGCCAGCCGGTCGACGTCATCAGCAACGCGATGGACTCACTACGCCGCCGCGACGACTCCCTGCCCGAGGTCGTCGAGGGGCTGCTACGGCGACAGGCGGTGCTGGAGACACCGACGATGTTCGCCGGCTGGTCCTCGATCCTGTCGTTCTGCCGGGCGGGGCAGCGCACCCTGCGCACCTGGCAGGAGGAGCCGGCCGGCACCGGGTACACCTCGGTGTACAGCCGGGCGCACTTCATCGCCTCGCACCTGCTGGCGGCGCTGGTGGTGCGGCAACGTCCCGAGTTGGTGTGGCAGGCGGAGATGTCGGATCCGTTGTCTCGCACCGCCACCGGGGAGCTGCGGTCCGGCCCGGTGCCACGTGGGGCGTTGGCCGAGGAGCTGGCGGAGCTGTTGGCCCACCACGGGGTGCAGCTACCGGCGGAGGCGACCGTCTATGAGTGGGCCGAGACGCTGGCCTATGTCGCGGCCGATGAGGTCGTCTTCACCAGCGGGGGCCAGCGCGACTACTGCCTGGCCCAGGTGACCGATGAGCGGGTCCGCGCGGCGCTGGAGCCCAAGGCGGTCATCGCGGGGCACGCCACCCTGCCGGAGACGTGGTACACCCGGCGGGCGCCGGTGGGGTTGACCCGCCAGGGGGTGGTCAACGTCGGCTACTTCGGCGGGTTCTACGCCTCCCAGAGCCCGCAGACGCTGCTGCGGGCCGCGGCCGCGCTGGCGCCCGAGGACCGCGCGCGGGTGCGGGTGCACCTGTTCACCGGGCAGTCCGAGGAGCTGGCGAGCGCGGTGCGTCAGGCCGGGGCCGGCGAGGTGGTCGAGGTGCGAGACCGGTTGCCGTTCCTGGACTTCCTGGCCGCGACCCGGCAGATGGACCTGCTGCTGGCCATCGATGCAGCCCCGGTGGACGGGGGGGTGGTGCCGCACGTGAAGCTGTCCAAGTGGAGTGACTACGTGGGGTCCGGGACACCGGTCTGGGGGATGGTGACCCCCGGCAGTGACCTGGCCTCCCAGGAGCTGGTGGCGCGCACCCCGCTGGGGCACCAGACCGCCACCCAGCAAGTGCTGACCTCACTGGCCCGGGGCACGCTCCCCGGCATCGGCACTCTCTGAACCGAGCACCACCTGCACCAGGTGGCGTGCGGTGCGGTCCGGGTCGAACCGGTCGGCGACCTGCGCCCGGGCCTGCGCCGCGGCCGCCACCCGGTCGCCAGCGTCGCGCAACGCCCAGACGCGGTCCACGGCTGCGGTCACGTCCGGCACCACCCACGCGGGTGGGAACAGCCTCCGGGCGCCGTTGCGGCCGGCGAAGAACGGCCAGTCCCGCACCACCGGCACGGCACCGCCCAGCACTCCCTCGACCAGGCCCTGGTGGAAGCTCTCCCGGGTGCTGGAGCTGAGCACAAAGCCGACCTGCGCGACCTCACCGGCCACGTCGTCGGTCTGCGGGACGTGCCGGACCCGGCCGACCACATCCAGTGCCGCGGCCCGCCGGTCGAACGCCGCGGCATACTCCTGGCTGGTGACCACCCGGCCCGGGGCGAACCCGTCCCCGACGAGCACCAGGGTCCACTCGCGCTCCGGCTCGCCGGCCGCCGTCGCGGCCGCCTGGCGGGCCAGCAGCCCGGCGAGCACCTCCACCGCCCAGATCGGGTCCTTGACCCGTTTGCCCCACCCGATCAGTGCCAGGGCGTGCGGGTTGCGCGGCGGGGGGTCACTCACCGCCGGCAGGCGGACGATGTTGGGCACCGCCCGTCCCCGCGGCAGGGCGGGGCCGGCGCCGTGCCGGATCACATCGGCGAACACCTCCACCTGGTGCGCCGAGACCGCCACCAGCTCATCCACCCGGGACCAGTCGATGACGTGCGGCCACAACGAGAAGGTGTCCATCCCGTGCGCCCGGATGACCAGACGGGCGCTGGCCGGCGCCTGCAGGCTCGCCCAGACGGCCCCCTTGTCGGCCCAGTCGGCGACCACGACATCGGCCTGCTGCAGCGCCCGCAGGTGCTCGTCGGTGACGGTGAACCCGGCCGGGTCGGGCACCTGGAACGTCCCCGCCAGCCGGATCCGCACCAGCGCGGGGTCGGTCCCTAACCAGCGGTATGCCGGATGGTCCTCGATCAGGTCGAGCACCCGGACCTCAAGGTCCGGGTGCTGCCGCAGGTGGGTGATGAGCGGGGCGGCGAACCGGGGGTAGGCGCCGGGCAGCACGACGACGCGGCGGCGCCGGTCCTGGTGCGCCGGCCCCCGCGGCACGGCCGGGGCCGCCCCGTGCGCTCGGTCGGGCGGATTCTCACCACACGGCGCGCCCGGTCGGGCGGATTCTCGCCACGCCGCGCGCCCGGTCGGTGGGGGTGGGGGTGGGGTCCTGGTGGGGGCGGCGAGGGCGCGCATCGCGCTCGAAGCCCGGACGGGCGCCAGGAACCCTTCGGGGTCCTCCACCAACGGGCTGTGCTCCACATCGGCGTGCAGGTCGCGGTGCAGCAGCAACCCGGCACCGATCACCACCAGCTCGGCGCACCGGTCCAGGTCGCCCTCGGCCAGGGCCGCATCGGCCCCCTGCAGCGCGGCCGTGGCGGCGGCGGTCAACCCGGGCGCCGGCTGCCCGGTCAGGCTGGTGACCGCGTGCGCGTGCAGCGCGTGCAGGCCCAGCCGTGGATCCGGGTCCCAGGCCGGCAGCACCAGGTCGAGCAGTTCTTGAACGGGCTGGTACCGGTTCTGCCGCACCAGCCGTCGGCAGACCGTCCGCAACCGGGCCAACCTGACCTGCTGGGCCGCCGGGTCGCTCCCCTCGCCGCCGGCGTGGTCCGGCCCACCCGTCGTCTCCGCGGCGGCCGAGCTGGGCCCGGCCAGCAGGTCCCGCACGGCACGCACCAGCTCCGAGGGGCGCAGCGGCTCCCGTTCGGCCCGGTCAGCCATCAACCGCAGCGCCCGGTCCACGGCCGCCCCGGCGGCACGGCGCTGGCTCATGGGGCCCCCCGATCCGGCACGGCCTGCAGGCTGATCTCACCCGGGCGGGCCTCGGTGAGGCCGAGCGCGGCCAGCTCCCGGTACAGGAACGGGGTCAACGCCCGGATGTAGGTGTCGGTGATGTGGCTGCCCTGCCGCCAGGTGAGGATGCCGCCGATCGCCACCGGGCAGCTGCCCTCGACCGGGCAGATCCACCGGTTCAGGTCGATGGTGGCCAGGCCCAGGTCCGTGGCGACCGACTCCAGCAGCTCGGTGCCGCCCGTGAAAGCCACCTCCACGGTGCACTCCAGCAGGTTGTTGGGGTGCTCGGCGGCGCAGGGGTACTGGCTGCCCGGCGGGTACGGGTTGTCGGCCAGCACCACCACCTCAGCCCCCGTCTGCTGCAACTGGCCCAGGGCGGTGCGCACACCCTCCTCCAGGGCGTCGGTGCGCGGGGTGCCCATCGAGACGAGCACCAGTTGCGGCGGCACCTCCTGGGCGGTGACATGGTCCAGCACCGCCTGGCCGAAGGCGTCGCAGTCCTCCTCCGGGGCGCCAGCCACAGTGAACGGGCAGGAGCTCTTCAGGTAGGCCGTCAGTCGCCAGTCCTCCTGCTCGGCCACGTGCTGCACGGCTGAGAACCACTGCCCGGCCTTGGAGTCGCCGACCATCAGCACCTCGTGGCTGCTGTCCGGGTTGCCGTAGACGCAGTCGAAGCGGGGGGTCGGCTCGCCCTGGGCGATCTGGCACTCGTCGTCGTAGTAGGGCGGGATGTCCTCCCGGGCGACGTCCGGGTCCGGGCTCAACGGGCCGTGCGTGGTGAACGCCTGCCGGGGGTCCTGGATCAGCTGCCAGTCCCGGGCTGCCGGGTCGGCCACCAAGGCGGCCGGGCCGGGGGCGTCGGTGGAGTCCTCCAGCTCCGGGCGGCTGGCCAGCACCCCCAGGCACAGCGCACAGACCAGCGCCATGCCGGTGCCGCCGGCGACCAGGCTGCGCAGCGGACGCCCGGTCAGCTGCGGGTGGAAGCGGACCGGGTCCTCCACCAGGTGCTTGGTCGCCCACGCCAACAGCACCGCCAGCAGCCCCAGCCCGGCGCGTGCCACCGGGCTGAACTCCCCCCACCGGGTCTCGGCCAGCACGATCAACGGCCAGTGCCACAGGTAGATGGCATAGGACAGCCCACCGAGCCAGACCATCAGCGGCAGCGACAACAGCCGCCCACCCAGGGTGGGGTGCGAGGAGCAGCCGGCGGCCATCACCGCGACCGAACCGAGCACCGGGACCACCGCCGCCCAGCCGGGCCAGGCGGTGGCGCCGTCGAACCCGACGAGCGTGAACAGCACGGCCGCCAAGCCCAGGGTGACCAGCAGTTCACTGCCCCGCCGGGTCAGCCGTCTCAACGTCGGCACCGCGAACGCCAACAACGCCCCGGCGCCCAGCTCCCACAACCGGGTGAAGGTGCTGAAGTACGCCTGCGCCGGCTCCGAGGCGGTCAACCAGACCGAGTAGCCCAAGGTGCCCGCGGCCACCACGGTGAGCAACCCCAGGACGGTGGGCCGCCAGCTCAGCCGGGACCGGGCGGCCAACCACAGCCCGAGCAGCACCAGCAGCGGCCAGAGCAGGTAGAACTGCTCCTCCACCGACAGGCTCCAGTAGTGCTGCAGCGGGGAGGTGCCAGCGTCCTCGGCCAGGTAGTCGACCGCCCGGGCCGACAACACCCAGTTCACGACGTAGAGCGTGGCCCCGATGCTGTCGTGGACCAGGTGGCGCAGCTCGCTGCCGGGCAGGGCCCAGACTCCGGCGAGCAGGGTGAAGACGGTCACCACGAGCGCGGCGGGCAGCAGCCGGCGGGCCCGGCGGGCGTAGAAGTTGCCCAACCGGACGGTGCCGCGGGCCTGCACCTCCCGCAGCATCAACCCGGTGATCAGGAAGCCGGAGATCACGAAGAAGACGTCCACCCCGGCGAAGCCACCATCGGTGCCCGGCACCCGCAGATGGAAGACCAGCACCATCAGGACGGCGACCGCACGCAGCCCCTCGATGTCCCGCCGGACCCGCCCCCCGCGGACCGGTCGGCCGCTCGGCGGGGCGGTCACGTCCTGGGTCGGCGCGCCGCGCGGTCGGCTGCTGGTCATGTCGGTGCGAGGCTACCCGACCCGGCAGCGCGGCCCGGCGAACCTGGGCAGCGCAGCCAGCGCGGGCGAGTACTATCGCCCGCGGACCGACCCGGGGGGCGAGGAATGGGAGAGGATTGACTCTGTGGCACTGAAACACGTGTTGCGCCGTCTGCCGCCGATCGCGTGGCGGGACGAGCGGCTGCGCGAACTCAAGGAGCGCACACGGGACCAGGACCGGCAGATCAAGGCCCTCCGGGAACGTCCCCGCACCCGACAACGCAGCAACGGCTGGGAACGCCCGGAGCCCGCCGAACTGGCCCAGCTGGTGCGCGACAGCAGACTGTTCGACCAGGCCTGGTACCTCAGTCAGGTCACCGACCCGGTCGCCGACCCGCTGGAGCACTTCCTCACCGAGGGTGAGGTCGCCGGGCTCTCCCCGCACCCGGCGTTCCTGGCCTCCTGCTACCTGGCCAACCTGCCGTGGGCGGACCGTAAGCAGGTGGCGGTGCAGGAGCGGCCGTTCACGCACTACCTGACGACCGGCGCAGCCCGCGGCGTGTCCACCCACCCGCTTTTCGACGCCGAGACCTACCTGGCGGCCTATCCACGCTCCGGTGCGGTGCCCGGCGGCCCGATCGCCGACTTCCTGGCCCGGGGCCGGCCGTTGACGCCTGCCGCCGGGGCCAGCGGTGCACCGTGGGACCACCCCCACGACTTCCTGGCGGCGGCCGGCGCCGCGGCGCAGGTGCTGCGGGACACCCGGGGCTACACCGACGTGGAGCGGGACACCCCGGACTTCGACTGGGAGCAGGAGGCCGCGGTGAAGGCCGACCTGCGCAGCACCCCGCTGCCGGAAGACCCCCCGCTGGTCAGCGTCATCGTGCCTACCAAGGACCGGGCCGACATGCTCGGGGCGACGTTGAACTCGGTCCAGGAGCAGACCTACCCGACCTGGCAGCTGATCGTGGTCGACGACGGCAGTCGGGATGCCACGCCGGCACTGCTGGAGCGGTATGCCGACGACGAGCGGATCGAGGTCATCCGGCACGACGAGCCGCGAGGCGTCGCCGCCGCCCGCAACGCCGGGTTGGCACAGGCCCGCGGGACGTACATCGCCTATCTGGACTCGGACAACACCTGGTTCCCCGACTTCCTGGAGCTGATGGTCCGGCACCTGGTGCGCACCGGTGACCGAGCGGCCTACGGGGTGACCGCCCTGGTCGAGGAGGGCGGCGAGGGCCGTCACCTCTACCGGGGTCTGCCGTTCGACCGGGAGCACCTGCGGGAGCGCAACTACATCGACTGCATCGTGCTGGTGCACGAGCGTTCGCTGCTGGAGCAGACCGGTGGGTTCGACGAGACGTTGAAACGCAACGTCGACTGGGACCTGTTCATCCGGTTGGCCGACGCGACCGATTTCACGTTCGTCCCGGTGCTGGCCACCCAGTACGACGTGTGGACCGAGCAGGGTGAGCGGATCACCACCCTGGAGCCGATGGCCTACCGGTTCGTGGTGCGGCAGCGGGTGCTGGTCGATCTCGAGGGGTTGGCGGCCACAGCTGACCAGCGCGACCCGGACCTGCTCAGCGTGGTGCTGGCCGTCGGGTCCAGCGACACCGCCGAGAGCGTCATCAGCAGCGTGCAGCGGCTGCTGGAGACCGCCGAGGGGCGCGTGGAGGTGGCGGTGGTGGACGCGCGCACCTCGGAGGAGGACTTCGTCCGGCTGCACGCCGAGCTGGGGCGGCTGGAGCAGGTGCGGGTGCGCCGACTGACCCAACCGCTGCCGCTGGAGCTGGTCCGCAACGTCGGCGTGGGCGAGACCACTGGCGGGATGCTGACCTTCCTGCCGATCACCACCTGGGCGCAACCGGGCTGGGACCGGCCGTTGACCGACGGTCTGCAACGGCACCGCATCGTGCAGCCGGTGGTGCTGACCGCCGGAGGAGGGGTCTGGTCGGCCGGGCTGAACTTCCTGCCCAACGGGCACTGGTATCTGCCGTGGTCCGGGTTCTCCGGGGATGCCCCCGAGCTGGGGCAGGAGCGTGCGGTGGTGGCCGCGACGGCCGCCGCGTTCGCGGTGCGCGCCCAGGACTTCCTGGAGGTGGGCGGCTTCGATCCGCTGCTGCGGGACGACCTGTACGGCGCGGACCTGTCGCTGCGGGTCACCGCGCACACCGGCGGCACCGCGGCCTGTCAACCGGCCAGCGTCATCGCCTGGCGGCAGGACCCTGCGGAGTCCCGCAGCCTCAGCGGGCTGGAGCGGGTGCGGGAGAACCAGCGCCGGGACCGGCAGCAGTGGCAGCAGGCGGGACGACCCACCCGGTCGGCCAGCGAGGTGCTCCCCGGGTACCAGCTCGTCGGGTTCGAGCGCAGCCGCAACACCCAGGTCGCACCGCAACCGCTAGTGGTGCACGACCGGCCGCAGCGACCGCTGCGGTGGGCGATCAAGATCGGCCCACCCACCGTGGAGCGGCGCACCAACTGGGGCGACTGGCACTTCGCGAACTCCCTGAAGGCCTCCCTGGAGCGGCTGGGGCACGAGGTCAGCGTGGACTGCAAGGGGGAGTGGTACCGGCCCAGCAGTGTGCTGGACGACGTCGTCCTGCAGATGCGGGGCGTGTCGGTCTACCAGGTCAACCCGGGGCACACGAACGTGTCGTGGGTGATCAGCCACCCGGACCGGGTGACCCCGGCCGAGCTGTCCGACTACGACCTGGTGTTCGGAGCCTCCCCCCGGTGGTGCGGCACGATGACCCACCGGCTGGGCCGTCCGGTGACCCCGCTGCTGCAGTGCACCGATCACCACCGGTTCCACCCGGTAGAGCCGGACCGTCGACGGGCCCACCAGGTGCTGGCCGTGGCGAATGCGCGCGGGATGCGCCCCAGCGTGGCAGCTGCCCTGGAGGCCGGGATCGTCCCGGCGGTCTACGGGTTGCGGTGGGAGGGCCTGCTACCCGAGGGTGCCTGGCAGGGCTCCTACATCCCCAACGAGGAGCTGCCGGGGGTGTACTGCGCGGCCGGCGTGGTGCTCAACGACCACTGGGATGACATGCGGGAGCTGGGCATCCTGTCCAACCGGCTGTTCGATCTCGCCGCCTGCGACGCCCGGGTGATCAGCGACGATCTGCCGGAGGTGGCCGAGGTCTTCGGTGACGTGGTGCTCACCTACGGTCCGGGCCGGGACTTCGGCGAGCTGGTCGCCACCCAGCTGCAGGAGTCACCGGAGCGGGAAGAGGCGCGTCGCGAGCTGGGCGCACGGATCCGCACCGAGCACACCTTCGATGCCCGGGCGGCGCAGCTGTCCGAGGCCGTCACCGAGTTGCGGGCCCGTCAGGGGGCGCCGCTGCCGGAGGTCGCGAAGTAGGACGGCCCGACCGGGTCGTGGTCATCGCCGGGCTGCTGGGTCGACAGGGTGGCCGCCTGGTCCTGCAGCCAGGACAGCACCCGCGGCAGGCTCCGGTGCAGCTGCAGCGGCGCCAACTGCTCCTGGTCCGGGGTGGTCGGCTGCGACGTGCCCGGGTCCGAGCTGCCCGGCTCCGACGTGGCCGGCTCAGCGGCGTCCTCGGTGGCCGCGGCGACCGGGACCGCGTTGGCCCCGTGCACGGCATACCCCTGGCCGTCGGCGGCTGGCTCATCGGGCCCAGCGTCGGCATACCAGAGGGACCCCCCGGCCAGCCCGTGCGCGGCGGGCGCCTCGGTGGGTCCGGCCTGACTCTCCAGCCACGCCCCGGCCCGCCACGGGGTGAACCGGCGCGGGCTGAGCGCCACGGCTGCCCCGCTGTGCGCCAGCGCGTGGATGAGGTCGGCCAGGTGGTGGGGGCCGTAGCGCAGTCCCGGCTCCATCCGGGTCAGGTAGCAGGGCCGTTCCTGCCGGAGCAGCGCCCCTAGCTCCTCCAGGTCATCCCCCTGGTGCTGACGCACTCGCACCCCGGGGGTCTGCTGGGCGGCCAGGTCGTTGATCAGGGATGCCGGCAGCTCCCCGGCCGGCAGCAGCACCAGGACCTCTGGCTCGGCCGTAGCCGGGCGATACCCGGCGACCTGCCAGGCGCGGCGGCGCAACTCCAGGGAGGCCAGCTCCCGGGCGGCCGGGTCGGCGGCGCTCTGCGGGTCGATCTGCTCCATCGTCTGCCGCAGCTGCGGGTCCAACCGGGCCCGCACGGTGGCCGGCACCCCCTGGGCGCTGACCGGGACACCGGCCAGTGCCAGCGCCACCGTGGTGGCGAGCACGTCATCGTCCGGGCCGGGGGCGACCCGGACGAAGGGCGCCTGCCGCAACGCGGCCACCTCGTCGCGGCCCCAGAGTCGGTGCGGGGCCACCGAGAGACCCTCCCGGGGGCCTCGGACCCGCACCTGGAAGCCACGGGGCGACAGGATGGTGCTGTTCAGGGCGAGGAACTCCACCCGGCGATCCTGCCACTGCGACCGTTAGAGTTGCGCACGGCCCAGGTCAGGACGGTGGTCAGGAGAAGGTGGCGAGCATGGAGCAGGGGACGGTCGTGGGGCAGCGCTGGACCGAGCTGCCGGTGCCCGTCCTGGGTGACTGGACCCCGATCGACCGGGTCTGTGTGGTCCTGCCGGCCCGGGACAACCAGGTGGAGCTGGACCGCACCCTGGCGGCGCTGGCGCAACAGAGTTACCCTGCCGAGCTGCTCGAGGTCGTCGTGGTGGACGACTCCTCCGACCCGCCGCTGGCGCTGCCCGAACTGACCCCGGCAGACTGCCGCATCGTGCGCCGTACGGAGGCGCAGTCGCACGGCTCGGGTGCCGCCAGGCATACCGGGGCCCTGGCCAGTGACAGCGACATCCTGCTCTTCCTGGACTCGGACATGCTGGCCGACCCCCAGCACGTCGAGGCGCACGCCCGGTGGCACCACGTCTGCGACCATGCGGTGGTGCTGGGGCACAAGTGGTTCGTGAGTGTGGATGACCTCACCCCGCAGGCGATCGCCCGGGCCGGCGCGGAGGGGGCCGGGGTCGCCGACCTGGTGCAGGGGCGCAAGCACGGCACCCACACCTGGCAGGAGGACCAGATCCTGGCCCAGGAGCAGCTCACCCAGGACGTCGATGACACCTTCCTGGCGGTGGTAGGGGCCACCGTGTCGATGCGCCGGGCGGCCTACGAGCGGTGCGGTGGGTTCGCCAGCTTCGGGCTGCGCGGCATCGTGGACACCGAGTTCGGCTACCGCGCCTTCACCTCCGGGTGCGTCATCATCCCCGACGAGCAGGCCCGCTCCTGGCACCAGGGGCGCCGCAACTTCGCCAGCCGCGGCACCGCGATCAAACAGGAACGGTTGGGGCTGGCCGCCAACCACCTGCCGATCCCGATGTTCCGCCGGCAGAACACCGGCCGGCAGTGGACGGTGCCGATGGTGCGGGTCATCGTGGATGCCACCGGCACCGACCTGCAGCAGCCGTGGGCGGCGGAGCGACTGCTGCTGACCGTGGACTCGGTGCTGGGTAGCGACCTCACCGACCTGGCCGTCACCGTCCGCGCCGGTGCGGAGCTGCCGACCTGGTGGCGTGACTATCTCAGCGCCGAGTCCCGGGTGCAGATCAGCACGGAGGCCACCGCTTGGACCTCCGGGTTCCCCAGCCCGCACACCGTGGTGGTGCCTCCCGGGGTGGTGCTGGGCCCGGGCAGCCTGTCGGCCGGGATGGGGCTGCTGTCCCCGCAGGTGCGGGTGGTGCGCACCCTGCCGCCCTGGGCCGGCGCCGACGGGGTGGAGATCTGGCGGACCCGGACGCTGGAGCGGGCGTTGCGCACCGGGCTGGACCAGGTCCCGGCGGAGGTGCTGGGCGAGCACTGGGTCAGCGAGCAGGCCCTAGGAGTGACCCGTCCCCAACCGCGGCTCACCCCGCAGGGGATGGTGACGACCTGGTGACCGGGCCGGAGGACAGCCCGGGGGCCGATCTGAGCCACGTGCACGCGATGTGGGCCCAGGACCGTGCCTCGGCGCACCTGGGCATCGAGGTGATGACGGTGACCCACCAGGGCACCGGGACCGCAACCGCCCGGATGAGGGTCACCGAGACGATGGTCAACGGCCACGACCTGTGCCACGGCGGGCTGGTCTTCGCGCTGGCCGACTCCACCTTCGCGCTGGCGTGCAACGCCGGCGGCACCCCGACCGTCGCCGCCTCCTGCGACATCACCTTCATCACCGCCGCCCGGTTGGGCGACGTGCTGGTGGCCACCGCCACCGAGCGGCTGACTTATGGCCGCAACGGCCTCACCGATGTCACGGTGACCCGAGAGGGAGACGGGGCCGTGGTGGCTGAGTTCCGGGGCCGCTCCCGGTCGCTGCCGTCCCGGTAGACCACCCAGACCACGGGGGTAGGGTGGGCCGACCTTCCCCCAGGAGGGGATCACGAATCGGCAACGCTTGGGTAAAACGATTGCACCGAGAGTCGTAAAGTGTCAGGGTCTGCGAGGGCCTGGGGTCGGTCCGACAACTCTGCACGGTCGCAGGAGAGGGGATTTGATGGGCGTGCTCGCCCTGGTCATCAAGCGTGCCCGTGCAGGGCTCGGTTTGCTGCTGACCATCCTCGTGCTGGCCGCTGGGACCACCGCCATCATCGCCGGGACCCTGGGCTACTCCGAGGCCGCAGCGACCACTGCCGCCCGGCAGGCACTGAGCGCCGATGACCCCACCGAGGCAGGCATCCGGGTGCAGACCCGGCTGGCGGACGACCCGCAGGCCCAGGCCGACGCGGCTGAGCAGATCATCCGCGACGAGTTCGCCCCGACCGAGGTGCACGTGCAGCGCACGGTGGTCTCCGAGCCGCGCGGCGTCACCGACCACGAGGGCCGACTCATCGTGATGGCCGGGCCGGCCCTGAGCCCGCAGGACCCGGACTTCGATGAGCGGATCGAGGTCGTGGAGGGCACCTGGCCCGAGCCCGGCGACGACGAGGTGATCCAGGGGGCGCTGCACGAGGGTGCCGCCGCGCAGTGGGAGGTCGCCGTCGGCGACGAGCTGGACGTCAGCGGGGCCAGGGTGCAGATCAGCGCCATCTGGCGTCCGGTCGATGCACAGGGCGCCTTCTGGTTCGGCGACCCACTCATCGCGGGCGGCAGCAGCGACGGGCAGGTCGGGCCGCTGATCGTGCCCGAGTCGGCCACCACCAGTTTCGGGGACACCCCGTTCGTCCGCTTCACCGTGCAGCCGGACGCCGACCGGGTGCGGCCGGCCGACATGCCCCGCCTGGCCGCCGTCGCCGGCGCCCTGGACAGCGCGTTGCGCACCCCCGCTGTCGACGTCCGGGGGGTCACCGTGGAGGGTGACCTGGCCCCCACCGCCGCTGCGGCCTCGGCCAACCTGGCCACCGCGCGGGCGCTGAACCTGGTGCCGGTGACCCTGCTGCTGTTGGTGAGCCTGATCGCGATCGTGCAGATCGCCCGGTTGCAGGCCGAGGCCCGCTCCGGTGAGGTCGAGTTGATGATCGCCCGGGGCGCCTCCCGTGGCCAGCTGCTGACCTGGTCGCTGATCGAGTCGGTGGCGGTGGCGATCCTGGCTGCGGCGTTGGGCACCGTGGCCGCACTGGGCGTGATGCAACTGGTGCCCGCGGGCGCGCTGCAGACCGGGATCGTGGTGCGCACCGGGGTCGCCGCCGGCGTGGCGGTCCTGGCCGCCCTGGTGGTGGTCGCCGTGCTCCAGGTGCGCACCCTGTCGGCACGCACCGCGACCGACCGCTCCGGGCGGACCCGTGCGGCTGCGGCGCTGGGCACCATCGTGCTGACCCTGGGCGCTGCCGCGCTCTCCTGGTGGCAGTTGCACCGGTATGGCTCCCCGTTGGTCACCAACCCGGACGGGACGCTGCGCACCGACCTGGTCGCCGGGGCCGCCCCGGCGCTGTTGCTGGCCGCCGCGGCCCTGCTGGCCACCATGGTGCTGGGGCCGGTGGGCCGCTTCGTGGAGACCCTCAGCCGGCGCTCCCGCCGGCTGCTGGCGCACCTGGTCTCGGCGCAGGTCTCCCGGCGCATCGTGGTGTATGCCGTGCCGGTGGTGCTGACCGTCCTGGCCGTCGGTGCCACCACCGTGGCCAGCCTGTATGCCGGCACCTCGGCCCAGTTGCGCGAGGGCATCGCCGACCTGGGCCGCGGCGCCGACATCCGGGCGGTGACCACCTCCGCCCCGGAGGATCCGGCGACGCTGCCGGCCGTGCCCACGCTGAGCGGGGCGGAGGGCATCCAGGACAGCACCCCGGTGTGGCTCTCCGACGGCCGCCTGGGCGAGACCGTGGTCTCCTACACGGTGCTGTCGGTCGACCAGCTGGGCGAGACCGTCAACGTCCCCGAGGGGGTGCTGGACGTGCCGGAGGTGACCGAGGCGCTGCGCGGACCGACCCAGCCGGAGGCGGCCATCCCGTTGCCGCCGGAGGCCACTTCGCTGGACCTGGCGGTGAGCCTGACCGCGACCCTGGACGCCGCCTGGGTGCAGGATGCGGTGGAGGGCACCCGGATGAGTGCCGAGGCAGATGCCGAGTCCCAGTTCGGCGAGGACGCTCCACCACCGGAGCTCATTGAGGAGGAGGAGCGGCGCCGGTTGGAGTCGCTGGTGGCCGCGTTGCAGGAGCCGGGTCCGCTCACGGCCGTGCTGTGGTTCTGGGACGAGTCCAGTGCCAGCCTGCTGCGGGTGCAGGCTCCCGAGGTGCCGCTCACCTTCGGGGTGGCCCTGGAGGACGACAGCGCCGATGCTGGGGTGTCCCTGGCGCCGAGCACGACGACGGAGACCGTGCAGATCCCGGTCGAGCCCGGGCCCGGCCGCAGCCTGGTCGGGGTGCACCTGCAGCTACCGCAGGGCCCCGTCTACGACTTCGAGCTGTCCGTCACCGACCTCACCACCAGCGGTGGCGCGGACAGCGGCACCAACCTGCTGTCCGCGCCGGAGCTGGCGGGCTGGACCACCCCGCTGCCCCCCGAGCAGCCCGAGGGGGAGGGCCAAGCCGTCCCGGCCGCCGGCACCCTGACCGCTGGCCCGGAGGGACTTGACCTGGTGGGCCGCACCGGCCAGGCCCGCGCCGAAACGGCAGTCGTGCCGCTGCAGGCGCCCGGCCTGGACACCCCCGGGGCCGCCGGCTCCCCGGAGGGCTCCCCTACCCCACCGACCACACCGACCGACCCCGACGGCAGCGAGGGCACCACCCCGGGCACCGATGAGCAGGCTGCGCCCGGCGCGGTCCCGGTCGCGATCACCCACTCCCTGGCCCAGACCGGCAACTTCGAGGTGGGGATGCCGATCAACGTGCAGGCCCTCAGCCGCAGCATCCCCGGGCAGGTAGCTGCCATCGTCACCGCAGTGCCCGGCTCTACCTCCCCGGACAGTGCCCTGCTGGACAGCAGCGCCCTGTCCCGCTACCTGATGAGCAACGACGAGATGCTGCCCCGCCCCAGCCAGCTGTGGGCCAGCAGCACCGACGCGCAGACCGCGCTGGCCAGCATCCGGGAGCTACCGGACGTCGCCTCGGCCACCGGGCCGGGTGGCGTCTCGGTCACCGACGCGGCCAGCGCGGTACGCCTGGTGTTCTGGGTCGCCTCGGCCGGCGCGGTGCTGCTGGCGGTCACCGGGATCGGCGCCGTGGCCGCCAACCTGCTGCGGGTGCGCCGGGCCGAGGTCTCGGTGCTGCGCGCCCTGGGCATGACCCCCGACGGTCAGGCCCGAGCCCGCACCGCCGAGCTGTTCGCCGTCGTGCTGGCCTCGATCGGGCTGGGCCTGCTGGCCGGGTGGCTCGTCGGGTGGCTGGTCGTCCCGGAGCTGTCCCGCAGCACCACCCTGGCCGGGCAGGCACAGCTGCCGGCGCCGCTGGCGCTGGAGATCCCGCTGTGGGCCCTGTTGTTGGGTGCCCTGCTGCTCACGCTGCTGCTGCTGTTGGTGGTCCTCTACTCCACGGTCCGGAACCAGGCCCTGGATCGTGAGTACCGGGAGGAGATCCGGTGAGCCGTCACTCCGCCGCCCGCATCCCCGGTCGCGCCGGGGTCGTGGTCAAGCAGTTCCTCGCCGACCCGTGGCCGTCCATCCTGCTGGCCGTGCTGGTCGCCCTGGTGGCCTGTGCCTCGACCCTGTGGCCCCGCTACATCCTGGACATGAACAGCCAGCAGGTGCCCTACCAGGTCGGTGCCCTGTCGGCGCAGCAACGCGACCTCACCGCCTACTGGAGCGCGACGATCGTCCCGGAGCCGAACCGGGAGTACACCAGCGCCGAGGACACCTGGGGCGAGATCCTCCAGGGTCTGGAACAGACCCGGCAGGCCCAGCCCGAGCCGTTGCGCTCCATGATGGAGCCCGGCGAGTTCTATATCGACCTGGGGCAGAACGACACCGCGCTGATCCCGCCGGAGGGCACCGAGTACGCCGAGGTCTACATCCAGCAGCGCGTGGACCCGCTGCTGCAGGAGCACGTCGAACTGGTCTCCGGCGACTGGCCGGAGGTCGTCCTCAACGAGAGTGCCCAGCTGTCTGCGGACCAGATCGCCGAGGGCACCGCCAGTGGCCCGGTCCAGGTGCTGCTGCTGGACGAGGCCGCTGAGCGTCTCAACCTGCAGGCCGGCGATGAGTACCAGGACTTCCTCATCACCGGCACGTTCGCTCCGCTGGACCCGGAGGACCCCCGGTGGGCGCACATGCCCAACTCCATCTCGGTGGGCGAGCTCTACTCCGGCAACACCGGCCTGATGGCGTTCGTGACGGCATACCTGCCCCCGGCCAACCCGGGGTCCACCGGTGCGGTCACCAACAACGCGATGAACCTGTTCTACCCCCTGGACGGCAGTGCCGTCCCCGGGGACCAGGTCGACGAGGTCACCGCCCAACTGATCCAGTTGAGCTCCACCCAGCAGAACCTGCGGGTCCCGGACAGTGCGGAGGGTTGGAACACCACGGTGAACAGCCCGGACATCGAGATGTCCCAACCGCCGGTGCAGACGACGTTCGGCACCGAGGTGCTCAGCACCTTCGAGGCCCTCTCCCAGCAGCAGCGGGCCACCGCCTCGATCCTGGCGGTGATCGCCGCCGGCCCGATCGGTGTCGCCCTGGCGGTGTTCGCGCTGGCCTCCCGGCTGATCGTCTCGCGCCGGCAACCGGCGCTGGCGCTGGCCACCGCCCGGGGTGGGTCCCAGGCGCAGGTGCGTGGCGTGATGGCCATCGAGGGCCTCGCCCTCGGGGTGCCGGCTGCGGTGGTCGGCCACTACGCGGCCAACCTCATCAATACCTCGGCCACCGGGTGGACCGAGTGGGTGCCGGTGGCCCTGATCGGGATCGCGCCCGCCGTGTTGCTGGCGCTGACCACCACCACCGCCTCCCGCAGCAGCCGACGCGACCTGAGCAGCACCGGCGCCAGTCGGGTCCGGGTGCTGGTCGAGGTGGTGGTGCTGGCCCTGGCCGGGCTGGCCGTGTGGCGTCTCTTCGACCGTGGGCTGACCGGTGTCTCAGAGGCCGCCGTCCCCACCGGGGACGCTCCCGCGGAGGCGACCGTGGTCCAGGTGGATACCGGAGTGGACCTCCTGATGGCCGCCACCCCGGTGCTGCTCGCCCTGGCCGCCTGCGTGATCACCCTGCGGCTCTACCCGCTGCCGGTGCACGCGCTGATGGCGATCTTCCGTCGGCGGCCCGGGTTGACCAGCTTCCTCGGGGCCGCCCGCGCGGTCCGGGACCCCGCCGGTGGTGTCATCCCGGCGCTGGCTGTGATCCTCGGCGTCTCGGTGGCGGTGCTCTCCTCAGTGCTGTCGGCCACGATCAGCACCGGGGCGCAGACCGCCGTCTGGCAGACCGCCGGCGCGGATGTGCGGATGTCTGGCCCGCAGTGGACCGAGGAGGACCTGGCTGCGGTCCGGGAGGTGGCCGGGGTCGAGGAGGCCGCCGCGATCCGGCCGGCCCCGGCGACGATGGACCTCTCCGGTGAGGTCGCTGCCCGCGGGCTCACCGTCTACATCGTGGATAGCACGCTGCCCGAGGTCTGGGACGACACCCCGTTGACAGCGCTGCCCGACCAGCTGTTCGCAGAAGGCTCGCCGACCCCGGTGCTCACCGGTGGGGAGCTGACCGGTGACTCCGGGGCCTCGACGTTGGAGCACTTCGGTGAGGTGCAGGTCATCGGGCACGTGGACACGCTGCCCGGGGTGCGCACCACCGGGGCGTTCCTGGTCGTCGACAACACCGCCTGGCAGGCCGCCGGTGGCAGCGACCTGGACGGTGAGGTCCTGCTGATCTCCGCCACCGACCCCAGCCAGGACGAGGCGCTGGTCGATACGCTCAACGAGGCCATCCCCAACGCCCTGGCCGAGACACCCCGGGCGAAGCTGAGCACCTTCCAGGACGCCCCGGTCACCGGGACGATGCTGTGGTTCTTTGCGGTCGCCGTGGTGGCCACCACGGTGCTGACCGTGCTGGCGGTGCTCTTCGTGCAACTGATGGGCGCGGCCACCCGCACGTCGCTGTTCGCGGTGCTGCGCACCCTCGGCCTGCAGCAACGGCAGGCCCGGGCGCTGACCGCCTGGGAGCTGGGACCGCTGGTGGCGATGGCGTTCGCCGTGGGCGCCGGGCTGGGGCTGCTGGTGCCCTGGTTGCTGCTGCAGGCCATCGACCTGACCGGGCTGACCGGCGGCAGCAGTCAACCCACGATCGCACTCGACTGGGCGCTGCTGGGCTCGGTGGCCCTGGGCATCCTGGCCGCGGTCGCGGTGGCGATCGCCGTCTCGGCCACGATGTCCGGACGGGCTGACCTGAGCGACCAGCTGCGCCGGGGCGAGGAGAGGTAGGCACCTGAGATGAAGGAGTCAGCATGAGCACGCAGACCGCGCCCGGTGGTGCCGCCACCCGGGATCACGGCGGGCCCGACATCCTGTGCGAGGACCTGGTCCGCATCTACTCCACCGAGGGGGTGGAGATCCAGGCCCTGCAGGGGCTGAACCTGCGCATCGAGCCCGGTGACGTGGTCGCGCTGGTCGGGGCGTCCGGCTCCGGCAAGTCCACCCTGTTGAACATCCTCTCCGGGCTGGACAAACCCACCGGCGGGCGGGCCACCGTCGCCGGCGTGAACCTGGGCTCGATGTCCCGCCAGCAGCGGGTCCACTACCAGCGGCACACCGTCGGGTTCGTCTGGCAGCAGACCTCCCGCAACCTGATGCCGTTCCTGACGGCCGCTGAGAACGTGGCCCTGCCGTTGCTGATCAGCAACGCCCGGGAGAAGCGGGAGCGGGTCGCCGAGCTGCTGGACCTGCTCGGGGTCTCCGATGTGCGAGACCGGCGCCCGGCCGAGATGTCCGGCGGCCAGCAGCAGCGGGTCGCCATCGCCACCGCAGTGGCCAACAACCCCTCAGTGCTGCTGGCCGATGAGCCCACCGGTGAGCTGGACGACGCGATGTCCGCGGTGGTGCTGGACGCGATGCGGGAGGCCTCCGAGCAGCTTGGGGTGACCGTGCTGATCGTCACCCACGACCCGACAATCGCCGACCATGTGCGCCGCACGGTGCAGATCCGGGACGGCCGCACCTCCACCGAGGTGCTCCGGCACACCGAGGTCGACGAGCACGGCGTGGAGCACCTGGTCGCCCAGGAGTACACGGTGATCGACCGGGCCGGTCGGATGCAATTGCCCAGCGGCTACATGACCGAGCTGGACCTGCGCGACCGGGTCCGGTTGGAGTTGGAGAAGGACCACGTCGGGGTGTGGCCGGACAGCGAGCGCAACAAGCCGGTGGAGCCGCAAGAGGTGGAGGCCGGGATCACCGAGCCCGCCACCGCCCCGCCCTCGCCGGAGTCGGCGACCACCCGGCATACCACCCAGGAGGACGACCCGCACGCCGCGTTCCGCCCGCCCACCCAGCAGAGGCCGGGGCAGGATGATGCCCAGGGCCGAGGCGAGCAGCGCCGGGAGGAGGGCCAGTGAGCGACTACCTGATCAAGGCCGAGCAGGTCTCCCGCACCTTCGGCAGGGGCGCCGCCGAGGTGCACGCCCTGGTGGACGTCACTGTCGAGGTGCACCCCGGGGAGCTGACCGTGGTCCGTGGGCCCTCCGGCTCGGGCAAGACCACCCTGCTCAACATCCTGGGCGGGTTGGACCGGCCCACCTCCGGGCGGGTGCTGCTCGGGGACGGCCGGGTGCTGTCAGAGATGAAGGAGAACGACGTCCTGGCGGTGCGCCGGGAGATGGTCGGTCACATCTTCCAGAGTTTCGGGCTGGTGCCGGTGCTGTCGGCCGCCGAGAACGTCGAGGTCGCGCTGCGACTGAAGAACACCCCGGTCGCCGAGCGCACCGAGCGGGTGGCGCAGGCCCTGGAGCAGGTGTCGCTGGGCAAGCACGGCACCCAACGGCCCTATGAGCTCTCCGGTGGTCAGCAGCAACGCGTCGGCATCGCCCGCGCCCTGGTCAGCGACCCGGAGATCCTCATCGCCGATGAGCCGACCGGGCAACTGGACTCCGACACCGCGGCCACCATCATGGATCTGCTCTCCGAGCTGACGCACGACCGGGGCATCGCCGCAGTGGTGTCCACGCACGACCCGATCCTGATGGAGCGGGCCGACCGGTTGGTGGACCTGCACGACGGGCACGTGATCACCGGCGCCGCAGCGGCAGCGGCCGCCCACTGAGCCGGTCGGGCGGGCACGACCCGGCGACCGCATCTGGCACGATCGGACCATGAGACAGCAGGTCCTGGTCACCGGCGGCGCCGGCTTCATCGGCTCGCACACCGTCGTGGAGTTGGCGGCCACCCACGACGTGGTCATCGTCGACGACTTCAGCAACGCGGTGCCGGAGGCGGTGCAGCGGGTGCGCGAGCTCACCGGCGCCGAGGTGGTGGTCCACGAGCTGGACCTGCGCGACCAGGACGGGCTGCGCGCCGTCTTCGCCGCGCACCAGCTCGATGCGGTCATCCACTTCGCCGGCAAGAAGGCGGTCGGGGAGAGTGTCGCCCAGCCGCTGGAGTACTACGACAACAACCTCACCGGCACCCTGAGCCTGCTCCAGGTGATGCAGGAGTATGCCGTCCGTCGGCTGGTCTTCTCCTCCTCCGCCACCGTCTACGGCGCGCAGGCTCCTGTCCCGATGACCGAGGACCTGCCCACCTCGGCGACCAACCCGTATGGCTGGACCAAGGTGATGATCGAGCAGATGCTGCGCGATCTGGCCGTCGCCGACCCGTCCTGGCGGATCGCGCTGCTGCGGTACTTCAACCCGGTCGGCGCGCACTCCTCGGGGCGGATCGGGGAGGACCCGGCCGACATCCCGAACAACCTGATGCCGTTCATCGCCCAGGTGGCCGTCGGGCGCCGCGAGAAGCTGCAGGTCTTCGGCGACGACTACGACACCCCGGACGGCACCGGCGTGCGTGACTACATCCACGTCGTCGACCTGGCGCTGGGTCACCTGGCCGCGCTGGCGAAGCTGGGGCAGACCGAGCACCCGTTGTCGGTCTGGAACCTGGGCACCGGCCAGGGCACCAGCGTGCTGGAGTTGGTGGCGGCCTTCGAGCGGGCTTCTGGTCGGCAGATCCCCTACGACGTGGTGGCCCGCCGGGCCGGAGACATCGCCGCCTCGTATGCCGACCCGTCCCGGGCCCAGGCCGAGCTGGGCTGGCGCGCCGAGCGCACCGTCGACGACATGTGCGCCGACACCTGGCGCTGGCAGCAGGGCAACCCCAACGGGTACGCCTCCTGAGCCCGGCTGATCCGCACCGGGCGCTCTGAGAGCACCTTCGGCGTCTTGGAGCATGCTAGAGCCTGCTGTCAGACGCCGAACGTGCTGTCAGACGGGTCCTCAGGCCCAGCACTCCTACACGGTGTAGGACTTAAGGCCGCGGCAACGTATCCTGAAGCCATGTGGCCGTTCGGAGCAAGCCTGGGTGACCTGGAGCGCGCCGTCATGGACGTGCTGTGGGCCAGCCCGGAGCACCTGACCGTGCGCCAGGTCCACGAGCGCCTGGCGCCGGACCGGGACCTGGCCTACACCACCGTGATGACCGTGCTGGACCGACTCAGTAAGAAGAAGGTGGTGACGCGCACCCGGGACGGGCGTGCGTGGCAGTACCGTCCGGCCGCCTCCCGCGAGGAGATGACCGCCGCGAGCATGCGCACCACCTTCGAGGAGCTGGACGCTGACGACCGCAAGTCGGCCATGCTGCACTTCCTGGGTGGCGCCTCCGACACCGAGATCGCCCAGATCCAGGCCGCCCTCACCGAGGTCACCCGCGAGAACGACGGGTAGGCGGAGGTCTCCGGTGTCCTCGGCCCTGCCCGTGCTCGCCCTCGCCGTGACCGCAATCCTCCTGGGCGTGGTGGCGCCACGCGTGCTCCCGTCGATCCGGTGGCTACGCCGCACCCCCGCGGCCGCGCTGGCGCTGTGGCAGGTCGTGGGTGCCGCCGGTGTCCTCGCCGCTCTGATGACCGCCCCGGCCGCAGCCATCGCCCTCGCGACCGAGGACGGCTCCGCGCCCACCTTCTTCAGCGGGACCACCCGCGTCACGATCGCGATCGTGGTCGCGGCCGTGATGAGCAGCGGGATGCTGTTTCTGCTGCTGCGCTCGGCGCACCTCATCGGCAGTGACCTGCGGGCCAACCGGCGCGCACAGCGCGACCTGGTCGACGTGGTCGCCAGCCAGATCGACGGCCAGGTGCGCGTGATCAACCACCCGGGCCGGTCCGCATACTGTCTCCCGGGGCTGCGCTCTCGGGTCGTGCTGACCAGCGGCACGGTTGAGGCGCTCACCGGCGACCAGCTGGAGGCCGTGCTGGCCCACGAGCGTGCCCACACCAGCGCCCGGCACGACCTGATGCTGGAGTTCTTCACGGTCCTGCACCGCACGGTCCCGGGGGCACTGCGCGCGGAAGCGGCCCTGCGCGAGGTGCGGCTGCTCGTCGAGCTGCTGGCCGACCGGCACGCGGCACGGCAGGTCGGGCCGACCCCGCTCGGCGGAGCACTGGCCGCCATGGCCGGCTCTGCGCACCCCCACGCCGCGCTGGGCTCGGGTGCCACCACCGAGGAGCTCATCATCCGGGTGCACGCACTCCCGCACCACAGCCGCTCCCACCCGGGCACCGTGCCAGTCGCCCTGGCCAGCATCGCGATCGCCCTGACCCCGTGGGGCCTGCTGGCGTGGGCCTTCTGGGCCTGAGTGAGTCATCTCACCGCGATCCGGCTTGGACATTTCTACTACGGTTCGTAGTGTGACTACAAGGCGTAGTAGAAGCTGCGCCCGGGACGGTCGCCGTCCCGGTGGACCTCAGGTGTGGGAGAGCCCATGGAAGCCCTCGAGCTGGCCCGCTGGCAGTTCGGCATCACGACCGTCTACCACTACTTCTTCGTGCCGATCACGATCGGGCTGTCGTTGCTGGTCGCGATCCTGCAGACCGCGTGGCTGCGGACCCGCAACCCTGAGTGGCTGCGGCTGACCAAGTTCTTCGGCAAGCTGTTCACGATCAACTTCGCCCTGGGCCTGGTCACCGGCATCGTGCAGGAGTTCCAGTTCGGGATGAACTGGTCGGACTACTCCCGGTTCGTCGGTGACATCTTCGGGGCCCCGCTGGCGATCGAGGCATTGCTCGCCTTCTTCCTGGAGTCGACCTTCCTCGGGCTGTGGATCTTCGGCTGGGGCCGGATCCCCGAGAAGCTGCACGCCGCCTGCATGTGGCTGGTCCACATCGGCACGGTGCTCTCGGCCTACTTCATCCTCGCCGCCAACTCCTTCATGCAGCACCCGGTGGGCTATGTCAACAACCCGGAGACCGGGCGGGCTGAGCTGACCGACTTCTGGGCGGTGCTGACCAACCCCGTGCAGCTGGCTGCCTTCCCCCACGTGCTCACCGCCGCGTGGATGACCGGTGGCGGATTCATGATGGCCATCGCCCTGTGGCACGTCTGGCGCGCCAAGACCCCCGACGCCGAGCAGCCGATGTACCGCAAGGCCGCCACGATCGGCGCCATCGCCGTGCTCATCGGCGGGGTCGGCACCGTCATCACCGGTGACGTGCAGGGCAAGGTGATGACCGACGTCCAGCCGATGAAGATGGCCGCCGCGGAGGCGCTGTATGACTCGGTCCCGGAGGGTGAGGGGGCGCCCTTCTCGATCATCCACGTCGGCACCTGGGACGGCACGGAGGAGGTCTGGGCGATCACGGTGCCCAAGCTGCTGTCCTACCTGTCCACCGGCACCCTGGACGGCGCGGTGGAGGGCATCAACGACCTCCAGGCCGAGTACCAGGTCACCTACGCCGGCAACGAGATCACCGAGCAGGACGACTACCGCCCGATCATCCCGGTGGCCTACTGGACGTTCCGGCTCATGATGGGCTTCGGCTTTGCCGCCATGGGCATCGCCGCGCTCGCCCTGTACTGGTTGTGGAAGGGCAGACCGATGCGGCACCGAGGGTGGTACTGGGCTGCCCTCGGGGTGATGTTCCTGCCACTGCTGGCCAACTCGTGGGGCTGGATCTTCACCGAGATGGGCCGCCAACCCTGGCTGGTCTTCGGCCTGATGGGCACCTCCTCCGGTGTCTCACCGGGCACGACGACCGCAGAGGTGGCGACGTCGATGGTCGGCTTCACGCTGCTCTACGGGGTGCTCGCGATCATCGAGGTCGGTCTGATCGTGCGCTACACCCGCGCCGGCGCCGAAGAGTACGACGGTCAGTCGCTCGACCCGCAGGAGCGGGCCGACGACGAGCCGTTCGTGTTCACCTACTGAGCCCACGGCATACCTGAGAAGGAAGGCAGACCATGGAACTGACAACCATCTGGTTCATCCTCATCGCCGTGCTGTGGGTCGGCTACTTCGTCCTGGAGGGCTTCGACTTCGGGGTCGGGGCCCTCTTCCCGGTGCTCGGTCGGGGCGAGGACGGGGAGACCCGCAAGCGCGTGATGCTCTCCACGATCGGTCCGGTCTGGGACGGCAACGAGGTCTGGCTGATCACCGCCGGTGGTGCCATGTTCGCGGCCTTCCCGCATTGGTACGCCACCCTGTTCTCCGGGTTCTACCTCCCGCTGTTCATCATCCTGGTGGCCCTGATCGTGCGGGCCCTGGGCTTTGACTACCGCGGCAAGGTCGACAGTGACACCTGGCGGCGGCGTTGGGACTGGTGCATCTTCGGTGGCTCGGTGGTGCCCGCGGTGGTGTGGGGCGTGGCCTTCACCAACATGGTCCGCGGGGTGCCGATCAACGAGCAGATGGAGTACACCGGTGGTGTCCTCACGCTGT
>CAYVEH010000010.1:0-33624 GCA_964450585.1 uncultured Ornithinimicrobium sp.
CACCGTGGCGGCCTCGGTGGCGGTCAACCAGGCGGCCGACATCCTGGACCGCCGCAGCCTCTTCACCAGCCTGGACCGCATGGGCATGTCGCTGGCCCGCATCGACCGGGCTCGACGCCAGGCGGTGCTCTGGCCGCTGCGGGTGGTCTCCCTCGGCTCGGCGCTGGCCGCGGCCGTGCTCATCCTCCCGTTGTCCGGTGCAGCGCTGCTCACCGACCCGCTGGCGGTCGGGACCGTGATCGGGCTGGTGGTCCTCGGCATCGGCCTGGTCTCGCTCACGCTGCGCGCCACCTCGCCCTTGCTCACCAGGGTGGCGCGAGCGACCTGACCCTCGTGGCTCTCGCGCGATTCCTGCCGGGCCTGGGAGGGATCTCAGCGGTCTGGCGCCGCTCGAGGCGCACACTCCACGGCATACTCGGGCCTGTGCCGACCGAACCCCAGACCGACACAACCCGACAGCCCGCCACCGACGCCGACGTGCCGGCGTGGACGGCCGCCCTCGGTCTCCCCGGGCTGGCCGACATCCACGTCCACTTCCTGCCCGAGCGGGTGCTGGCGAAGGTGTGGGCCTACTTCGATGCGCACGGCTGGTCCGAGGCAGGTGACTGGCCCATCCACTACCGGCTGCCGGAGCAGGAGCGGCTGGCCACGGTGCGGGCCCTGGGGCTGCGAGCCATTCCGGCCCTGACCTATGCCCACAAACCCGGCATGGCCACCTGGCTCAACCGGTGGTGCGCGGACTTCGCCGAGCGGGTCCCGGACGCCGTCCCCTGCGGCACCTTCTATCCCGAGCCCGAGGCGGCCGAGTACGTGCCGCAGGCGCTGGAGCGTGGCGTGCGGCTGTTCAAGACCCACGTCACCGTGGGCGACTTCGACCCCACCGACCCGCTGCTGGACCCGGTCTGGTCGGACCTGCAGGATGCCGGTGCCCCGGTCGTGCTGCACGCCGGGTCCGGCCCGCACCCCGGCCGGCATACGGGGCCAGAGCCGGTAGTTGCCCTGCTGCGGCGGTTCCCCCACCTGGTCCTGGTCATCGCCCACCTCGGCATGCCCGAGCACCACGAGTTCGCCGACCTGGCCGAGCAGTATGCCGGAGTGCACCTGGACACCACGATGGCCGGCACCGACTACGTGCAGGCCCGGGCACCACTGCCGGCGGACTACCTCCCCCGCCTACGAGACCTGCAGCACAAGGTCGTCCTCGGTGCGGACTTCCCCAACATCCCCTACCCGTACGCCCACCAGCTGCAGGCCCTGGCCCGCTGGGACCTGGGGGAGGACTGGCTCCGCGACGTGCTGTGGCACAACGGGGCAGCCCTGATGAACCTGGACGTCCGCTGACCCACGGGGCCGGGGACTGGTCAGCGGTGGCTCACCGAGTGCGGTCGTTGAGGTCAGCCACGTGCGGGGAGACCGAGGGGTCCAGGCCCAGCCCGAGCGCCAGGTAGGTGGCGCTGAAGTCCACCGTGGCCACCAACTCTGCCAACCGGGACAGTGGCTGCCCGGGTTGGGCGATAACATCCATCACCCGCACGCCGGCCTCTCGTGCGGTCTCCAGGACCGCATCGGTGAGCGCCTCGGCACGCACCGACTGTTCCGAGGGTGGGTCGAGCGGGGCGTCGCGCAGGGTCAGCAAACCCAACTGCGGCAGAGACGGCCCGTCCAGGAACGGGTCAGCGAAGATGTCGCCGCCGGCCGGCCCGCGGGGGATCTCCGCCAGATCGCCCTCGGGCTCAGCGAAGTGATGCGGCTCCCAGCTGCTGGTGTCGATGTCGCCCAACCGGATCCGGCCCGCGTCATAGGTGCCCGGGCGGTGCCCGCCCCGGGCGGTGTAGGGACCGTCGAAGCAGGCGACGATCTGGCTGGCCGCATCCGGCAGCTCCCCGTAGGCTGCCGGCATCCGGGCGGTGCGGGCCAGCATCGAGGAGGCCCGCAACGCCGCCACTCCACCCAACGGGCCGTCGCCCAGGACCATCGGCATGGTCTCGGCCAACTGGAGTGCCAACAGCTTGGCGGGGTTCACGAACGACTCCGAACTGGGCCGACACGCCTCCGCGGCCTCGTCCAGCCGCTCGGCCACCTCGGCCATCCCCTCAGTCGGAGTATCCACGATCCCGATGGCCTGCGACCCGAGCAGGACCGGCGTCAGCAGGCTCCACAGCGACGTGCGTGAACTGGTGCGCCCCCGGCCGATGCCGATGTGCACCCCCCGGGCGCGTCGGCATACCTCGGCCAGCGGGGAGGCCTCCTCCCCCACGGTCAGCAGCGCTGCTCCGCGGCGCGCTGCCTCGGTGGCGATCGCCAGCGGGCCCGGTGCCCGACCGGACAGGGAGACCGCGACCACCAGGTCCAACGGGCCCACCCAGCCGGGCAGTGGCAGATTGCGGCGGGCCTGGACCGGCACCGGGGACCCGGGCTCGGCCAGTAACTCCAGGACGTCAGCGACCAGTGCCGACCCGCCCAGGGCGGCGACCAGTACCGACCGGGGGCGGTCCATCCGGGTCAGCCGCTCGATCCCTCCCTCCTGGGCGAGGACCACGGACTCGCGGACCTGGGCCCCTGCGGTGGCCAACGCACGCAGGGTGTCCCGGCTGTCCTTGCGCAGCAGCTCCTCCGGATCATCGAGCAGCGCGTCATCGATATGCGGTGCCATATGGCTCCTCAGCGGGTGACGGTGGTGGCGTCGCTCTCCAGGAGGACCGGGATGCCATCGATGATCGGGTACTGGCGCCGCTGGCCGGGGCCGCCGCAGTCCTCGGCGCACTCCAGCACCGCCCGGCCGGCCTCGTCCTGGGCATCGACCAGTTCGTGCCGACTCATCGGGCACCGCAGGATGTCTCGCACCCAGGGCTCGATCGTCTCGCTCACTCGCGCACCATCCTCAGCACCTCGTCCCGCACGGCAGTCATGGTGGCTTCGTCGGAAGCCTCCACGTTGAGCCGCAGCAGCGGCTCGGTGTTGCTGGGGCGCAGCGAGAGCCACCAGAAACCGGTGTCGGTCTCGGCGGTCAGCGTCAGCCCATCCAGCAGGTCGACCTTAGCGCCCCGGGCCTGTCCCCAGGCGCGAACCCGTGCCGTGGCCGCCCCCTGGTCCGCCACCTGCGAATTCACTTCCCCGGATGCGGGATACCGCTCGTACGGGGCTACCAGCTCGGACAGCGGCCCCTGCTGCTCGCCCAGTGCCGCCAGCACGTGCAGCGCGGCGAGCATGCCCGTGTCGGCAAACCAGAAGTCACGGAAGTAGTAATGGGCGGAGTGCTCCCCGCCGAAAACGGCATCATGCTCGGCCATCTGCGCCTTGATGTAGGAGTGGCCCACCCGGGTGCACACCGCTCGGGCACCGGCCTGCCGGATGGTTTCTGGCACCACGCGGGAACAGATGACGTTGTGCACGACCGCCACGTCGGCGGCCCGGGTACCGGAGCTGACCTCTCGTGCGATCTCCCGGGCGGCCACCAGGGCCGTCACCGCGCTGGGGGTGATGGGCTCACCGTGCTCGTCCACCACGAAGCACCGGTCGGCATCGCCGTCAAAGGCTAACCCCGCGTCGGCGCCGTGGTGACGGACCGCTGACTGCAGATCCGCCAGGTTCGCCGGCTCCAGCGGGTTCGCCTCGTGGTTCGGGAAGGTGCCGTCCAGCTCGAAGTACAGCGGCAGCACGTCAATCGGCGACCCGGGCTGCTGGAGCACGGCTGGCACGGTGTGGCCTGCCATCCCGTTGCCGGCATCGACCACGACCCGCAACGGACGGCTCCCAGAGAGGTCCACCAGGGACCGCAGAAAGCTGGCGTAGTCAGCCAGCAGATCCTCCTCGGCGATGGTCCCGATCCGCGTGCTGGTCGGCAGGTCGTGCAGGGTGCCACGGTCCAACAGCCACTGGGCCAGGTCGCGAACCTCAGCCAGGCCGGTGTCCAGGCCCACCGGTGCCGCCCCGGCACGGCACAGTTTGATGCCGTTGTAGGCGGCTGGATTGTGGCTAGCGGTGAACATGGCCCCGGGCACCGATCGGATACCGCTGGCGTAGTAGAGCCCGTCGGTGGAGCACAACCCGATCATCGTGACGTCCACTCCGTGGGCGCTGACCCCGGCGGCGAAGGCGCGGGCCAGTTCCGGGGAGGAGTCGCGCATGTCGTGGCCGATGACCATGGCCGAGTTCCCCTCGGGGAGGACGACCACCTGCGCGAACGCGGAGCCGAGTGCGGTCGCGACCGTCGGATTGAGTTGCTCGGGCACCAGGCCGCGCACGTCGTAGGCCTTGATGAACTCCTGCAGGCGAGGTGCGGTCACCCGCTGAGCCTAACGGTCCCGCAGCAGCCGCAGGTGCCCGCGACGACCGACCTCGGTCACCGTGGACTCGGCGGGCCGCAGCCCGCGTGCCGGAGCTTCGGCTGAGTGAGCCTTGTGCTCCCGGACCGCCTCGGCCAGGGCCACCAGGTCATCGGGTGGCTCCTCGCCCATCTGCAGGCGCACCACATCCCACCCACGGGGGGCGGTCAGCCGGCGGGCGTGCTCATCGCACAGGTCGTAGGAGTGCGGCTCGGCGTAGGTGGCCAGCGGGCCCAGCACCGCGGTCTGCTCCGCATAGACGTAGGTCAACGTGGCAAAGGCCGCGTTGCCACAGGCGGTCTTGGAGCACTGACGGGAGATAGCCACGATCCCAGACTGTATGCCGCCAGGCCGGTTCTGTGCGCCAACCACGCCGGGCACGTGACAGGATCGGTGGCCACACAGGTGTGCTCGACGGCAGGAGGTGCGATGTCGACGCCGGGTGACAGGCCCCGCCGGGCCCGCCGGTGGGCTGCGCGATCCCCCGGCTCGACGAGCGGGCTGCGGCGTCGCGATCGCCGGGGTCGGGGCCTGCGCGGTCCGTTGGCCTGGCCCCCGGTGCCGGTGATGACGACCCGGGCCGCGCGGTTCGACGATCTGGTGCTGGATGCCCTCCAGCTCATCGAACGGCGCCTCGGACGCGAGCTGACCGAGCTGGAGATCGCCGTCGAGGATGTCCCGCCGACCGACCCGGCGCCCTGGGAGAGCGGCGTTGCACTCGGGCGCCTGTTCCCGGCCGAGGGGTCGCTGCCGGCCCGTATCGTCATCTACCGCCGGCCGGTCGAGGCGCGGGCGCAGGAGGACGACCTGCCCGCACTGGTCCATGAACTCCTGGTCGAGCAGATCTCGGGTCTGCTGGGCACCGATCCCGACGACCTGCTCTGACGGGGGCCGGTCAGGGTCGCCAGGGGGTGATCGCCCGGATCTCGTGGGTCAACGGCGTCGGCGGCAACGGCAGCCCAGCGACCTGGGTGCCACTCTGGTGACCGATGGTGCTGACCACCGCGGTGGAGACGGCTCCCTCAATCGGGCGGACCCACGCGCTGTCGGTGCGACCGGTGAGCTTCACGGTGCGGTTGGCGGCGGCCGGGACCTCCAGCTCGCGGCTCTCGACCGTCCCGTCCGTCACGGTGATCACCTCGACGTGGGCCCCGGTCAGTGAGGCGATCGACAGCACCCGCACCAGGGGGGTGGCCCCCCGGTCGCCGAGCGGCGCCCCGACCAGTTCACTGGAGGGGGCCACGGCCGGGATCCAGCCCAGGTCACCGATCCCTTCGGCACGGTCCCGCCGCTCCACCTGCGCGGCTGCGACCACCGGCAGGTCCGCGCTGACTTCGATGGCCTGCGTCCCGGCCGGCAGGTCGGACACGTCAAGATCCACCACGCTCTGCGCCTCGATGGTGCTCACGCCCTGCTCCAGCCGGACCGGTCCGTCCGCGGTGAGGGCCCGCAGTTGAACCACGGTCGTCTCGGTCCCCGGGACAGCCACCCGCACGGTGGCGCTGTCGGCGGTCTTCGGGCGGGGGGAGGGCACGGCTGGGATCAGCAACTCCGTGTCCGGCGCAGCAGTCGGTGTGGTGTGCTCGTTGCCGCGGTCCAGGGTGCCTTCCAACCAGCGGTCCGCCAGGGACGCCACGACCGGGCCGCCGCTGCTGCTGATGTGGAGCACCGGATGCTCCTCTCCGGGAGCCAACGCGTCGACCAGGACCACCTGCCGGCCGCCGGCGGGCACGACGATGTCGCTGCCCCCAGCGGCGCCGACCGGGCCGGAGGCACCGAACACCTCGGCGGTCACCGTCACCGGGTTGCCGGTGGGGTTGATGAGGATGAGTCGCTCGGTGCGTCCCGGTTGGCCGCCGCCGGCCAGCAGCCAGGCCTCCTCCGCGGCGCTGCCGCAGACCGCGGTCGACAACCCCCACTGCTGCTCGGCGAAACTGTAACTGAGTTGAGAGGCAGCAAAGCCCGCGGCCAGGCCCCCGCTGGCCTGCGCCCGGGCCCACCGGCCCTCGGCGAGGGCGATGCTGACGGGGTGGCCCCGGTCGGTTCCGACTGCCGTCTCTCCGTCCTGAGTGCCGGATAGCCCCACCTCACCGGACTCAGCCACGTCCAGACCTTCCGGCAGCGCACCCCCCGGGGCGCTGCCGGCATACGCCCGCACCAGCTGGGGTGGTTCCTCGACCTCGGGATTCTCCAACCCCACCAGGCCGGGACCGGGGCAGGCCAGGCTGCGGTCGCTGACCACGGCGACGCCGGACTGCTGGGTCGCGGCGCTGGTGCCGGGTTCTGGCCGGTTCAGCAACGATGCCAGGTCCACGGTGCCAACCGCTCCGGCACCAGCGGCGTAGACCAGGCCAGCTCCCACGGCGGCGATCAGCAGGGCCCGACCCCACCGTCCGGCGGCGCCGACGCGTTGCCGTCGCCGTGATGGCGGAGCCGGTCGGACCTGCTCGCTCTCCTCGGCCGGATCGCTGGCCGAGTCACCCGACTCCACACGGGTCTCGCCCGCGGCCGTCGAGTCCTGGGTCGGCGGTGTGGGGTTGCCGTAGAAGAGGTCATCCACCCGAGGACTACCGGCCCGGGGACGTCTGCGGTACCTGCTCATGTCAGCCTCCCCTGGCGGCGCGACCCCAGTGGCAGCGCGAGGAACAGCACGACCACGGCCAGCGCAAGGGTGGCCAGTCGCCAGGCCACGTCGTGTGCGGGCCACTCGATCTGCACCTGGTCGACGGCGTCGGCCGAGGTCGGGTAGCGCGGGGGCCACTGGTCTGGCTCCGGCTCCAGCAACTCGCCACTGGCTCGCACCTGGGCATGCTGCGTCCAGCCGGCCGCCTCGGACACCACCAGGGCTGCGGTGCCATCCGGTGCGGTCACCGTCGCGCGCGTCGTGCTGTGCGGGCCGTCGACCGGCACGACAGCCAGCGCGGTGCCCGCGTCGTCGACGAGCCGCACCCGGGCCGGTGGCACCGGCACCTGTTCGGTGCCGCCACTGCCGACCCGCCACAGCAGCATCTGGCCACTGGAGTTGACTCGGGTCAGGGAGGCGGTGGCGTCCAGCGTGGCCACCAACGGGTCCTCGGGGTCGGCTCGTAGTCCGACATACCCGACCCCCAGGTCCAGCAGGCCCTCGTGCGCCACCGGGGAGTCCTGCGTGCGGTCGTCATCGGTCAACGCCAGCACGGTATCCGCGAGCGCGGTCGTTGCCGGGTCCGAGGTGTCGCCGGCACTCCCGGGGGCGGCCCGCACGACCTCTCGCACGTGGTCCCGCACCCACAGCCCGGGCTCGCGGCCCGCGAGGTGGTAGCTGACGTGGTCCCCCTCCACCCTGAGGTCCAGCACCCGCAACGCCTCCGGACCGTCGGCCTGGGCGTCCACGACAGCGGGATAGGGGCGCTCGGCAACCCGCAGCTGGGGGCCGACCCCGGCCCAGGCGGTCCAGGCCAGGGTGCCGACACCGGCCACGGCGACGACGCCGGTGAGCACCGCTACCAGTGGTGCGTGCCAGGGCCCCCGGCCCGCCGGGCGCGGCCACTCCACCGCCTGGGCAGCAGCCAGCAGCAGACAGGCGGCGGTCACGCTCAGGAACAGACCGGGCCAGGCCGTGATCGCCGCGCCGGCGTCGGTGTGGCCCGTCGGGACGGTGCCCAGGTGCACCAGCGGCGCCGCCAGGGCGCCCGCCAAGCCCACCAGGGCGCCGATCAGCAGGCCGGTGGCCCGTCGGCCCCGGTGCCCGCGACGCAGCGCCGCCCCCACGGCCAGCAGCAGGAGCGGGACCGTCCACCACAGGGTCGGTGACAGACTGCCCCCGGCGTGCAGCAGCAGTGTCTGCCAGGGCTCGGTGGTCGAGGCAGCGGCGTGAGTGGCACCGGGCCCGCCCAGCACCACCCGGGGGTCGGCGATGACCTCACGCAGCCAGGGCCCGGTCAGCGCCCAGGGCAGCACGGCCAGCACCAGACCTCGCAGCCGCCCCCACCCCGGCCCGAAGAAGAGCACTGCCAGCCCGGCCAGGCTGACCATCAGCAGCACCGCGGGGGTGAAGAATCCGACCAGGGCGGCGAGCAGACAGGTCGCGAACGTGGTGGTGGTGCGCGCCACCCCGTCGCGCCGCGACCCGGCCACCACGACCCCGGCGACCAGCAGGGGCAGGGCCACATGGGCGATCACCGGCCCCAGACGTGCCTGGTCCACACCGGAGGACAGCGGACCCAGCCCGGCCCACAGCAAGCCGGCTAGGGCGCGGACCCACCGTGAGGCCACCCCGACCCGGGTGGCGACGTAGGCGGAGAGAACCGACAGCGGCAGGGCCGCGAAGAGGATCCAGGTCAGCGTGACGGCTCCCGGCGAGCGGGCCGGGTCAACCCAGGGAAGGTGCTCCACGACCCAGGTAAAACCGCTCATCGGCAGCAGCCAGGCAGCGCCCTCCGCGCTGCTGCCCAGGCCCGCCCCCGCCCACGGGTCTGCCCAGGCGTGCCACAGGTCGGACCAGCCGGCACGCACCGTGTGGGTGAGGCCACCGGCCACCCCGAAGCCGTCGCCGGACAGGGCGGGCAGCAGGTCGCGCCAACGCACCAGTGCGGCACCCACTCCGACCAGCAGGGCCAGGACCAGGGGCCAGCTCCACAGCGTGCGGAACCGGCTGGGCGCCGACTCCAACGACTCGGCCTCCTCAGAGACCGGCCCCGTCTCCAGGGCAGCCGCGCGGCGATCGCTCCGGTCGATGAGCGCCGCCTGGACCGTGTCGGTCGGCCCGTGCCAACCACTGCGGCGGGGCGCGAACAGCCCGGCCAGGTCGCGGCGTCGCACCCGCGTGCGACCGCGGAAGCGCCAGCGGGCGCCGGCGCCCCGAAGAGGTGTCAGCATCGCGCCGGTATCGGAGAGCTCCGCGGCCGCCTCCCGGGGGCGCTTGATCAGCAGCAGGCCGAGCCAGGCCAACGTCGAGGTGATCAGGATGCCTAAGGCTCGCCACGGTGAGGTCCACCACGAGCCCCGTGCCAGGGCCAGTTGGCGGGTGCGGCGCCGGGTGGAGCGCGTGGGTGGCGGGTGCCCGTTGCTGCCCTGGCGGATCACCGCGCCTGTGGCGAGCACCACCCGATGCCCGGCCAGGTGGCTGCGCCAGGACAGGTCCAGCCCCTCGGTGCCGGCGTCGAACGCCTTGTCGATGCCGCCCACCTCGGCCAGGACATCACTGCGGACCAGCATGCCCGGCAACGGGACGCCCAGCACATCCACCCGTTGATCGTGCTGGCCCTGGTCCAGCTCCTCCGGGACCTGCGCATCGGCGTCACGGCCGGACCGCGTCAGCCGGTGCCCGACCGCGACCAGGCGGCGGGGGTCGTCGGCTCGTACCAGCTTGGGACCGACGATGCCCACGCCGCTGGACCGACGGGTGGCCTCGATGAGGTGCTCCAGCGCCTCGGGCTCGGGCACCGAGTCGTCGTGCAGGATCCAGATCCAGTGGGTGGCCTCGGTGGGCACCACCGCCCGGGCGTCCTCGATCACCCGCCACAGGGCCGGCTCCCCGTCCGGGTCCGGCAGCGGCTCCCGCACGATGAGCTCCGTGTGCCCATCGGCGATCAAGGGGTGGGAACGGGCGTCGGCGACCTCGGCGTCGGCTGCGGCAAGTCCGGTGAGGAGGACACGGTCCGGAGGCCGGACCTGCAGGGCAAGGGCGTCGAGGGCCTGCAGTGCCACGGGGCCACCGGGGTGAGTCAGGAGGAGGACCGTCAGGTCCTCCACCGGAACGCGCGGTCGATCGCGCACCCGGGTCGCGGGTGTGGCGGTCACAGTGTGGTGGGCCGCCTAGACGGCGCGCTTCTTGAGCTTGCGACGCTCCCGTTCGGACAGGCCACCCCAGATGCCAAAGCGCTCGTCGTGCGCCAGGGCGTACTCCAGGCACTCGGCGCGGACCTCGCACCCGACGCACACCTTCTTGGCCTCCCGGGTCGAGCCGCCCTTCTCCGGGAAGAAGGCCTCCGGGTCGGTCTGGGCGCACAGCGCCCGCTCCTGCCAGGAGGCCTCCTCCGACTCCGTGTCTGTGCTCGTCAGAAATGTCATGATCTCCAGCTCGTGCACGGTTCCTCCAAACCCTCACCCAGCACAAGTAACAACAAGAGAATTACACGCGTGTCATGCGGCTTAGTCAAGCCCCGATCTGCTACCGACAGGCTGACCTCGTGGTTTGCCATGGCTACGGGACCGCCCGGTGCGGTGCGGATCGGCTCTGGATGGGAGGATTCCCACCATGAGGTTGAGCACATGAGGATCACCGCGCTGGCCGGTGGGGTCGGCGGTGCCCGGTTCGTGCGGGGCCTGCTGCACGAGTTGCGAGAGGTGCGCGACGACCGGGACAGCGAGGTCACCGTCATCGGTAATACCGGTGATGACATCACGCTCTTCGGGCTCCGGATCTGCCCGGACCTGGACACCCTGCTCTACACCCTCGGCGGCGGCATCGACGAGGCCCAGGGGTGGGGTCGGGCGGAGGAGACCCACGTGGTCCAGGCGGAGCTTCGTGCTCTGGGAGCCCAGCCACAGTGGTTCGGACTCGGTGACCGGGACTTCGCCACCCACATCGCCCGCAGCCAGTGGTTGGGCCAGGGGCAGACGCTGAGCCAGGTCACCGATCGGCTGGCCCGTCGGTGGGGTCTGCCGGAGCAGGGCGTCCGGTTGCTGCCGGCCACCGACACCCCCATCGAGACCCATGTCGTCATCGATGATGCGGACGGTGCCGAACAGGCGGTGCATTTCCAGCAGTGGTGGGTCCAGTTGCAGGCCGCGGTGCCGGCCCACCGGTTCACCGTGGCCGGGCTGGCCCAGGCCCAGCCGGCCCCCGGTGTCCTGGATGCCCTGCGCACCGCCGACGTCATCCTGCTGCCGCCGAGCAACCCGGTGGTCTCGATCGGCATCATCCTGGGCATTCCGGGAGTCCGGGATGCGCTGCGCGGCACCCGCGCCCCCGTCGTCGGAGTGAGCCCGATCATCGGCGGGGCCCCGGTGCGGGGGCACGCCGATGCCTGTCTGGCGGCCCTGGACGTCGAGGTGAGCGCCGCCGGCGTCGCTGGCCTGTATGCCGACTTCCTGGACGGCTGGCTCGTCGACAGCGGGGACGCCACGACCGTGCCCGGGGTGCGCGCCCGGGTGGCGTCCCTGGACCTGCGCATGCGCGACCGCGCCGGCGCCGCCCGGATCGCCGGGGCCAGCCTGGACCTGGCAGCCCAGCTCGCCGCGGCGCGGTCCGCATGACCGACTCGAGAACGACCGGCAGCGGGACGCTGACGATCCACCCGCTGCCCGGCATCCCGGAAGTGACCGCCGGTATGCCGTTGGGTCCGCTCCTGCTGACGGCGGTGCAGCGGGCCAACCTGAGGCTGACCGAGGGCGATGTGCTGGCCGTCTCCAGCAAGGTGATCTCCAAGGCCCGCGGGCTGCGGGCCCCCGCCGAGCACCGAGCTGACCTGGTGCTTCAGCAGAGTCACCGGGTGGTGGCGGAGCGCCGGGCGGCCTCCGGCAGCATCACTCGGGTCGTGGAGGCGCTGGCCGGGCCGGTGTTGGCTGGTGCCGGGATCGATGCCTCCAACACCGGAGCCGACGACCAGGTGCTCCTGCTCCCGCAGGATCCGGACCAGGCGGCCCGGGAGCTCCTGAGCGAGTTACAGCAGAGTTACGGGCACGAGCTGCCGGGCATCGGCCTCGTGGTGACCGATACCGCGGGCCGGCCCTGGCGGGCTGGGCAGACCGACTTCGCGCTGGGAGCCTGCGGGGTCGCGGTGCTTGATGATCTGCGCGGCTCGACCGACACCGACGGACGCCCGCTGGCGGTGACCTCCCGCGCCGTGGCTGACGAGATCGCGGCGGCGGCCGACCTGGTCAAGGGCAAGACGGCGCAGGTGCCGGCGGCGCTGCTGCGCGGGTTGCCGGCCGGCACCGTGATCCCCGCTGGTGCTACCGGAGCGCGCGACCTGGTGCGGACCGGGCCCGAGGACTGGTTCGGCCTCGGGGCCACCGAGGCGGTCCGCACGGCGCTGGGCGTGCACCCCGGCACGGTCACCGCCGAGCGTGTCGGCGTGGCCACGGTCGGCGCGGGTGAGGAGAAGTCGGTGCGGGTCCAGCGGGCCATCCGGTTGGCGACCGAGGGTGAGCCGCCGGCCCGGGTGTCCGCGAGCCCTCACGGGCTCATGGTGCACGCCACCGACCCGTTCGAGGCCGGTCGGCTCTGCGCCCGGCTGGACGTGGCGCTGGCCAGCGAGGGCTGCTCGGACCTGACCGTCAACTGGCAGCCGCCCTCCCCAGCTTGACCCTGCTGCCACGCCGGTGGCCCAGGCCGCTCAGCGAGCCGCCGGGCCGATCGGCAGATGGGTGCGCGGGGCCATCCGCGGCCCCCGGCGCGGTCGCATCGCCCCGGCCAGCTCGAGCAGTCGCTGCACCCGGTACCGGTGCCCGCGGTAGGGCTCCAGCACCTCGGCCAGCCCCTCGTCATTGAGCGGCTCCCCGGTCAGCGCCCAGCCGATGTTCTTGGCGACGTGGTAGTCCCCGAAGCTCACCGCGTCACTGTCCCCCAGGGCCCGCTGGGCCGTCTCCGCCGCCGTCCAGACCCCCACCCCGGGCACCGCACGCAACCGGCGCCGCGCCTGCTGCGGGGTCAGGTCGACCACGTCGGCCAACCGATCGGCCACGCGCACCACCCGCATCAGGGTGTCGGCCCGCTGCGGACTGATCCCCATCCGTAACCACTCCCAGGACGGGACCCGCCGCAGCCGCTCCGGGCCGGGAGCCACGTACAGCCCCAGCTCTGCACCGGGCCCGGGGGCCACCTGTCCGAGACGACGCACCAGGCGCCGGTAGCCACCGAACGCCTCCTGCCCGGTCACCTTCTGCTCGATCACGGCCGGCACCAGGGACTCCAGAACCAGGCCGGTGCGCGGGACCCGCCAGCCCGGCCCGTGGCGTCGGTGGGCGGCAGCCAGCACGTCGTGCTGCGGCTCGAAACCGCTGGGGTCATCGTCCTGGCCCAGCATCTGGGGCAACTGGTCCAGCAGCCACTGGCTGGCGGTGCGCTCCCCCCAGGCGTGCGCCTGCACCCCGCCCTGCGCCGGCCGGGCGGCCACCCGCAGGGTCACCGGCCCCCAGGGGGTGCCGACCCCCCGCCACAGCACCCCACCCGAGGATCGCCAGGTGGGATCACCGGCCCCGCGCCGCAGCGTCCCCCAGGTCGCCGCGAGATCCACCGGACGCCCGGGGTGCCACCAGCGCGCCAGTGGTTGGGGAGAGCAGCTGGCGGACACGACAGACAGGATCCCATGAGCAGGTGACACCGGCTCGGGGGGTCTCGGCTACCGTGACCTCGTGCTCACCCCACACCACGCACTGCTTGACCTCATGCAGCAGGACCCGACCCGTCCCGCGCTGACCTACTACGACGATGTGCCCGGCCCCACCCAGGGTGAGCGCATCGAGATCTCCCGGCGCGTCCTGGAGAACTGGGTGGCCAAGGCCGCCAACGCCCTGCAGGAGGGGCTGGACGTGCAGCGCGGGTCCGTCGTCCTGGTGGACCTGCCCGCGCCGCACTGGCGCACCTGTTACTGGGCGCTGGCCGTGTGGGCCGTCGGTGCCACGGTCACCCTGGACGCACACGAGGGTGCCGACGTCCTGATCACCACGGACCCGGACTCGGCCACCGCTGAGGACGCCGACGAGGTGGTCGCCGTGACGCTGGCCGCGCTGGCCCGCCAGTATCCGGGCGAGTTGCGCTCCGGGGTGATGGACGAGGCCCGGGAGGTCTCCACCTTCGCCGACAGCTTCACCGCGTGGGACGATCCGGAGCCGGAGGACGATGCCCTGGTCCACGACGGTGACCGGATCGCCTACGCCGACCTGCTGCAGCCCGCCCAGTGGCCCCCGGAGTCGCGGGTCCTGGTGACCAGCGACTCGGCATACGACCTGCTGCAGCACCTGCTGCACGCGCTGCAGACCGGTTCCTCCCTGGTGCTGGTGAGGGGGCCGGAGCCGGACGAGCAGGACCCGCGGATTGCCACCGAGGGTGTGAGCATCCGCACACCACCCCGCCGCTGACCCCAGATTGCCTCGGCCGGTAGGGTGCCGACCATGGACAAGGTTGTCAGCAGTGCTGCGGATGCCGTCGCAGGCATCGAGAACGGCATGACCCTGACGGTGGGCGGATTCGGTCTCTCCGGGATCCCCAGCGTCCTCATCGACGCGGTGCTCCAGCGGGGCACCACCGACCTGCAGGTGGTCTCCAACAACTGCGGGGTCGACGGCGCCGGGCTGGGCATTCTCCTGGCGGCCCGTCGGGTGAGCCGGGTCATCGCCTCCTACGTCGGGGAGAACAAGGAGTTCGCCCGGCAGTATCTCTCCGGTGAGCTGGAGCTGGAGCTGACCCCGCAGGGGACCCTCGCGGAGAAGATGCGCTCAGCCGGCGCCGGCATCCCCGCGTTCTGGACCCCCACAGGCGTCGGGTCGCTGGTCTCCGAGGGCGGTATGCCGTGGCGTTACGACGCCGAGGGCACGGTCGTCACGGAGTCCCCGGCGAAGGAGAAGCGCGAGTACACCGTCCGTGGCCAGACCCGGGAGTACGTGCTGGAGGAGTCGATCTTCGCCGACTTCGGGCTGGTCCGCGCCGCCAAGGGCGACCGTCACGGCAACCTGGTCTTCAACCGCTCGGCCCGCAACTTCAACCCGCTGTGCGCGATGGCCGCCGGCGTCGCGGTCGCCGAGGTGGAGGAACTGGTCGAGCCGGGCGAGATCGACCCCGACGACGTGCACCTGCCCGGCATCTACGTGCAGCGGGTGCTACCGCTGACCCCGGAGCAGGCCGCCGCCAAGGACATCGAGAAGCGCACGACGCGTCCCCGCCCGGACGCGGCCCGCACCGACCAGGAGGCCTGAACCATGGCACTGACCCGTCAGGAGATGGCGGCCCGCGCCGCCCAGGAGCTCCACGATGGTGACTACGTCAACCTGGGCATCGGGATGCCGACGCTGGTGCCCAACTACGTGCCCGACGATGTGGAGCTGGTGCTGCAGTCCGAGAACGGGCTGCTCGGGGTGGGGCCCTACCCGTATGAGGGCGAGGAGGACCCGGACCTGATCAATGCCGGCAAGGAGACCGTCACCCTGCGTGCCGGTGCCTCGATCTTCGACTCGGCCACCAGTTTCGGGATGATCCGCGGCGGGAAGGTGGACGCGGCGATCCTGGGCGCCATGCAGGTCTCGGTGGCCGGTGACATCGCCAACTGGATGATTCCCGGCAAGATGGTCAAGGGCATGGGCGGCGCGATGGACCTGGTGCTGGGCGCCAAGAAGGTCATCGTGCTGATGGACCATGTGGCCAAGGACGGCAGCCACAAGATCGTGCAGGAGTGCTCGCTGCCGATCACCGGCCTGGCCGTCGTGCAGCGGATCATCACCGACATCGCGGTCATCGACGTCACCGAGGACGGTCTGGTGCTGCGGGAGGTCGCCGAGGGCGTCACCCCCGAGGAGGTCCAGGAGAAGACCGGCCCTCCGCTCACCGTCGCATTGAGCTGAGCCTGGGCACCCGAAAGGGGCCGCTCAGTCCTCGCGGGTGCCGCGCAGGAAGCCGGCACCCCAGGACATGTGCATGGTGGCCAACACGCCCGGCACCCGCAGCGCCACCGCAGGGCCCTGCCGGGCTCCCATCGCCAGCCCGCCGGCAGTGATGGCTGCGGCATACCCCAGAGGAGCCAGCAGGGCCGGTCGCCAGACCAGCCCCCCGAGAGCTCCGGCCGCCACCGCCACCAGGGCGACCGGCGGGGCGAGATACCGGGCACTCACCGACGCCGGGTGCTGACGCATCACCCGCCGACGCCACTGCCCGGTGGTGAAGTACTGGCGAGCCAGCGCCCGCAGGTCGGGACGCGGCCGATAGGTCACCTCCAGCTCCGGGTCGAACCAGACGATGCCGCCCATCCGCCGGATCCGCCAGTTCATCTCCCAGTCCTGGGCCCGGGAGTAGGCACTGTCGTACCCGCCGACCCGACGCAGCCAGTCCCGCTGGAAGACGCCCAGGAAGACCGTCTCCGCAGGCCCGGGTGGGCCACCGATGTGGAAGCGGGCGCTGCCCAGGCCGAGCCGGGAGCGCATCGCCAGGGCGACCGCCTGCTCGAAGTCTGTCTGCCCCTCGGCGGCCATCACACCCCCGACGTTGGCGGCCCCCGTCTCCTGCATGACCTGCACCGACCGGGCGATGTAGCCGGAGGAAAGCTCCCCGTGCCCGTCCATCCGCACAATGATCTCGTGCCGGGCGGCGGCCAACGCGGCGTTGAGCCCGTCCGGCGTCCGCCCGGACGGGTTGGTCACGAGACTGACCCGGGAGTCTTCCGCGGCGATCTGCTCGGCGACCTCCAGGGTGCGGTCCCGACTGGGGCCGACCGCGACGACCACCTCCAATTCCCCGGGATACTCCTGCGCCAGGACGGACCGCACGGCCTCAGCCAGGTGCCGTTCCTCGTTGAGGACCGGCATGATGACGGAGACGGGCGGGGTGGGGTCGGTCACTCGGACGAGGCTACCCGGCGCGGCCGTGGAAGTTGAGCCGAGCACGCGCGGACGGCGTGGGCAACTGCCCTCACCCAGCCAGAGCGCCTACTCTGTCGGCGTGCCGAACCACCCCGAGGACGACTGGACCCGCCCGATCCCGCGCATGCCGCGCGGCACGGGCCGGCGTGACTCCGGCCGCGACATCGACGACTGGGAGGAGCCGGCATACCTGCAGGGCGGGCCGGACGAGGACGCTGACCAGACGCGGGAGCTGCCCGTCGGTCGGCGCGCCACGGCCGCCGACTACGGGTACCCCGAGGACTACTACGCCGATGAGCAGTGGGTGGAGCAGGAGTATGCCGAGGAGCCGGTCCCGCCACCTCGGGCCCCCCGCGACCGGCCCCCGGGTGCGCCTGGTGGGGATCGGCCCGGTAGGCCCGGCGGCCCGCGCAAGCGCCGCCGGTTCCGACTGCGCCGCGTGCTGGCGGTGCTGTTGCTGCTGGTCCTGGTGTATGTCGGGTCGATGATCTGGGCAATCAGCGGCGTGTGGAACTCCATCGACCGGGTGGACTCCACACCGGAGAACGCCACCCGCCCGGCCGACAGCTCAGGCAGCAACTTCCTGCTCGTGGGCACCGACAGCCGGGAGGACCTGACCCGCGAGGAGCGCAACGACCTGGTCACCGGCCACGCCGAGGGGTCCCGGGCGGACACCCTGATGTTGCTGCACCTGCCGGAGTCCGGCGACCCGATCCTTATCTCCATCCCCCGGGACTCCTATGTGGAGATCCCCGGGCAGGGGTCGAACAAGATCAACGCCGCGTACTCCATCGGCGGCCCCGAGCTGCTGGTGAACACGGTGGAGCAGTCGACCGGGCTGCGGGTCAACGGCTACCTGGAGATCGGCTTCGGCGGTTTCGTTGAGGTGGTCGCCACGGTGGGCGGTGTCGAGATGTGCCTGGATGAGCCGGTCACCGACGAGAAGACCCGCCTGGACCTGCCTGCCGGGTGTCAGCAGCTGGAGGGTGCCGAGGCACTCAACTACGTGCGCATGCGCTACGGCGACCCGCGCGGCGATCTGGGCCGGGTGGAACGGCAACGTGAGTTCCTGGCTGCGTTGACCCACGAGATGGCTACGCCGAGCACGATCCTGGTGCCGTGGCGGCTGCACGAGGTGGGCACCGCGACCGGCTCGGCGATGGCTATCGGCGAGGACACCTCGATGTGGGAAACGGGCCAGATGGTGCTCGGCATGCGGTCCATCTCCAATGGGCAGGGACAGTCGCTGACGGTGCCCATCGGGGACGCCAACTACGCCACCAACGCCGGCTCCAGCGTCCTGTGGGACCCGGTGAAGGCGCCGGCGATGTTCGAGGCGCTGCGCACCGGCAAGCCGCTGTCGATCGAACCGTGAAGCGGTGACGGGGTCGGTGCTGAATCGTTGGTGGCTCAAGGCGACTGCTCAGGGGGCGGTGGCGTTGGCGCCCGGGGCGGCACGGCTGGATGAGGCGGTCCGGCGCCGGGTGCGGGGCCCGCATCTGGAGCCGGACTACTTCCTGTCCAAGTGGCATCACGTCGAGCAGCACCTGCACGCCCTGGGCAACCCCGGTGGCGTGCGGCTGCAACGCACCCGGGCCGTGGAGATCGGCACCGGGTGGTTCCCGATCGTGCCGCTGGGTCTGGCGGTCCACGGCGGCTCGGTGCTGTCCATCGACAAGGGCAAGCACCTGGACGCCCAGCGGGTCCGACTGGCCATGCAGATGCTCAGCGACCTGGAGGCGGCGGGGCGCATCCGCAGCGGGGCGCCGGAGCGGATGGCCCTTCTGCGGGAGCTGCTGACCGCTCCCCCGCAGACCACCGCTACCCAGCTGCTGCGTCCGTTGGGGATCACGATCCGGATCGCCGACGCCCGCGACCTGTCGCGGCTCCCCGAGGCGCACGACACCAACCTGCTGATCTCCAACAACACCCTGGAACACATCCCCGCTGCGGTGCTGCAGGGCATCTTCTCGGAGTTCGCGCGGGTCGCCTCCGCCGACGCCCGGATGAGCCACTACATCGACCTGGCTGACCACTACGCCGGTCACGACCCGCGCATCAGCGAGTTCCACTTCCTCACCCTGGGGCCACGTCGCTGGCGGTTGGCCAACAACAGCCTGGGTTACCAGAACCGGCTCCGCATCGGTGACTACCGCGAGCTGCTGCAGCAGACCGGCTGGCGGATCACCCGGCAGACCCTGACCCGACGTAAACGCAGCGAGCTCGATGGACTGCGCCTGGTGGCACCGTTTGACAGCACCCCGGTCCGCGAACTGCTCGTGGTGAAAGCCCATCTGGTCACCGGACGGGTCGGCGGCACCGTCCCGCGACAGGAGGGGACGTGAGCCACTCCGACCCACGACGGCGAATCCCACGCACCGATGACATGCTGGCCGACCCGGCACTGGTGGCCGCCGCCCACCGGTGGGGGGAGCAGGAGGTCCGGGCCGCCGTGCGCACCGCCCAGCAGCGAGCCCGCGACCACCTGATCTCCCCAGAGGAGGTGGTGGCGCACGCGCTGGCTGCGTTGCCCACCCGCGCCGACTCCGGGCAACCGGTGCTGAACGCCACCGGGGTGGTGGTGCACACCAACCTGGGTCGGGCGCCGCTCTCCCCCGCAGCGGTCGAGGCCCTGCAGCGCGCCAGTGGCTATACCGACCTGGAGTATGACGTGCAGACCGGCCGCCGCGGTCAACGTGGGGCAGGGGTGTTGGAGGCGCTGCGACGGCGCCTGCCGGAGGGGCACGAGGCACTGGTGGTCAACAACGGTGCTGCCGCGCTGCTGCTGGCCCTCACCGTGCTGGCAGCCGGTGGCCGGGAGGTGCTGGTCAGTCGCGGCGAGCTGGTCGAGATCGGCGACGGTTTCCGGTTGCCTGACCTGATGGCCTCCACCGGTGCTCGGCTCCGGGAGGTCGGCACCACCAACCGCACCTGCCTGGCCGACTACCGCGGGGCGCTCACCGATCGGACCGGTGCGGTGGTCAAGATCCACCCCAGCAACTTCCGGGTGCAGGGCTTCACCGGCACCGTGCCGGTGACGGAACTGACCGATCTCGGCCCACCGGTCGTCGTCGACATCGGGTCCGGTCTGCTGCGCCCGGACCCGACCCTGCCACAGGAGCCGGATGCCACCACGGCGCTGCGCGCTGGTGCCCACCTGGTGACCGCCAGCGGTGACAAGTTGCTCGGCGGCCCCCAGGCCGGGCTGGTGCTGGGTCGCCCGGACCTGGTGACCCAGCTGCGCCGGCACCCGTTAGCGCGGGCGGTGCGGGCCGACAAGTTGGCCCTCGCGGCCCTGGAGGCAACGCTGCGCGGCGGCACGACCCCGGTGACCGCCTACCGCACCGCCGACCCGGCCGAGTTGCGCCGCCGTGCCGAGGTGCTGGCCGAGCAGGTCGGCGGGCGCCTGCGGCAGCACGACGGCGTCGTCGGGGGCGGCGGGGCCCCGGGGGTGCGGCTGCCCGGGTGGGCGGTCGCGGTGCCGGCGCAGTTGGCCGGGCCGCTGCGCACCGGTGACCCGGCGGTGGTGGGTCAACTGGACAACGGCGAGTTGTTGCTGGATCTGCGGTGTGTGCCACCGCAGGAGGACGCCACGCTGGCCCGCGCGGTCCACCGGGCGGCCCGCGCGCTGCAGGAGGACTCCGGGCCATAGGCGTGCGGATCCGTCGCCGGGGAGCCACCCACCGGCCGTGCTGATGACCTCACCCCAGGTGGGCCACCGCCACCAGGTGTCCGGTGGTGTCGCCGCGCGTGATGGTGTCGCTGCTGACCAGGACGACACGACGCTGTTCCTGCTGGTCGCCCCACACTGCCTCGGACTGGGCGAGCTCTTCCTCGGTGAGCAGGTCAGTGCTGGTGATCTCCACCTGCAACGCGACCCCGTCACCGAACGTGATGCTGACCCGGTCCCCCTCCGCCAGGGAGGTCAGGTCGGCGAGCGCGGCGGGATCACCGTCGTGCTCGGTCTGACCCACCAGCAACGCCGTGCCCAGGTCGCCGGGAGTCACCCGGCCGTGACCGACGTACCAGACCGCCTCCTGCGGGCCCGGGTTGATGCGGCCATGGCGGTTCAGGTCCGTGGCGTGCAGCGGCACCGGGTCCGCCCCGGGGGCCAGGGTGAGCTGCACCGGACGGTCAGCTTCCGGCAGGGACGCCGCCGCCGACTCGGGACCGGTCAGCGCGGAGACCACCGCGCGCAGGGCGAGCACCAGCAGCACCAGCACGACCAGGGCCAGCACACCGACGGCGAGGCGACGGCGGCGGTAGATGGCACGTTGCCGCGCTGAGAGCCCACGTCGGGGGCTCAGCGTGCGTGGGGGGCTACTGACCATCTGCTCACACTCCGCGACCGGCACCAGGCGTCGCTGTCAATCTAGGCAGCAGGAGGCGGACCTGCCCTGCTCCCTCGCGGTGTGTCGCAGGTTGCCCGTCCGCGGCGTCCTGGCCGGGTGCCGGCCCGCGCCTCAGGGCCGGGCGTGCCGGCGGTGCAGCTCTCGCATCGTCTCGGTGAGCTCCGGGGCCGGCCCGTCGACCACCGCACCCGGCACCACGGTGGTGATGGGCAGCGCCGCCACCGGCCCCTCCGGGGCTCCCCAGCCGGCCCGCCAGTCGCGCAACTGGGTCGCGGAGACGGCATACACGATCCGCCCCAGTCCCACCCAGCCGTGCGCGGCCGCGCACATCGGGCAGTGCTCGCCGGAGGTGAAGACGCTCGCCTCGGCCCGCTCGGCAACGGAGAGGTGCTCCGCCGCCCAGCGGGCGATCGCGAACTCCGGGTGCCGGGTGTGGTCCCCGCCTCGGACCCGGTTCCGGTCGGCATACCGCACCGTGCCGGCACCGTCGACCAGCAGCGAGCCGAAGGGCTCGTCGCCGGCGTCCAGCGCTTCCCGGGCGAGGTCGACACAATGGCGCAGGTGGGCGAGATCCTCGTCGGTGATCATGCCCCCACTGTGCCTGCCGAGCGTGCCGCCTCCAGCAGCGGGTCCATCAGCTCGCCCATGCTGGGGGCGGTATCCCAGTCGGTGTTGGCCAACAGCACCACGCTGGTGTCGTGGGCCGGCAGGTACTCGCAGTAGACCGCCACCCCCGGGTCGGCCCCGTCCTTGCCGAAGGCACCCGAGCCGTCGGTCCGCAGCTCGACACCGTAGCCGGCGGCCCAGCCCGGGCCGATCGCGGCCCGTTCGGTGAGCACGTCCTCGGGCGTGACGCCAGACCACACCCCACCACGGTGAACGGCCCGCAGGAAGGTCACCACATCAGCGGCGCTCACCACGGCACCACCGTCACCACCGCCCACCGCGGGCACCGAGAGGACGTTGCTGCGCCACGGGCCCTCCGGAGTGCTCGGGGGCAGGTACCCGACCGCCAGGTCCGGGTGCACCTCGTCGATGGCGGGGTAGCCGCTGGCCGTCATCCCGGCGGGAGCGAACACCCGGGTAGTCACCGCCTCACCGAACGGCAGTCCGCTGACGTGGGCCAGCAGAATACCGAGCAGGACATACCCGGCGTTGCTGTAGTGGTAGGCCTCGCCGGGCGGGCACACCGGGGGCAGGTCCGCAAACAACGGCAGCAGGGACAGATCCTGACGGACCGAGGCGCTGGGCACCCGCTCCCACAGTGCGGCGTAGTCCTCCTGGTACCCCGGGAGGTCCTCGTCCTCCTCGAAATAGTCGGCGATCCCGGAGGTGTGGCTCAGCAGGTGGTGGACCGTCACCTCAGGCCGCAAGGTGCTCGGCCGCTTGTGGTCCGGCAGCACCTCCACCACCGGGTCCTGCAGGCCCACCTCGCCGCGAGCCGCAGACTCCAGGACCGCCACCGCGGTGAACATCTTGCTCAGCGAGGCGGTGCCGAAGCGCGTGCTGCTGCGCACCGGGGTGCCGGCGGCCCGGTCAGCCAGACCGTGGCAGGACTGGTACAGCACCTCATCACCCCGGCTGAGGTGCAGGATGCCGGAGAAGTCCTCCTCGGCGGTGAGCCGGGTGGCCAGGTCAGTGATCGGTTGAAAGAGAGGATCGGACATGCCAAGAGCATCGCCCATCGGCTGTCCAGATACCAGTGATTTGAGGCCCCGTGGTGGTGACCCTCGGTGATCTCTCCAGGGGCTATCTGCCACCGAGCAGTTGGCGTGCCATCACGACCCGCTGCACCTGGTTGGTGCCTTCGTAGATCTGAGTGATCTTTGCGTCGCGCATCATCCGCTCGACCGGGAAGTCCTTGGTGTAGCCGTAGCCGCCGAGCAGCTGCACGGCATCGGTGGTGATCTCCATGGCCACGTCGGAGGCATAGCACTTGGCGGCTGCACCGAAGAACGGAAGGTCGGCGTCGTAGCGCTCGGACTTGGCCGCGGCGACATAGACCATCTGCCGGGCGGTCTCCAGTTTCATCCCCATATCCGCGAGCATGAACTGCACGCCCTGGAAGTCGGCGATGCGCTTGCCGAACTGCTGGCGCTCCTTGACGTAGCCGAGCGCGAAGTCCAGGGCCCCCTGCGCGATGCCGACGGCCTGTGCCCCGATAGTGACGCGGGTGTGGTCCAGCGTCCGCAGCGCCAACTTCAGCCCCTGCCCCGGCTCTCCGATCATCCGGTCACCGGGGATGGCGCAGTCCTCGAAGAGCAGCTCGCGGGTGGGTGAGCCCTTGATGCCGAGCTTCTTCTCCGGCTCGCCGAACGTGAAACCCTCGTCGGACTTCTCCACCACGAACGCGGACACGTTGCGGCCGCGTTCTCCGTCGGGGTCGGTCACCGCCAGGACCGTGTAGTACTCCGAGACACCGGCGTTGGTGATCCACGACTTCTGCCCGTTGAGCAGGTAACTCCCGTCTGGCTGCTCGATGGCTTTGCACTTCATCCCAGCGGTGTCGCTGCCTGCGCCGGCCTCGGACAGGCCGTAGGAGAACATCGCCTCCCCCCGGGCCACCGGCGGCAGGTAGCGGGACTTGATCTCGTCGTTGGCGCCCAGGATGAGCGGCATCGTCCCCAGCTTGTTGACCGCTGGGATCAGCGAGGAGGAGGCGCAGGCGCGGGCGACCTCCTCGATCACGATGCAGGTCGCCAGGGCGTCGGCACCGACGCCCTCGTACTCCTCGGCGATGTGTGGGGCATGGAAGTCGGTGGCGGTCAGCGCCTCCAGGGCCTCCTGCGGGAACCGGCTCTCCTCGTCGACCGCGGCCGCGTGCGGAGCGATCTTGTGCTCGCTGATCTCCCGCACCGCCTCCCGGAGTGCCTCGTGGTCCTCGGAGATGCGGAACAGGTCGAAATCGCTCATGTGGGCAGCCTACCGGCGCAGGAGGGACCCGGCTCAGTCGCCCAGCGTGGTATGCAGTTGCCGGGCAGCCTCCGCGATCGACCCCGACATCGACGGGTACACCGTGAAGGTCGAGGCGAACTGGTCGACGTTGAGCCGGTTGGCCACCGCCAGGGTCACCGGGAAGATCAGCTCGCTGGCCCGGGGAGCCACCACCACGCCACCCAGGATCGTGTCGCTGCCCTGCCGGGCGAAGATCTTGACGAACCCGTGCTTGGTGTTCTGCATCTTGGCCCGGGGGTTTCCGGTCAGGGGCAGCAGGACCGACCGGGCATCGACGCGGCCGGAGTCCACATCGGCCTGGGAGACACCCACGGTGGCGATCTCCGGGTCAGTGAAGATATTGGAGCTGACGCGACCCAGATTCAGGGGTGCCACCGCGTCGCCGAGTGCGTGGGCCACCGCGATCCGGCCCTGCATCGCGGCCACCGAGGCCAGCGGCAGCACCCCGGTGCAGTCACCGGCGGCGTAGATGCCCGGCACCGAGGTGCGCGAGACCCGGTCCACCTTGATGTGCCCTGACTCGCGCAGCGTGACCCCAGCCTCGGCCAACCCCATGTCGGCAGTGTTCGGGATGGAGCCCACCGCCAACAGCGCGTGCGACCCGGCGACCTTTCGGCCGTCCTCCAGGGTCACGGTCACCCCGTCCTCGGTGCGCACCACCCCCTGGGCCCGGGAACGGTTCAACACCGTCATCCCGCGGCTGCGGAAGACCTCCTCCAGCACCGTCGCGGCGTCCTGGTCCTCCCCCGGCAGCACCCGGTCGCGGGAGGACACCAGGGTGACGGCGCAGCCGAGCCCGAGATAGGCGTGGGCCAACTCGGCTCCGGTGACACCGGAGCCGATCACCACGAGGTGCTCGGGCAGCTGGGGCAGTTCGTAGATCTGCTGCCAGGTCAGGATCCGCTCCCCGTCGGGCACGGCGGTCTCCAGCACCCGGGGACGGGCCCCGGTGGCCACCAGGATGACATCCGCCGCCAGCTGCCGGGTGTCGCCGGCACGCTCATCCGGGGTCGGGCTGGGTTCCTCCCCGGAGGCTACCTCCGGCACATCGGTGGCGACCTCGACCAGCCCGGGGCGGACGATCCGGCCGGCCCCCCGGACCACCTCCACACCGGCGTCAGCGAGCTTGCCCCCGATGTCCTGGCTCTGCGCCTGGGCCAGGCCCATGATGCGGGCGTTGACCCCGGGCAGGTGGGCGGTGACCCCCTGGCCGTGCGGGGCGCCGTCGAAGCCGACCCCGATGTGCTCGGCAGCGCTGAAGCGGTCCATGAAGTCGGCCGTGGCGATCAGGGCTTTGCTGGGCACGCAGTCGGTGAGCACGGCGGCGCCGCCCAGCCCCTCCCGTTCGACGACGGTGACCGCCGCCCCCAGGTGTGCTGCGGACAGGGCTGCCTCGTACCCGCCCGGTCCACCACCGACTATGACCACGGATGTCTGCGTTCCACTCACAGGACCCATCCAACCATCGGTACAGTGCCCGGGTGAGTGAAACCCCTGCAGACCTCGCCCAGACCGCGGCGACCGTGATCGCTGAGCGCACCGGCACCCCGACCCATGACATCGCCCTGGTCCTCGGCTCGGGATGGGCCCCCACCGCTGACCTGCTGGGCACCACGGTCGCCACGGTGGAGAACACCGCCGTCCCCGGCTTCACCAGCACCTCCGTGGCGGGACACACCGGCACCATGCGCTCGGTCGAGATCACCGGGAGCGAGAAGCGGGCCCTGGTGTTCGGCACCCGGACTCACTTCTACGAGGGTCGCGGGGTGCGTGCCGTGGTGCACGCAGTGCGCACTGCCGCCGCAGCCGGGTGCCACACCATCGTGCTGACCAACGGCTGTGGTGGGCTCAACCCACAGTGGGCCCCGGGCACCCCGGTGCTGATCAGCGACCACATCAACCTCACCGGTGAGTCACCCATCGAGGGGGCGAACTTCGTCGACCTGACCGACCTCTACACCCCGCGCCTGCGGGCCCTGGCCCGGGAGGTCGACCCGACCCTGGCCGAAGGGGTCTACGTGCAGTTCCGCGGCCCGCACTACGAGACCCCCGCCGAGGTCCGGATGGCCAAGGTCATGGGCGGTGACCTGGTGGGGATGTCGACGACGCTGGAGGCGATCGCGGCCCGGGAGGCGGGCCTGGAGGTGCTCGGGGTCTCGCTGGTGACGAACGCAGCCGCCGGCATCAGTGAGACGCCACTGTCCCACCAGGAGGTCATCGAGGCCGGCCGGGCCGCCGCACAGCGGTGCGGTGAGCTGCTCAGCCAGATCATCAGCAGGATGTGAGTATGCCGAACCACACCGACCTGATCGCCCGCGCTGAGTCCTGGCTGGCCGAGGACCCCGACGCACAGACGCGGGAGGAGCTCAGCGCCCTGATCGCGGCGGCCCGCTCGGGAGACGACCCGGAGGCACCGAGGGCGCTGGCCGAGTTGGCCGACCGGTTCTCCGGGTTCCTGGAGTTCGGCACCGCCGGTCTGCGCGGCGCCCTGGGCGCCGGACCGAACCGGATGAACCGCGTCGTGGTGATCCGCGCCGCCGCCGGGCTCACGGCATACCTGCAGGAACGAGTGGACCCCCGACCCACCGTCGTCATCGGCTTTGACGCGCGCCACAACTCCGACGTCTTCGCCCGGGACACCGCCGCGGTGGTCACCGCCGCCGGTGGGCGGGCGCTGGTGCTGCCGCGACCGCTGCCCACGCCGGTGCTGGCCTTCGCCATCGGCCACCTGGGTGCCGATGCCGGCGTGATGGTGACCGCCAGTCACAACCCGCCCCAGGACAACGGCTACAAGGTCTACCTGGGTGACGGCTCGCAGATCGTCCCACCCGCCGACACCGAGATCGCCGCCCACATCGCCGCAGTCGGCCCGTTGTCGCAGGTGCCGTTGGCGGCCAGCGGCTGGGAGACGCTGGATGACCGGCTGCTGGAGCACTACGTGCAGGCCGCAGCCGCTGTGGTCGCACCGGGCGGCCCACGAGAGGTCTCCATCGTGCACACCGCACTGCACGGGGTGGGCTCAGAAACCGTGCGGGCCGCCTTCGCGGCTGCCGGGTTCCCGGAGCCGCAGGCGGTGCTCACCCAGTCTGCGCCGGACCCGGAGTTCCCGAGCGTGTCCTTCCCCAACCCGGAGGAGCCCGGCGCGATGGACGCCGCCCTCGCCCAGGCGCAGCGAGTGCAACCGGACCTGGTGATCGCCAATGATCCGGATGCGGATCGCTGTGCCGTCGCCGTCGCCGACCCGCAGGGCTGGCGCATGCTGCGGGGTGATGAGGTCGGCGCCCTGCTGGGTCAGCACCTCATCAACCGCGGCATCGACCCGGACGGTGAGCGCACCGTGCTGGCCCGCTCCATCGTCTCCTCGCGTCTGTTGGGGGCCATGGCCGCGGCCGCCGGCCTGCCCGCCGAGGAGACGCTGACCGGGTTCAAGTGGATCGGCCGGGTGCCCGGTCTGCGGTTCGGCTACGAGGAGGCGCTGGGCTACTGCGTCGACCCTGCCTCCGTGCCGGACAAGGACGGCATCACCGCGGCGTTGCTGGTGGCCGAGCTGGCTGCCGGCCTGAAACAGTCCGGTCGCGGACTGGCGGACCTGTTGGACGACCTGGCGCTCGAGCACGGGGTGCACCAGACCGACGCGTTCTCGGTGCGGGTGCAGGACCAGGCCCTCATCCCCCGCATGATGGAGCAGCTACGGGCCACCCCGGCCACGGACCTGGCCGGCGTGGCCGTTGCCTCCTTCGAGGATCTGGCGACCGGCTCCGGTGGGCTGCCGCCGACGGAGGGGGTGCGCTATCTGTTGGCGGATGCGACCCGGGTCATCGTGCGACCGAGCGGCACCGAGCCCAAGCTCAAGGTCTACCTGGAGGCGATCGTGCCGGTCACCGGCACCGACCTGGCCTCGGCCCGTGCTGAGGCCACACGGCGGCTGGCTGCTGTCCGGGCCACGATGGAGTCCCTCCTCGACCTCTGAGCGGCGGCCGGGCGGGCTGCTCAGGTCAGGACGGTCTGTACGACGACCAGGAACAGGACGGCCAGCAGCAGCGGCAGCACCGCACTCCAGGACCAGACCGGCTCGGCTCCCTGGTCCTGGTCCGGGACGCCACCGTCGAGCTTCCACCGCTGCCACTGGGTCTTGACCTGACCGGCCACGGCCTCGGCCGTGTTGCCCTCCCGGGCCCTGCCGCGGGTCGTCGCCTCCGCATAACTGTCCACGTCCCACCGTCGGCGCATCTCGCGGCGCATCGGGATGGCCCAGGCACTGTGTTTGGTACCCGCGGTATCGATGAGCTCCAGCGCCCACCGGTGTTCCACCGCAGCCAGGCGCTCGAACGGGACGCTGACGTCGGTCAACAGGTTGCTGAGCGTGACACCGTCGCGGCTGACCCGCACGCAGGGTCGCAGGAGCAGGATCCAGACGATGGCCGCCAGCACCGCGAGGAATGCCGCGGGTGACAGCGGGTTGTTGCCCAGGTCCGACTCAATCACCCCCATGGCCACAGCGATACCGGCGGCAGCGATCAGAATCCCCCACCCGACGATGCGTGCGGGCAGGGTGCGGTACGTCGTGGTGTCACTGGCGGCCATGGTCCGGCAGTCTAGGCTTCGAGTCACCGTCAGCGGGGACGTAAACTGCGGCCCCATGAGTGCCGCCCCCGACCGCCCTGCCCGGGTGCTGGTGCTCGCTGGGCCCAGCGGCGCCGGCAAGTCGCGGCTGGCGCGGCGGTTGCATGCCGCACACGGTTGGCCGATCGTGCCGCTGGACGACTTCTACCGGGACGGCGACGACCCGGACCTGCCGATGAGCCCGCAAGCGGGTCTGCCGGACTGGGACGACGTGCGCTCCTGGCGCCTGGAGGATGCGCTGCGCGCACTGACCCAGTTGTGCCTGGCCGGCACGGTGGAGATCCCGGTCTACGACCTGTCCATCTCACAGCGCACCGGATCACACCGCATCGAACGTGGGGAGCACCGCATCGTCATCGCCGAGGGGATCTTCGCCGCGCACGCGGTGGCCGGTCTGGCGGACCGGGGCCTGCTCGCTGCGGCCTGGTGCATCCGGAACCATCCCTGGAAGACGTTTGCCCGACGTCTGGTGCGTGATCTGGCGGAGCGGCGCAAACCGCCGCTGACGCTGGTGCGACGTGGCCTGGCGCTGCGTCGGCTCGAGCCGGGTATCGTCAGTGCGCAGGAGGCGCTCGGCGCCATCCCGATGACGGCCCGGGAGGCCGAGGCGCACGTCCCGGATCTGATCAGGCACCACGAGCAGAAGGGGGGCCGACGTGGGGCAGCATCCTGAGGACCAGGGCCGATTCCCTGGGGACGCCGATCGACCGCACGAGCCCTACTGGCAGCCGGGTCGGTATGTCGATCCGCCCGATCCAGAGCCCTCGCCGGAGTCTGCTGAGAGACCGCCCGTGACGGGCCAGCAGCCGGGGCCACCGGGAGCCGGTGACCCACCCGGGCCGGTGCCGCCACCCCAGTACGGGCCACCCCAGTACGGCCAACCGGCATACGACCCATCCCAGTACGGGCCACCCCAGTACGGGCAGGTTCCGCCCCCCACCTACGGACAGCCGGCGCAGTGGCATGCGCTACCTCCCGAAGACCTCACCCGGATGCACCGGCCGGGCATCATCCCATTGCGTCCGCTGACGCTGGGGGACATGTTCGAGGGCGCGTTGCAGACCATGCGCCGCAACCCGGAGGCAACGATCGGCATGGCGGTGCTGGTCCTGGCCGTGCTGATGGTGCCGTCCTTCGGGCTGACCATGGCCATCCCGTCCCTCTTCCCCGACCTGGCCGTCATCGACCAGGTAGCCATCGCCAGTGTGGTGCCGCTGTTGCTCAACTCGCTCGCCACCCTCGCGCTCAGCGGGTTCGTCATCTATGTCGTCAGTGAGGCGGCGCTCGGCGACCGGGTGGGCATCGGCGCCACCTGGGACGCGGTCAAGGGGCGGATCCCGGCACTCATCGGGATCTCCGTCCTGTCCTTCCTGACCGTCATGGTGGTGTCCCTGGGCATGGTGTTGATCGGTGTCCTGGCCGCGGTCGTGGTGGGACCCATCGGAGCGATCCTGATGGTGCTGGTCATGCTCGGGGTGGTGCCGTTGGTGCTGTGGCTCTATGCCCGACTGTCCCTGGGGCCGGCCGCCGTGGTGCTGGAGAAGGCCGGGCCGCTCACCGGCATCCGACGGTCCTGGGCACTCACCCACGGCGGGCAGGCCTGGCGGGTGCTCGGCATCAGTCTCCTTGCCGGCACCCTGGCGGCTGTCTTCTCCGGGCTCATCGGTGGCGGACTCGGCCTGGTCATCGGCGTGGTGTTCGAGCTGTTCTCCGGCGATCTGAGCACCCAGTACTACCTGCGGGTCATCGTGGACCACCTGAGCACCTTCCTGGTCGGTGCCCTGGCCACTCCGTTCACCGCGGGGGTGACCGCACTGCTCTACCTGGACCAGCGCATCCGGCGTGAGGGCCTGGACGTCGGTCTGGTTCGCGCCGCCCAGGAGCGGGCCGCCGCACGACGGGGCTGAGGGTGCTGGACCCCGACCGGGACGAGGCCCGGGAACTGCTGGAACGCGAACTCGCCCGGCCCGAGTACCACCGCCCCGAGTCGTTACTGCTCAAGGGGCTGCGCTGGCTGATGGACCGTCTCAACGCTCTGATCGATATCATCCCCGGATCCACCGGACTCTCCGCGGTCCTGCTCGCCCTGCTCATCACGCTGGTCGTGCTCGCCGGTGTCTTTGCCGTCCGCGGCCTGCGACGCACCCGGCAGCTCACCGAGCCGGGGAGCGCGCCGGTCCTGGAGGAACCCGGGCTCAGCGCCGCCGACTACCGGCAACGCGCCGCTGCCGCCGCCTCCCGAGGTGACTGGGACCGTCTGCTGCTCGACTCCTACCGGGCGCTCGTCGCCGCCAGTGACGAACGGGTCCTGCTGGATGAGTCACCCGGCCGCACGGCCCATGAGATCGCCATCGCCCTGGTCCGGCCCTTCCCGCATCACGCCACCGAGGTCTTGTGGGCGGCCGAGGTGTTCGACACCGTCCGGTACGGCGCCCGACACGCCTCCCGCCAGCAGGCGGAGCGAGTGCGCGACCTGGACCGCCAGCTGGCCCGGACACGCCCGGAACGAGTGCTGGCATGAGCAGCCGGAGAATCGCGCTGTGGGGACTGCTCGTGGTCCTGATCGCCCTCGGTGCGGCCGCCCTCAACGGCATGCGCACCACCAACCAACTCCCGTTCGACCCGGACAATCCCGACGACCAGGGGATGCAGGCCCTGTCCCGGGTGTTGGAGCAGCAGGGCGTCCAGGTCACCGTCGCCCGGGGCCTGGACCAGTTGCTGGAGTCCGCCGCCACCACGGACACCACCGTGCTGGTCGCGGGGACCGCCTTGATCGGCCCGGAGGCCGGGGAACAGATCCAGGAGCACGTGACCGACGTCGGTCGCTGGGTGATCCTCTCCCCGGAGTCCAACACCGCAGAGGTGCTGGGGGTGCCCGTGCAGGCCTCCTCGACGACGCAGGTCGGCGCCGCGTCACCCTCCTGTGCGGCGCAGCTCGTCACCTGGCGGGACGGGGACCGCATCAGCCACGCCAACCGTTTGGTGGACGTGATCGGGCAGCATCCTGATGCCGAGCCGTGTTTCCCACCCTCCCCCGGGTACAACGCGGGCGGGGCGCAGGCCGGCTACCTGATCGAGCTGCCCGCAACGTCGTCCCGACCGGAGACGGTCGTCGCCGGGCTGGCCAGTTCGCTGACCAACCAGCACATCACGGACGATGCCAATGCCGCCGCGGGATTGCGGCTGCTGGGTGCTCACCAGCAGCTGGTGTGGTACCTGCCCGCCATCGGCGATGCCGGCCAGACCGCCCCCAGGTCGCTCGTCGACGTCCTGCCGGACGCTGTTGTCCCGTCTGTGGTGGTGCTCCTGCTCGCCCTGCTGGCGACCATGATCTGGCGCGGGCGCCGGCTCGGCCCCGTGGTGACCGAGCCGCTTCCAGCGGTCATCCGCTCGATCGAGACCACGCAGAGCCGGAGCCGGATGTATCGCCGTGCCCGCGACCGGGACCGGGCCCTGGCGTCGCTGCAACTGGCTGCCCGACGACGACTGGCGGCCCGGCTCGGGCTGTCCCGGCACGCCCAGCCGCACCAGGTGGTGCAGGCCCTCGCCGAGGCGACCGGTCGGCATACCGACGAGTTGCACCGGCTGCTGGAGAACCCCAGCGCCCCTGATGACGAGACACTGGTCCGGATCGCCCGCGAGGTGCGGTCCCTGGAGGAAGGGATGATCGGCTGATGAGCACCGATGACGAGCGCCAGAGCCCGGGGTCGCGGACCCCGGACCAGGCTCGGGAGGCCCTTCAGCGGGTCCGGGCCGAGGTCAGCAAGGCCCTCGTCGGGCAGGACCAGGCGGTCACCGGGATGATCGTGGCGCTGCTGGCGCGCGGTCACATCCTGCTCGAGGGAGTGCCCGGCGTCGCCAAGACTCTGCTGGTGCGTGCGCTGGCCGCCGCCCTGGACGTGGACACCAAGCGGGTGCAGTTCACCCCGGACCTGATGCCCGGTGACGTGACCGGGTCCCTGGTGTATGACTCCCGCACCAGCGACTTTGAGTTCCGGCCCGGGCCGGTCTTCACCAACCTGCTGCTCGCCGACGAGATCAACCGCACCCCACCGAAGACCCAGTCCGCGCTGCTGGAGGCGATGGAGGAACGGCAGGTCACCGTGGATGGTGTCCCCCGCCCGCTGCCCGAGCCCTTCGTCGTCGCGGCGACGCAGAACCCGGTGGAGTACGAGGGCACCTATCCGTTGCCGGAGGCGCAGCTCGACCGGTTTCTGCTCAAGGTCGTGCTCCCGGTTCCGCCCCGCGAGGAGGAGATGCAGGTGCTGCACCGGCACGCGGCCGGCTTCAACCCACGTGACCTGGCCGACGCCGGAGTCCGTCCGGTCGCGGGTCCGGCCGACCTGCGGGCTGGCGCGGCGGCGCTGCGGAACGTGCAGGTGGCCCCGGAGGTGATCGCCTACATCGTGGACATCGCTCGGGCCACCCGGCAGGCACCGTCCCTGCAGCTGGGCGTCAGCCCGCGAGGGGCCACCGCGCTGCTGAGCACCAGCCGCGCCTGGGCGTGGCTCAACGGGCGGCCCTTCGTCACCCCTGACGACGTCAAGGCGTTGGCGCACGGCACCCTGGGTCACCGGCTGGCGCTGCGTCCGGAGGCAGAGTTGGAGGGGGTCTCGGTCTCCTCCGTGCTGGACAGCGCCCTGAACTCCGTGCCGGTCCCCCGGTGAGGTGAGAGCCGTGCCCTGCCCCAGCCGCCGTCTCGAGTCTCTGCAGGTGGGACCATGGCGCTGAGTTGGCGCGCCGTGGTGCTGGTGCTGCTGGGCCTGTTACCGGTGCTGCAGTGGCCATCGATGACCACGGTGCGGTGGTGGCTGCTG
>CAYVEH010000011.1:0-31282 GCA_964450585.1 uncultured Ornithinimicrobium sp.
ACCATGACGTCGGCGTCCCCGGCCAGGATCTGGTCGAAGATCGTGTTGTTGTTCTCCCACTTGATCACGTCGGCCTCCGGGAAGTTCTCCTCAGCGAACTGCTCGTTGGTCCCACCGACCGGGGTGATCACCCGGACACCGTCCTGGTTGATGTCCTCGATCGACTGGTACTTGTCGACGTCCTCGCAGCGGGCGATCGGGGCCTTGCCGTCCTGCACCGTCGGCGCGGTGAAGTCGACTTCGGCGGCCCGCTCGTTGTTGAAGGAGATCCCGCCCATCGCGATGTCGCACGACGCCTTCAGCTCCGGGATGAGCTCCGCCCAGGTGGTCTGCACCAACTCCAGGTCGACGCCGAGATGCTCCGCGAGCGCCTCGGCCATCGAGATGTCGATGCCCGACCATTCCTTCGTCTGCGGGTCGAGGTAGGTGTAGGGGCGGTAGTCACCGGTCGTGCAGACACGCAGCATGCCGGACTCCTCGATGGCGGCGAGGGTGCCGTCGGCCGGGGCGGCGCTGTCATCCGAGCTCGGGCCGGCACTGTCCGACGGGTCCGCTCCATCGTCGGAGCAGGCGGTCAGGGTCAGTAGCCCGGCGACGGCAGTCAGGCTGAGGACGAGGGTGCGCGGACGGTTCAGGCACATCATGCCGCCACAGTGTGGCACGCCGCTGACGTCTGGTCGCGACCGCCGGTGCCGCGGTCAGATCAGCCTGGTGGCAACGGGAAGCGGTCCACGCTCGCACCGGCCAGGTCCAGCAGATAGGCCCGCTGCCGTGGGTCGGCCCAGGCGATCTCATCGTTGTCCTCCAGTGCCCAGGTGCCTTCCTCCCACAGGATGTGGTCGAACACCAGCGGCCACAGCTCCCGCTCGGCGGTGGTCAGCTGCACGTGTCGCCCGTACCCGGTAAGGAATCGGACCCACTCCTGCGCGCTCAGCAGACGGCCTGGGGCTCCGTCACACTCGTTATGGAACATGGTGGCGACGAAGGCGAGCTCGAACAGCCGAGGCTCCACACCACCGTTGTCGGGGTCCACCAGCGTCGGCACGGCTGCGGCCCACACCAGGTTGTTGGCCTTGAAGTCACTGGACAGCCCACACCGTGGCAGGTCGGCGTCCCGGGCCTGCAGCACCATGTGCTGCTCGGACCATCGTCGGGCCAGGCCCTGGACCGCCTCCCACTCACGTGCGGCGTTTCGGGTGCCAAGGACGGTCTGGAGCGTCTGCAGGTCTGCCTGCACGTCTGCTGTCGTGGTTTCTGGCCAGGCATACTCCCGCAGCCCCTCGGTCGGGGCATCGGTGGCGTGGATCAGGCCCAACAGCTCACCGGCGGCCTCGATCTGCTGGGAGGTGCCGGAGTAGACGGCGCCCGTAACGTAGGGATACACCACCCACCAGTCCTCTCCGATCTGCTGCGGGTTGGGCGCCCGCAGTGGCTGCGGGTGCACGACCGGCACTCCCCCGGCCGCCACCGCCCGCTGCCAGTCGACCATGGCAGCCACTCGGCCCGGGTGCCGGCCCGCGACCTTGACCACCACCTCCGTGCCATCCGCCCCGCGACCGCGGTAGACCCGGGCGAACCTGGTCAGCGACGCTGGGTGCAGCTCAGCCAGTCCGAAAGCGCTGGCAAGGTCAGTCACGGTCGGTGCGTCTTCGGTCACCGAACCGACCCTAGGGCTCAGTCGGCTCATCCCCAACCGCTTTAGCCCCATAAACGCGTTGAGTGCTGTTGGCTCCGGCCCTAGCGTGACGACCATGAGTCTGTACCTGATGACGGTGCGTCGTGTCCGTCGACGGTCGCCGCTGGGGGCGACACCTGTTGAGGAGCACCTGGGCTGAGCGAATCGTCCAGGGCGTGGTCGTCCGGCCTGGTGAATTGGTCCTGGACCTGGGCGCTGGCACCGGAGCCCTCACCGCGGCGCTCGCGACGCGCGGGGCCCGCACGGTCGCCGTCGAGTTGGATGGAGGGCGCGCCCGGGTACTGCGCCACCGGTTCGACGCCGGGACAGTGACCGTGGTGGAGAGTGACATCCTCACGGTGCCGTTGCCGAGACGGCCGTTCCGGGTGGTGGCTAACCCGCCGTATGCCGTGGCAGCGGCACTGGTGCGTCGACTCACCCACCCGCGCAGTCTGTTGACCAGAGCAGATCTCGTCCTGCCACGGTGGATGGCCCGACGTTACGAAGCCAGCCCTCCCCGTGGGTTCACCGCGCAGGTGGGCCAGCATGTGCCCAAGACCGCCTTCCGCCCTGCTTCCAGCGCCCCCAGTGCAGTCCTCACGCTGCGGCGTATCCGCGGTGGGTCACCACGTCGTCGGGTGGCAACGACGCGCCGGGGGTGAGTCGTCAGCGGTCGGTCGTGCACACGCAGGCGCGGTTGCCGTCGGCATCGGCGAGCACGGTGAAAGCCGGGGCGGAGCTGTCATCCACCACGGTGCCGCCGGCGGCGATCGCTGCCTGGATGCGTTCTTGAGCCAGCTCAGCGGGCACCCAGACATCCACGTGGAACCGTTGCCGTGGCCTCTGGTGCGCCTCGGTGTCCTGGAACCACAGCAGGGAGACCCGCTCATCCCCCACGACGGCGTTGCCCTGGAGTGCCTCGGTCGTGCCGTGCAGCAGCACCGCCCAGAACGGACCGATCCCCGCGACATCGGCGGTATCCAGGGCCCACTGCGTCTGCACCAGGGCTTCCGGTTGGGCAGCGACCTGCTGCTCGGCAGCGATGCTGCTGATCTGGCGGGCCAGGTCCACATCGCGTTGGGTGAGAGCTCCTACGTCGTGGCTGATCAGGGTGATATCGACGTGGGGATAGGTCAACGTGACATCCGGGTGGTGGCCAGCCTCCTCGGCGGCCGCGCCGACCGCATTGACGAAACGCAGGCCAGCGGCGAAGTCACCGGTGGCAAAGCGGGCGTGCAGCCCCTGAGCCAGATCGCGCCAGTCCGGAAGGTCTGCGGTGAGCAGGTCCGTGTGTGAGTAGGTATCCATGGGTCCACGGTCCCACCACCGGCCGCCGGGCACATCCGCACACGACACGGCCGGCCCTGACGCGGCGGACCCGGCCCGGCCGGGGTGTCCGAGGTGGCCTCGGCATACGGCTAGCGCAGGAAGAGAGCCCGCAACCGGGTCGTGCTGAACCAGACCCCGAAGATCGTCATCAGCAGGAAGTAGAGGGCATGCCCCAGGGTGGCCCCGGAGACGAATCCCACGGCCAGGTGGCGCATCAACTCCACCCCGTGCCACAGCGGCATCGCCTTGATGAACCACTGGATCGCCTCGGGGAAGACCTCGATCGGGTACAGCGTGGCCGAGAACAGGAACATCGGCAGCATGACGAAGTTGATGACATCCATCTGCTGGAAGGACTTCAGGTAGGACGTGACGGCCATCCCGACGCTGGCGAAGCCGACCGCGATGAGCAGCGCCACCGGCACCATCAGCAGCGCCCACGGTGAGGTGACCAGGCCCATCACGAGCATGACCAGCATGAAGCCGCAGGCATACAGGAATCCCCGGAACAGGGCGAGGAAGATCTCCCCGAGGGCCACGTCCATCGGCCCCAACGAGGTCTGCAGCATCGCCTGGTAGAGCTTGGCGAACCGCAGTTTGAAGAAGACGTTCCAGGTGGAATCGTAGATCGCCCCGTTCATCGCCGAGGTCGCCAGCAGCGCCGGGGCGATGTAGGCGGTGTACGGGATCGTGGAGCCGCCGGGGCCGGCGACCTGGCCGACGAGCGCCCCCAACCCCAGACCCATCGCCAACAGGTAGAGCACCGGCTCGAAGAAGCCGGAGACCAGGATCATCCAGTTCTGCCGAGCGATGACCCGAAAACCCCGCTCAATGACGGCCCGAGCGTTCCGGCCATACAGCGAGGCCAGCGGCCGCTGCCCCCCACGCCCCGGCGCGGTGGGTGCGAGCAGGTGCTCCTGCCGTGAACTCGTCGTGCTCATCAGGCCCCCAACCGTCGGGTGTAGCTGTGCCGCGCCCAGCGCATGCCCAGCAGCGCAGCCACCACGAGGACGAGCACGTGCACCACGGTGAGCCACGCCGGCTCCACCGCGCCGTAACTAACCTGGCGGGCCAGCTGTGTGCCGTGCCAGACCGGGGAGATCCACCCGATCCAGTGCAGGTAGACCGGCATCGAGGACAGCGGGAAGAACGTGCCGGCGAACAGGAACATCGGCATGATCACGAATCGCTGGATGAAGGCGAACTGGTACCCCTCATCGCGCAACGTCGAGGCATAGGCCTGCAAGGGCGCCCCGAACGCCGCAGCGGTCAACACCGCGATCGGGATGACCAACGAAGAGATCAGGGCACCACGCGGCGCCGCACCGAAGGCCAGCATGATCGCCCAGAAGATTGCCGCCTGCAGCACGAACCGGATCATCACGCCGACGAACTGGCCGGTGGCGATCTGCGCCGGGGTCACCGGAGTGGCGTGCGGGCCGTAGTAGAGCCGGTCCCACTTGAAGCCCGCCATCACCGGGTAAGTCAGCTCACCCCCGGTGGACATCACCACCGTGGAGATCAGCAGCGCCGGAGCCACGAAGACCAGGTACGGGACGCCGTCGACGGTGCCGACACCGCTGTCCACCAAGGTGCCCAGGCCGACGCCCAGCGCGATCAGGTAGAGCAGCGGCTCGCCCACCATGTACACCAGGATCGACTGGAACCACGCCTTGGCGGTGCGCAGCCAGTACTCGACGTAGAACCACCAGCCCCACCGGCGGGCCCGGGCGGCCATCACCTCGGGGGCGGGCACCCGGCCGGAGGCCGCCAGGCGTTGCAGGTCGTGAGCAGTGTCAGTCAACGAGACTCCGCCCGGTCAGCCGGAGGAAGACATCCTCCAGGGAGGACCGCCGCACCAGCGAGGTGAGCGGCGTCAGCCCTCGGGCGGTGATCTCCTCCAGTGCCGTCTCACCGTCGTCGGTGTAGACCAGCACCCGGTCCGGCAGCAGCTCCAGCCGCTGAGCCACATCCTGCAACTGATCCACCACAGCCGCGTTCCGCTCGGCACCGAAGCGCAGCTCCAGCACCTCCCGGGTGGAGTACTCCCGGATCAGGGCGCGCGGGCTGCCCTCGGCCATGATCCGGCCCTTGTCAATGACGATGAGCCGGTCACAGAGCTGCTCGGCCTCATCCATGAAGTGGGTGGTCACCACCAGGGTGACCCCGACTTCCTTGAGGCGGAACAGCCGGTCCCAGAGCACGTGGCGGGCCTGCGGGTCCAACCCGGTGGTCGGCTCATCCAACAGCAGCAGCTTCGGCTCGTTGACCAGCGCGCGGGCGATCGTCAGGCGGCGCTTCATCCCACCGGACAACGCGGTGGTCTTCGCCTTGGCCTTCTCGGTGAGCTGGGCGAACTCGATCAATTCATCGGCCTTGCTGCGCAGGTAGGAGTACGGCAGACCGAAATAGCGTCCGTACACGATGAGGTTGTCCCGCACCGACAACTCCTCGTCAAGGTTGTCCTGCTGAGGCACCACCCCCAGGTGGGCCCGGACCTCCGGGCCACGCTCAGCCGGGTCCAGCCCCGCCACCTGCATCGAGCCACCGGTGCGGGTCAGGGTGCCGCCGATCATCCGCATCGTGGTGGACTTGCCCGCCCCGTTGGGCCCCAGCAACCCGAACGACTCGCCGGTGCTGATGCGGAACGAGATGCCGTCGACCGCATGGTTGGCGCCGTAGATCTTGGTCAGATCCTCGGCGACGACGATGGGAGGTGTTGCTTCGGCTGAGGTCACAGGAGGCATCCTCACCCCCAGCACTGACAGGGACCAAACGGATATCGCCCAGATCGCCACCGTAGGGTGACAGCGTGCGCGAACCCATCGATATCGACTGGCTGGACCGGTTCGATCAGGAACTCACTGACGCCTCGGCCGAGGCACACACCACCGCGGCGCAACAGCTGGTGAGCTGGGCGGAGGACCCGCATCCGCAGGATCGGGCGTGGCCGGGTGACTTGCTGCTGCGTGCCGCCTTCCACCTGTCCCAGGTCGAGGATCACGCCGGCGCACTGCAGCAGGCGCAGCGGGCCAGCGATCTGGGGATTTCCGAGGGTGCGGACCCCCGGGCCTTCGTCGCTGAGTTGCTGTTCCTGCTGGACCGGCCGGACGAGGCCAAAGAGGTCTCCGAACAGGTGCGTCGCAGCCGGCCGGATGAGTCTGAGACCTACTGGACCATGGCCACGATCTGGGAGGCCCGCGGCGAACTGCGCCAGGCACTGGGGTGGTACACCCGCGGGATCGTGTGGGTGGAAGACCACGACGGACCGGCCGCAGACCTGGGTCTGCTCTGCTCCGGGCGCTGGCGGGTACGGCAGGCGATGGGGCACGCACCAGACGATCTTGACGAGCTCGGGATCGGCTTCGAGGAGGCGGTGGCCGCCCACCAGACCGGTTCCTGACTGCGACCGGTCAGCACGACAGCGCCGACAGCAGGGCCCGATAGCGCTCGACGTCTGGCTCCGGATCGCTGAGCAGTCGGAAGAGCGCTGCCCGCAGCAGCACCAGGTCACACGGGGTGCGCCGGCCCTGCGAACAGGTCGAAGATCTCCGGTGAAGGCTGCACGGGTCCCCCGCTGCCACATCGAGCTCCGAGCCAAGTGCCTGACAGACTGTTCCGGTGACCCAGCCCGCCGATGAGGCCGCGCGTTCCCCGGTGCCATCCGTCCTGCCCGAGACCCAGGCGCTCCAGACGCGCACGGTCGGCACGCTGATGTCCAGCCAGGTCCTCGGCGGCATCGGCGTGGCCAGCGGCATCGCGGTCACCGCGCTGATGGCTGCCGACATCAGCGGACGCGACGACCTGTCCGGGTTGGCCAACACCACCCAGGTGCTGGGCGGCGCCCTCCTGACGATCCCGGTGGCTGCGCTGATGGCTGCCTACGGTCGCCGCACCGGGCTGGCGGTCGCCTATCTGATCGGCACCGTGGGCGCCGTCCTGGCGATCACCGCCGCCATCCTGGGCAGCTTCTGGCTGTTGCTGCTGGGCACGGCGCTCTTCGGGGCCTCGACGACGGCCAACAGCCAGGCCCGGTATGCAGCGGTGGACCTGGCACCGGCCGCCCGCCGCGGCCGTCACCTCAGCCTGGTGGTGTGGGCCACCACCCTGGGATCAGTGCTCGGGCCGAACATCCTGGGCCCGGGCCAGCAGTTGGCGACAGCCATCGGCATTCCCCCACTGGCTGGGGCGTGGCTGTTCAGCGCCGCCGGGTTCCTGCTGGCGGCCTGCGTGGTGCAGACCCTGCTGCGGCCGGACCCGCTGCTGACGGCCCGCGCCCTGGCCGATCATGACAGCCCGTCGGGGCCCCGGGTCGGGCAACGGGGGTCCGTGCTGCACGGGCTGCGCACCATCCTGTCGGTGCCCACGCTGATGCTGGGAACACTGGCGGTGACCGGGGGGCACGTGGTGATGGTGGCGGTCATGGTGATGACACCGATCCACATGGCTCATGGGCATGCCGAGGTGGAGGTCATCGGGTTCGTCATCTCGATGCACATTCTGGGCATGTACGGCCTCTCCCCCGTCGCCGGTCTGCTGACTGACCGTTGGGGAGCTCGCGCGGTGATCCTGGCCGGGGTGCTCATCCTGGTCAGCGCGTGCACGTTGGCGGCCGCCTCTCACGCCGGCTGGTCGCTGGGGCTGTTGGCGGCGCTCTTTCTGCTCGGGTTGGGCTGGTCCTGCACCATGGTCGCCGGGTCCAGTCTCATCGCAGCGGGCTCTCCGGTGCAGAGCCGGGCCTCGGTGCAGGGCGCCTCGGATCTGACCATGGGCCTGTCGGCTGCGGTCGCCGGAGCACTGGCCGGGGTGGTCGTGCAGTATCTCGGTTATGACTGGCTCGGCATCCTGGGCATGCTCGTCGCGCTGGCACTCGGTGGGTACACCCTTACGGTGGGCCGGGCGCTGGGTCCGGGCTAGGGGCGCTGCCCGGCCCGGTAGCGCGAGGGAGGCACGCCGATCACCGCGGTGAAGGCCCGCGTGAAATGCGCCTGATCAGCAAAACCCAGCTCCGCGGCCAGCCCGGCCAGGTCCTGCCCGTTACCGGCATCCAGGGCAGCTGCCGCATCCTGCAGCCGATACCGGCGCAGGACCCACAGCGGGGAGGCGCCCACGTACCGGGCAAAGAAGCGCTGCAGCGTCCGCGGAGAGACCTTCACCTCCCGGGCCACCGCCTCCAGACTCACCTGGTCCCGTGCCCGCATCACGACCTCGGCCGCCCGGACCACGGCGTATGCCGGATCCTGGGTCACCTGCTCCAGGCGTGGCTCGAGCACCGCAGCCAGATGATCAAGGATCAGGCTTCGGCGGACCGACTCGTCCCCCTCGGTGAGGACCGCATCGGCCAGGTTCAGCACCCTGCCGCCGAACACGTCCTCGGCAGGCACCACCCGGTCGGTCAGGTCACCCATCGCCACACCGGTCAGGGCCGTCAGCGCGCCCGGGTGGAACGCCACACCGGTCACTCGCCCGGCCGGCGGCAGCTCCACGGCGAACACGCTGCTCACCAGGCCGTGCAGCAACGCCGCCGGCACGCCATGGCCATGCAGGGCACCTCCCTCGGCGTCCTCGAAGGTCAGGTGCGGCAACGGGTTCGTGAGCACGCGGGATGCGAAGCGCTCCCCCGCCCGTCGACGCCAGGAGACGTGCCACAGGTGCCGCACCACCCGTGACACCGGCTCGGGGATCTGCTCCTCACGGGTCACCTGGTAGACCTCGCGGCCGGCGGCAGGCCAGAGCACCCCACGCGGTCGCCCCGGGTCGGTCTGTCGTGGATCTACAAGCGCCACACCCGCCAGCCTAGGGACGATGGCTGACATGACGACCGAGACCAGGGCGCAACAGCCCGCCCCCAGCTACCTCCCTGAGGGCTACAGCACCATCACCCCGATGCTCGTGCTCAGCCCCGCCAGCCAGGCCATCAGCTTCTACACCGAGGTGTTCGGAGCCACCGTGACCTCCCGGCTCGACACCCCGGACGGGTCCGTCCTGCACGCGGAACTGCAACTGGCCCACGGCCGGCTGCAGGTGATGGACCCGCACGAACAGTTCCGGGTGGTGGCCAGCGACCCCACCACCGACGAGGCCACGTTCAGCCTGGCGATCTACGTCCCCGATGTCGACCAGACCACCGAACTCGCCCGGGAACGCGGTGCCCTGGTGCGCGAGCATCCCAGCGACTTTGAGGTGACCGGAGACCGGTATTCCTCGGTGCAGGACCCCTTCGGGGTGCGGTGGACCCTGATGTGTCGGATGACAGCTCGCACCGATGAGCAGATCCACCAGAAGTTGCAGGACTGGGTCGACGCACCGAGCTGAGGTCAGGTTCGAGGCACACCGAACCTGCCCCGGGACTAAGGAGCCAGGTCGGGGTGTTGACCGGGCTGTGACCTCCCCGACAGCCCCCGCCGATGCCGACTACGGCCACGAGGTGCAGTTCGGCACCTTTCACACCCCCACCCACCAGGACCCGCAGCAGGTCGTGAGCCTGGCGCAGCTCAGCGAGGCCTCCGGGCTGGACCTGGTGACCTTCCAGGACCATCCGTACCAGCCTGCCTTCCTGGATACCTGGACGTTGCTGAGTTACGTCGCAGCCCGCACCGAGGCAGTCCACCTGGCACCGAACGTGGCCAACCTGCCGCTGCGTCAGCCCGCGGTCCTGGCCCGCTCAGCGGCCAGCCTCGATCTGCTGAGCAACGGCCGGGTGGAGCTCGGCCTGGGCACCGGCGCATTCTGGGACGCCATGGTCGCCATGGGCGCCCAGCGGCTCACCCCCGGGCAGTCAGTGCGTGCCCTGGAGGAGGCCATCGCCATCATCCGGGGTATCTGGGCCGCCGGGGACACCAGCGTCCTGCGGGTGGAGGGAGAAGTCCACCGGGTGGTCGGCGCCAAGCGTGGCCCGGCCCCGGCCCACCACGTCGGACTCTGGTTGGGCGCCTACCAGCCCAGGATGCTGCGCCTGACCGGCCGGTTGGCCGACGGTTGGCTCCCCTCCGAGGGCTACCTGCGCTCCGACGACGACCTGCGCGTCGGCAACGAGATCATCGACGAGGCCGCTGCCGGTGCCGGCCGTGACCCGCGGGAGATTCGCCGCCTGCTCAACGTCACGCCACCACGCGACACGACCGACGGGTGGGTGCAGCGGCTGGCGGAACTGGCACTGGGTCACGGCATCGGCACCTTCATCGTCGCCGCGGACGACCCGACCACGATCCAACGACTCGGCCAGGAGGTTGCCCCAGCCGTGCGGGAGGTCGTGGCCGCCGAACGGGCCAGTGTCGCGACCCCCGAGATACCGGCGGACACCCCGGGCGCTGCCCCGGACACGGATCGTCACGGACGGGTCGTCACCACGTCCCGGATCGAGGAACCCGGCGACACCGGGACGGGCCAGTACGGCCGCCTCGGCGTGCACCCCACCCCGGACGACGGCGCCCGTCGCGGAGCCACGATGCCCTGGGACGAGTCGACGCGGCCGCGTCGGGCCGAGTCCGGCCCGGAGGTCACCTACACCCGCCGTGGGGCCCAGGTGGGCAAGCACCTGATCGACGTGCACGACATGTTGCGCGACGAACTGGACCAGGTGCGATCCATCATCGACCAGGTCAAGGCCAACACCGTCAGTGTCGGCACAGCCCGATCCCTGCTCAACGAGATGACCCTGAGGCAGAACAACTGGACCTTGGGGGCCTACTGTGCCCGCTACTGCGCCACGGTCACCCAGCATCACCGCCTGGAGGATGTCTCCATCTTCCCGCACCTGCGCACTGCTGAGGAGTCCCTGGCCCCGGTCCTGGACCGCCTGGAGGAGGAACACGTGATCATTCACGAGGTCATCCAGGCCGTGGACCGGGCACTGGTCGACTCCGTGGCCACGCCGGGAGACTTCGCCGGCCTGGATGAGGCGATGGATGCCCTCACCGACGCGCTGCTGTCCCACCTCGCCTACGAGGAGGAGCAACTGGTCGAGCCGCTGGCCAGGCTTGGCTTCTACCCCGGGCAGACCAGCTAGCCACACCAGCGACCCACGCCCCGGGTCAGCGGAGCCGGAGCGCCCCGTCCACGGGTGCGAGGAGCCGCTGTCGCTCCCCGTAGCGGTCCGGATGCCCCATGTCCACCAGTTGCACCGTCACCCCCGATGGGGAGACCTCCACGAGCTCAACGCTGATCCACTCCGAGCCCTCAAGCAACTCCCACCGCTCGGCAAGGTAGCTCATCCCCACCGCGTGCAGGTGCTCCTCGGCGGTCGCCCGGTCCTCGGCCTGCCCGATGGGGTGCCCGAAGACGGTCCGCGGGCACCACCCAGCGGGCTCCTGGGACAGGAAGCCGATGAGTTCGCCGTCCTCGCGGCGCACTGGGACCCAACTGTCGGCATACGGGGTGGTCGTCATGGCCCGACTCTGCCGGGCCGGCTTGCTGTCGGCAACCAGATTTGCGGCCCTCAGGTGCCGAGCTCCTGGATCACCGACTCGACGGCCTCCTTGGCGTCACCAAACAGCATCCGGGTGTTCTCCCGGAAGAAGAGCGGGTTCTGCACCCCGGCGTAGCCGCTGGCCATGGACCGTTTCAGCACCACGACCTCCCGGGCGTGCCACACCTGCAGCACCGGCATGCCGGCGATCGGGGACCCTGGCTGGTCCACGGCAGCCGGGTTCACCGTGTCGTTGGCACCGATGACCAGCACCACGTCCGTGGCGGGCAGCGTCTCGTTGATCTCCTCCAGGTCCAGGACGATGTCGTAGGGCACCTTGGCCTCGGCCAGCAGCACGTTCATGTGCCCGGGCAGCCGCCCGGCCACCGGGTGTATGCCGAACCGCACCTGCGTGCCCGCGGCCCGTAGGCGGGCGGTCAACTCCGCGACCGGGTACTGGGCCCGCGCCACCGCCATCCCGTAGCCGGGGGTGATCACCACGGAGGTCGCCGACCGCAGCAACGCAGCGACCTCCGCCGGGCTGCTCTCCCGGTGCTGACCTGCGTCCGGGTCCGCCTCGAAGGTGGCTCCCTCGGTGCCGAAACCGCCGGCGATGACGGAGAGGAAGGAGCGGTTCATCCCCTGGCACATCAGGTAGGACAGGATCGCACCGGAGGAGCCGACGAGGGCCCCGGTGACGATCAGCAGGTCGTTGCCGAGCAGGAAACCGGCGGCGGCCGCGGCCCATCCGGAGTAGCTGTTCAGCATAGAGACCACGATCGGCATGTCACCGCCACCGATCGAGGCGACCAGGTGCCACCCGAAGGCCAGGGCGATCACCGTCATCAGCGCCAACGGCCACAGGGCCTGACTCAGCACGAACCACGCGAGCAACCCGGCCGAGATCAGCAGGGCCAGCAGGTTCAGCAGGTGTCGGCGCGGCAACATCAGCGGGTTGGTGTTGATGCGCCCGCTGAGCTTCAACGCCGCCACGACTGACCCGGTGAAGGTGACCGCGCCGATGAAGATGCCCAGGAAGACCTCGACCAGGTGGATGGTCTGCTCGGCGCCGCTGAGCGGCCCCGGTGCCAGGTAGGCGTTGTACCCGATGAGCACGGCGGCGATCCCGACGAAACTGTGCAGCAGCGCGATCAGCTGGGGCATCCCGGTCATCTGCACCACCCGGGCGCGCCAGAGCCCGATACTGGCCCCCACCGCCATGGCAGCGGCGATCAGGGCCAGGGTGAGCCCGGGGTTGGCGGCGCGGTCGGCGGCCAGCCAGATGGTGGCGCCCAGGGCGATTACCATGCCGATGATGCCGAAGACGTTGCCGCGTCGGGCCGTCTCGTGCCGGGACAGCCCGGCCAGCGACAGCACGAAGAGGACGGCAGCGATGATGTAGGCGGCCTGCACCAGGTTCAGCGCCGTCACGCCGACTCCCCACGGTGGAACATCGCCAACATGCGCCCGGTGACCGCGAAGCCACCGAACACGTTGATGCTGGCCACCACGGTCGCCGCCAGGGCCAGGCTGCGGACCAGCAGGTTCTCATCGCCGACCTGCAGGATCGCGCCGACCAGGATGATGCCGCTGATCGCGTTGGTCTCGGCCAGCAGTGGCGTGTGCAGTGCGTGGGTGACGTTGCTGATCACATAGAACCCGACGATCACCGCCAGGGCGAAGACAGTGAAGTGACCGAGGAAGGCCGGCGGGGACACACTGGCCAGCAACGCGAACAGCACGGCCGCCAGCCCCATCCCGACGTACCCGCGCCGCGGGTCCTTGACCTGCTCCGGGGGCCCGGTGGGAGTTGCCGGTTCCTGGTCCTCGGGGGCCGCGGCTGGCGGCGGTGCTGCTGAGACGGACACCGGTGGTGGGGGCCACAGCACCGTACCGTCGTGCGTCACGGTGAGGCCACGTTGCACCTCATCCTCCAGGTCCAGCACGATCCGCCCATCCTGCTCGGGGGTGAGTAGGGCCAGGAGGTTGGCGACATTGGTGCCGTACAACTGGGACGCCTGGGTGGGTAACCGCGCCGGCAGGTCGGTGTAACCGACGATGCGCACCCCGTCAGTGGTGATCACCTCCCCTGGCTGCGTCAACGCGCAGTTGCCGCCGTTGCGCGCCGCCATGTCGACCAGGACGCTTCCGGGGCGCATCGCTGCAACCGTCTCGGCGGTGACCAGCTCAGGGGCCGGGCGCCCCGGGATCAGGGCGGTGGTGATGACAATGTCGGCAGCGGCGCACTCGCGGGCATACACCTCCAGGGCGCGTTGCTGCAGCTCCTCCCCCATCTCCTGGGCGTACCCGTCGGCGCTGGGACTGTCCGCCGCGATCTCGATCGGGACGAACTCGGCCCCCAGCGACTCCACCTGTTCTGCCACCTCCGGGCGGATGTCGGTGGCCCGCACCACCGCTCCCAGGCTGCTGGCGGTGCCGATCGCGGCCAGTCCGGCCACACCCGCACCGATGACGTAGACGGTGGCCGGCGGCACCGTCCCGGCCGCGGTGACCTGACCGGTGAAGACGGACCCGTAGACGGTGGCCGCTTCGATCACCGCCCGGTACCCGCCCAGATTCGCCATCGAGGAGAGCACGTCCAGGGACTGCGCCCGGGAGATGCGAGGCACCGCATCCATCGCCAGGGCGGTGACTCCCCGCTCGGCGAGCACCTGGAGGAGCTCGGGATGCTGCGCCGGCGCGAGCTGGGCCACCAGGTAGGCGCCTTTGGCCAGGGCAGCGAGCTGAGCCTCATCCGGGGCATCGATGGTGACCACGACCTCGGCACCCCAGACCTGGTGGCCGGCTCCCAACCGCGCCCCGGCCTCGGCATACTGCTCATCGGGGTAACTGGCCGCTGCACCGGCACCATGTTGGACCAGCACCTCGTGCCCCATCCCGATCAACCGGCGGACCGTCTCCGGAGTGGCCGCCACACGGGTCTCGGCAGGTGTGGTCTCCGACGTGGCCGCCGGGGACTCGGTGGGGACGCCAATCAGCACACCAGGGCTCCTTTGCCTCGAGGTCGGCGGGTCGCAGGCCCGCCGTTTTGCACTGTACAAGGGGAGACCTACCGGTCCTCACCCTCCCCGCACCGGACTACTGCCTGGCTCGGCGGTGCTCTCCGGGAGAAGGTCGTACTTACGGGCGGAGAGCTCCAGCAGGGCGACGCCGAGTGCCGCCGCTGGCACCTCGACCATGGCGGCGCCCACAGCAGGACCAGGGAGACCAGGACCACCAGGGTGGCCCAACCACGCTTCAGGTGTCGGGACAGGCGTCCCACCGCGGGCTCGAGCGCCAGGCTGGCCGCCCAGGTCAGCCTGGCTGTGGACCCGGCTCCGCCTCCGTGGGTAAGGCTTACCTATCCTAGGGCGGTGAAGCTTCCCGTCTGGTTCGAGGCGCCTACCGAGCCACCGGCCGTCCGGTCGGTGCGCATCGATGACGCCACGACTGCCCGCGGGTTGACCGTCCGGACGATCCTGGCCTCACCACGACACCTGATCCCGGCCTCGGTCCTGTCCTGCGTGCACCAGGCAGGCGAGGCGCTCGTGCCGTTCGTCGTGGGGCGGGCGGTCGATGAGGGCATCGCCGGCGGTGAGGTGGCGGCACTGCTGCGCTGGATCCTGGTGCTGGCAGGCACCTTCCTGATGCTGTCCATGGCCTTCCGTTTCGGGTCCCGCATCGGGTGGCTGGGGATGCACTCGGTGCAGCACGATCTGCGGATGCTGGTCACCGATCGCCTGGTCTCCCCCTACGGCACCGCGGGCCGGCGCAGCGCGGTCGGGGCCGACCTGTCGGTGGCCACGGCCGACACCACCCTGTTGTCCCGCAGCATCGGGTTGGGGGTTTACGGGCCCTCCCGGATCGTCGCGATCGGGGTCTGCGCGATGGTGCTGCTGACCATCTCCTGGCCGCTGGGGTTAGGAGTGCTGGCCGGCAGCGTGGCGGTGCTGCTGCTGGGTGACCTGCTCGGGGGCGTGCTGCGCGGACGGGTGCGTGCACAGCAGGCGGCGATCGCCGACGCCGCCGGTAGCGCCGCCGACCTGGTGCAGGGGCTGCGGATCCTCCAGGGGCTGGGAGCCCAGAGCGCGACCTCCCGCCGGTATGCCGTGCTCTCCCAGCAGGCGCGTGAGCGCGCCGTGCAGACCGCCGGTGCCCAGCAGCGGGCGATGGCTGGGTTGTCGGTGGCGGGCGGGCTGTTCGTGGTCGCGGTAGGGGCGGCCGCCGGGTGGTTGGCCCTGGAGGGTCAGATCACCGTCGGGCAGTTGATCACTGTGGTGATGATCAGCCAGTTCGTCCTGGAGCCGATCGCCAGCCTGGCGCAGATGATCAGCTTCTTCTGGAACCCGGCCGTAGCCGCCGCGGGTCGGGTGCTGGACGTGCTGCGTCGGGAGCCCGCGGTGCGGGACCGGCCCGATGCCCGACCGCTGCCTCCGGGTCGTGGGCCCTGGGGGCTGCGGGTCAGCGCACCGTGGTGGCCCGGTGGTGCCCTGCGGGTGGAGCCCGGTGAGCACGTCGTGATCCTGCCGGACCCGCCGATCACCGATGACCTGGTGGCGCTGTGGGCGCGGACCCGGGAGCCGGGGCCCGAGGAGGTGGTGGAACTGCTGGACCGCCACGGAGTGCCGGTGTCGACCGTGACGGTGCCGGTGTCCACGGTCCGGGAACTGGTGCTGGTCGCCCCGCACGAGCCGCACATCTTCGCCGGCTCCGTGGTGGACAACGTGCTGTTGCAGCAGGTCACGTCCCCCGCGGACGAGGACCGGGCGCGCCGCGAGGCCGCTGCGGCGTTGACGGCCGCCTCCTGTGATGACGTGGCAGCTGCCCTTCCTGACGGGTTGAACTCACCGGTCGGTGAGGCGGGGTCCCGCTTGTCCGGCGGGCAGCGACAGCGGGTGGGACTGGCCCGGGTGCTGCAGGCCGACCCGGAGGTGCTCGTGCTGCTCGACCCGACCACCGGGGTGGACTCGGTGACCGAGCAGCAGATCGCTGCTGCGGTGGCCCGGCTGCGTCGCGGGCGCACCACCGTGGTCTTCTCGCGCTCCCCCGCCTGGCGCGGACAGGCTGATCGGATCGTGTCGCCTTCCGGGAGTGCGGATGACTGAGGGTCGGCTCCCGATCGCTTCCCCGGCGCAGGTGCGCACCGCGGTGCGGCAGGTGCTCCGCGGGCAGCACCGGCACCTCGTGCTGGCCGTGCTGGTGCTGGCTGCCGCGTCCGGGGCGGGTCTGGTCACGCCTACCGCCCTGGGCCGGGTCGTCGACCTGGTCGACCGGTCCGGCAGTCGGGGTGAGTTCTGGCAGTTGGTGCTGCTGATGGGTGGCGGCACGGTGCTGGCGGCGGTGCTCCTGGCCTGGGGCACGGTGCTGACGGTGCGGGTGGTCGAAACCGCTTTGGCCCGGCTGCGCGAGCGCCTCGTCGACCGTCTGCTGCGGCTCCCGACCGGCGTGGTGGAGGAGGCCGGTGCCGGCGACGCGGTGTCGCGGGCCACCGACGATGTTGCCGAGATCTCCACCGCGATCAACGAGGTGCTCCCCACCGTCGCGTCGGCGGCGTTCATGATCGGAGCCACCTTCCTGGGGTTGGGTGCCCTGGACTGGCGGTTCGCGGTCGGGTTGGCGCTCATCATCCCGATCCAGCTACTGGCGGTGCGCTCCTATCTGGCTCGTGCGCCACAGGTGTACGCCCTGGAGCGCGCCGCGATGGCCGACCGGGCCGAGGTGGTGCTCTCCACCCTGCGGGGTGCGGACACCGTCCGGGCGCTGCGGCTGGAGCCGCGACAGCGGGTGCGGACCGCGCTGCACTCCTGGGCGGTGGTCACCTGGTCGATGCGTGAGCGCATCCTGAACAACATCTTCTGGGGCCGGTTGAATCTGGCCGAGTTCATCGGGATGTCGGTGCTGCTGGGCACCGGCTTCTGGCTGGTGCACCACGGGCAGGGCACCGTGGGGATGACGACCGCGGCCGTCCTGCTCTTTCACCGGCTCTTCGGCCCGATCGGTCAACTGTTGCTGGTGGTCGACGTCTGGCAGTCGGCCTCGGCATCGTTGCGACGCATCGTCGGGGTCCTGCAGATGCCGGCACAGCCGGTCGGCGAGGTCACCGTCCCGGACCCGCAGGGGCGGCTGGTGCTCCGTGGGGTGTCCTTCGCCTACGACACCGCGACGCGGCCTACCTTGCACGACATCACCGTGACGATCGAGCCCGGGCAGACCCTGGCCGTGGTCGGCGCCTCCGGGGCCGGCAAGTCCACCTTGGCAGGGGTCGTCGCCGGGTTGCGCGGACCCCACGCGGGGCAGGTCCTGTTGGACGGAGTCGACCTGGCCCAGGTGGACCCGGAGCACCGCTCGCGCATGATCGGCCTGATCACCCAGGAGACGCACTTGTTCTCCGGGACGCTGCGGGACAACCTGACCCTAGCCCGGGAGGATGCCGACGACGCCCGGCTGTGGGAAGCGCTGAACCGCGTCGGGGCCGGTGACTGGGTCCGGGCGCTGCCGCAGCAGTTGGATCAGGTCGTCGGTGTGGCCGGGGTGGAGCTGAGTCCGCTGCAGACACAGCATCTGGCACTGGCCCGGGTCGATCTGCTGGACCCGGCGGTGGCACTGTTGGATGAGGCGACCGCCGAGGCCGGCAGCTCCGGCGCGGCCGTCCTGGATCAGGCCTCCGCGGCGGTGACCCGGGGGCGGACCTCGCTGGTCATCGCCCACCGCCTGGACCAGGCGGTGCGGGCCGATGCAGTGGCGTTGGTCCAGCACGGACGGCTGGTGGAGCGCGGCAGCCACGATGAGCTGGTGTCCCGTGACGGCGCGTACGCGGCGTTGTGGCGCGCCTGGAGTGCCGGGCGCACGGTCGCCTCACTGGAGGCATCGAGCCACCCATCGCGCCCGGACCCCTGAGGCTGCCCCGTGGCCAGCACCATCGGGCAACCTGCCAGCCCCTCCAGGGTCAAGCCACAGCGTTGATGCGCACCAACGCCTGACGCAGCGCGCCACCCGCGGGTGGGTCGGTGCCGCTCACAGGAACTCAATGGCCAGGATGATCAGGACGACCCCGATCAGGCCGAAGACGATCGGACCCACCAGGGCACCGGCTCGTCCCAGCCGGTTCTCGGGTTGCCGGTTCTCGGGTTGCCTGTCCTCGGCAGACCGGTCACCCGACTCCTGGTCAGGGGCAGAACCCTCGGTAGTCATCTGCCCACGGTAGGCCGGAAGACGGCCGTCCTCCTGCCCACAGGCCACCCTGATTGCCTCTTGAGCAGGGACAACCAGGGCGACCGAACCATGGTTCAGCCCTGCCGCAGTGGTCAGTGCGCCCGGTAGATCATCTCCAGCAGCTCGTCGCGCACGTTCTGCGGGCGGGTGGACAGCTGCGCCAGCAGCTCACGCTCCGCGCGGCGCTCGCGCCGCGACGGGCGAGCGGGCTCCTCGGTGACTGGGGTGGTGAAGATGCGGGACAGGCCGAACAGGGACCTCATGGGGCAGTTCCTACGGAAGAGAGTGAATACGCGAAGCGTCGGCAGCGGCTCTGGCGCCAGGCGCTCCTGAGGCAACGACCCCCTGACGCAGGGGATTCCCCGAGGGATGCAGGTGAGGCCAGCATCACACCGGCGGTGTACGGTTTCGGCATGGCTGAGGTGACGTTGTGGCACAACCCCCGGTGTTCCACCTCGCGCGCCGCGCTGGCACAGGTCGAGGAGGCCGGGCTCGATGCCACCGTGGTGCACTATCTGAGCACCCCCGTGGACGCGGAGCAGTTGCGCGAGGTCGTGGCCAAGTTGGAGGACCCGGTGACTGACTTGGTCCGTCGGGACGCGACCTTTCGTGAGCTCGGCCTGACCGAGGCCGACGTGGCCACTGCCGAGGCGGTAGTCCGCGTGCTGGTGGAGCACCCTCGCCTGCTGCAACGGCCGGTGCTGGTGCGCGGTGACCGGGCGATCATCGGCCGCCCGAAGGATCGTGTGCCGACCTTCCTGTCCGCCTAGGCTTCGCGCTGTCGACTGGCCGTGTCCAGCGGATCTGTTGGTCGATCGGCGAGGAACTCCTCGGTGCGCACCGCACTCGGGTCGGCTCCCAGGGCCATGGCGGCACGCGCACTGTCCTGGACGAACTCCTCCGGACCGGCGACCAGCACCTCCCAGCCCGCTAACTCACCCACCGCCCGCTCCAGGATGGCCGGCACCCGCCGGTGCCAGGTGGCGGTCGCATCGCGAGTGAGGGTGCGCAGGTAACGGAACTGCGGGTGCCGGCGCATGAGCTGCTCGAAGAATCCGTGCCGCAGCCCGTGGGCTGCGGTGCGAGCCGAGAAGATCAGGGTCACCGCTCGCTCCGGTTGCTCCAGCAGCACGCTCTCGGCGATGGCGCCCAACGGGGCTACCCCACACCCGGCGGCCAGCAGCAACATATGGCCGGTGTGCTCCGGGTCCGGCACCAGAGTGCCGAACGGGCCGGTGAGGATCACCTCGTCACCGTGCTGCAGCTGCCGGTGCACCCAGCCGCTGGTCACCCCTCCCGGGTATCGGGTGACCAGCAGGCTGATCCGTCCGTCCGGTCGTGGTGGGTGCGCCATCGAGTAAGCACGCTCGGGTACGCCACGCTCTGGGGCGCCCAGCCGCACGTACTGCCCGGGACGGTAGGTCAGGCCCCGGCCGACCGGTGCCAACCCGACCTCGAGCACCTCGGGCGTGGCAATGCGCAGGGTCTCGACCCGGTAGGCCGAGGAACGGGTCGGGATGGCCGCGCGGACCTCACCCATGGTGGCCCCACCCCTCTGGGCTCCCGACGATCTCGGGATGATCCCCCAGGACTGCAGCCAGGTCGAGCCCGTAAGCGGACAGCGCCGGCAGCAGCAGTTGGTCCTCCTGCTCGATCCGCACATCGCACAGGACCACCAGGGCGCTGGCGGCGCACAGCACGTCGGTGCCGCTGGAACTCTCCGACAGTTCCTCGATGAGCCGTTGCACCATGCGGTGCTCGTCCTGCATCGCCTGCACCAGCAGGGCGATCTGAGGCGTGGCGGTGCCGGTGTACAGCAGGTTCTCCTCCACCTCAATATGTGGGAGCAACTCCCGGTTCAGGTAGTCGACCAACCCCTGTTGAGCCTGGTGGAACGGGGCACCGGAGCTGACCTTGGCGATGAGGTCCTCGGTGCGCTCGACCAGTCCGGCGCGAAGTCGGGCGTGCTGCTCCCGGGCAGCGCTCAGGGCCACGGCGTTGGCCGCGTGCACCTCGGTCGTGGTGCTCATGGGGACCTCCTCCTGGGACGGCTACTCTTGTTTTTACTACACTTCTCGTGAAAAATATAGAGGTACCGACACACATCACCTGCCAGGAGTCCTGATGACCTATGTGATCGCCCAACCGTGCATCGACATCGTGGACCGAGCCTGCGTGGACGAGTGCCCCGTCGACTGTATCTACGAGGGCGAGCGCGCCCTGTACATCCACCCCGACGAGTGTGTGGACTGCGGAGCGTGCGAGCCGGTGTGCCCGGTGGAGGCGATCTACTACGAAGATGACCTTCCCGAGGAGTTCGGGGACTATCTGCGCGACAACGAGCGCTTCTTCAGCGAGACCCTCCCGGGCCGGTCCGAACCGTTGGGCTCACCCGGAGGCGCAGCCAAGTTCGGGGCCCTGGGCGTGGACACCGAGTTGGTCTCGGCCCACCCGCCGCAGGCCTGAGCGGGCTCAGCTCTGGTCGGCCTCGACCAGGGTGGCCAGGCAGTGAGCAGGAGCGGCAAACGGGATGAGCTCCCGGACCGCGACCGGCGCGGCCGACCCCTCCAAGGCACCTTGCATCAGCCCCAGGTGGACGGAGCAGACCACCTCCTGGTGCTCGCGGGCCAGTTCCAGGAAGGGACAGTGCCGCAACTGGATCTCTGCGGGCGCCTCCGCAGCCGTCTCCCGCTGCGGGTTGAAACCGACCTCCTCGAGCAGGGCCATCAGGGCGCCGACCGCGTCGGCCTCATCACGGGTAGGCCGTGAGCCCCCAGCTGTCTGTGCGCGCCCCCAGGCAGCCCCGGCAGCCTGGGCCGCGACGTCCGGGGCGTCCTCGCCAGCTCCGGCGCCCACCGATCCGGCCAGGATGCGGGCCAGCAGCTCGTAGTTGCGCACCCCCGCTGGTGAGCTGGCGGCACTGGCGGCATAGACCAGCCGCGGGCGTCCCGGCCCGGAGTTCGCGGCCGTCCGGCACTCGACCGCCCCCTCCTCCAGGAGCCCGGCGAGGTGGAAGCGGATGGTGTTCTCATGCAGTCCCAGCTCCTGGGCCAGGTCCCGCACTCCGAGCCCCTCGGGCGCTCGCTGCAGCATCGCGAGCACCGCAGCGCGGCGAGCTCCGACACGTCGGTCGCCCGCCGCTGTCGCTGGCGATCCGGACGTAGATGTGTGCCGCACCATTCTCACAGCATAGGTCGGAGGAATGGGAACCTGCCCGGTCGAGCCGCCAGCACGCTCCGCCCCGTCGGGCACACCGACAGACCACTCCTGCGGGAGCGCAACCAAACAGCCGCTACGCTACGGCCAACCTGCCTGACCGCCCGAAGGACTGTCGATGACGCCGAGCTCAGAGAGCGGCGACCGGCCGGGCGGCACATGGTCCTGGACCGCCCTGTGGAGCACCGTGCTGCTCCTGCCCTGCCTGGTCCTGCTGCCGCTGCTCCAGTTGCCGCTGGGTGCGGACCATCGGTTCAACATCTTCCTCCACGGTGGGCTGCTCAGCCAGCGACCCTGGGAGGTGCTCACCGGTCCGCTCGCTTCGGTGCCCAACTACCTCGAGCACGGCAACTTCCGGCCGCTGGGGCGGATGGTCGAGCAGGCCCAGGACCTGGTGGTGTTCTCGCTCGGCCGCTGGGCCGAGGTGCCATTCCCGCTGGCCCTGCGGTTGGTGGCCCTGCTGTTCGCCGGGCTGCTCTGCGCGGCCGCCGTGCTCTGGGTGGAGACCGTGAGCCGCCAGGATGGGGTCCGGCGCGGCGGGCCCTCGGCCGCCGGGGCCCTGATGGCCCTGGTGGTGCCGCTCTTCCTGGTCGGGACCACGTGGTCCGCGGTGGTGCTCTACACCTCGCTCTACGCGTGCTCGGCGGCCATCGTCCTGCTGGTGGCCAGCTGGGCGGCGCGACGGGACTGGTTCGGTCGTCGCCGGGCCGGCGTCCCGGTGCTGGCCGTGGCGCTGCTGCTGGGGGCCGCGATGGCGGCGTTCAACGAAATCACCTATGTGGCGGTGCCGCTCGCGGCGGTCAGCGTCCTGGTCCGGGGGTTGCTCACCCTGCGGCTGCGGCCACGGCAACTGCTGCGTTCTGCGGCGGTTCGGGTGTGGGTGGCGATGACGGTCGGTTTCCTCGCGGTCCTGGTGCCGGTGCGACTGCTCATCGCCCAGCAGTGTGGCGGTGGCGGATGTTATGCCGCCTCCGACCTCAGTCTGTCGGCGGCCGCCTGGCCGGCGCTGGGGCACCGATTGCTGTCGATCCTGCCGCCACAGGCCTGGCAGGTCATCGAGCCAGCGCCGGCTGCGTGGGCTCCCACAGCGGAGCCGGTGCCGCTGGTCAGCATCGGGCTCATCGCGGTGCTGGTGCTGGTGACGACCTGGCAGGTGGCCCGCCGCCCGCTGCCGTCCGGGCGGGGCATCACAGCCCTACTGCTGGGCGGGCTCCTGCTGCTGGTGGGCAGCAGTCTGGCGATGGCGCTGACGACCGGGGTGCAGCTGCGCGTCAGTGGCGGCCAGTGGCCGGTGGGCAGCGGATGGCGCGATCAGTTCCTGGCCGCTGCCGGCGCCGGGGCCGTTCTCGTGGCCCTGGCGTGCGTCGCCGCCCGGCTGGCCCGGGCCGGCGCGGCCGCCTCGGGTGGCACCTCCCGCCTCCGGCAACAACTGGTCCGCGGCGCCGGGGTGGTAGTGACCGGCACCCTGCTGACCCTCGTCGGGGCCGGGTTGGTCATCAGCCTCACCGTGAACACGGCGGTGCACGCCCAGGAGCGTCCCGCGCCGGAGGGAGACCTGTTCGACCGGATCTCGCGTGCCCTGCAGGACTACGAGGCGGGGACCGACCAGCAGCGTTGCGCCCTGCTGACGGAGTTCGCAGAGATCTACCCGCGACAGGACTACTGGCACCTGCGCCTGGCCCGGGGCCTGGAGGCGGCCTCCCAGGCCTGGTACGCCGCCCCGTTCTGCACCCGCGCCGACACGGTTCCCTGAGGAGCCAAGCACCTTGATCCAGGTCAAGGCACGCACTGGTGCCCTTCTTCTACAACAGATGAGAGAAGGAGGCACCCATGACCATCACCACCCGCCCGCTCCGACACCCCCACAGTGCCCGGCACAACACGCACCCCTCCCCCGGTGTGCAGGCGCCACGCACGGCATACCTCAGCAGCCCCGCTCTGCTCCCGCGACCGGTGAGGCTGCGACCCGGTGCGGACCTGGTGGCGCAGGACGGCCGTGTGCGCCCCCGAGAGCGGTTGTTCGTGGATCTCACCTCGCCGTGGGCCTATCTGGCGCACCTCCGCTGGGGCACGGACCCTTCGGTGGCCTGGGCGGCGGTCCAGCGGCCCACCACGATCCCGCGGACCGGGCTGCTCGTCCCGGGCCCGGAGCGGGAGCGGCTGAGGGCCGAGCTGGCGCAGGTGCGTGCCGCCGCCCGGCCGGATGAGGAACTGCCCGCGGACGTGCCCCCGGTGCTGCCGCACCCGCGCACCGTGGCAGCCGCCTACGCCGAGGCCGAAGACCTGGGGGTAGCGCAGCAGGTGCGCGATCTGCTGCTGCGGGCCTACTGGCTGCGGGGTCAGGACATCGGCAGCCCCGAAGTGCTGCGGCGTCTCCTGCCGTCGGTGATCGTCACCGACGACACGCTGTGCACCGGGGACCCCCGGCGCGAGTTCGGCTACGTCATCTCACCGGCCCGCGAGCCGCTCTCGGACGCCGCTTACCACCTGATGAGGTCCTGGCAGCAGCAGTGGACGGCGCTGGGCAGCCCGGGGCCGCTGGCCCTGGTCGACTCCGAGGGGGTGGCGCGCACCGACGGGCTACTTGACCGACCCCGCCAGAACGCCCTGCTCGAAGTAGCGCTGGAAGGAGAAGAAGACCACCAGCGGCACGGCTAGGGACAGAAACGCCCCGGTGGCCAGCACGTCAATGTTGGAGCCGAACTGTCGGGCCTGGGACTGCAGCGCCACGGTCAGCGGCGCCGCGGAGGAGTCGGCGAAGACCAGGGCGACCAGCATGTCGTTCCACACCCACAGGAACTGGAAGATCCCCAGGGAGGCGATCGCGGGCAGCCCCAACGGCATGATCACGCTGCGGAAGATCCGCCACTCCCCCGCGCCGTCCATCCGGGCCGCCTCCAGGAGCTCCTTGGGGATACCGGCGAAGAAGTTGCGCAGCAGGAAGACCGCGAACGGCAGGCCGAAGGCGACGTGGAACAGGATCACCGACATCCGCGTGCCGTAGATGCCCAGGTCACCGAAGAGCCCGGCCACGGGGATCAGGGCCACCTGCACGGGCACCACCAGCAGGCCGACGATGACGATGAACAGCCAGTCCCGACCAGGGAAGTTCATCCAGGCAAAGGCATAGGCCGCCAGGGAGGCCAGCACCACCACCAGGAGGGTGGCCGGCACGGTGATCCAGACCGTGTTAAAGAAGGCGTTGACCATCCCCTCGTTGGCCAGCAGGTTCTGGTAGTTCTCCAGGGTCAGTTGTGCCGGGGCGGTGAGCGCGTTCCACCACCCCGAGGCGTTGTTGTCCTGGGCGGTGCGCAGCGAGGAGATGAACAGCCCCAGGGTCGGCATCAGCCAGAAGACCGCGATCAGCACCAGCACCACGGAGACCAGACCCTTGTTCAGGAAGGCCGCCACCGCAGCCCCGACGCGACGTCTCGGGCGCTGCCGCACCGGGGGCTGGCCCGCCACGGTCGCAGGCACTGAGGCGGCGCCACCGCCGGTGACCACACTCATTGCTGCTCCTGCCGGAAGCGTCGGATATTGAAGAGCATCGCCGGCAGCACCAGGACGAACAGGAACACGCCGAGGGCACTGCCGAGCCCGAAGTCCTGGGCCCCGCCGAAGGAGACCGCCCACATCTGCACGGCGATGACGTTAGCCGCCTGCGCCGAGGAGCCGGGCGCGATGATGTACACCAGGTCGAAGATCTTCAGCACGTTGATGATCATGGTCACCAGCACCACGGTGAGCACCGGCGCCAGCAGCGGCACGGTGACATGGCGGAACACCTGCCACTCGTTGGCCCCGTCGATGCGCGCCGCCTCCAGCGCGTCCCGGGGGATGGCTGCCAGCCCGGCACCGATGAGCACCATCGCAAACCCGGCCCACATCCACACATACGACACGATGATCGACGGGGTCACCAGACCGGGCCCCAACCAGGAAACCCCGCGGAAGGGTTGGGCAAAGTTCTGTGCCGGGAGCACGATCTGGTACTCCCCCGCCTCCAGCCCCTCCAGGGTGAATAACCCTTGATCATCACTGGTGGCCTCGGCCACCACCTCACCGTCCCGCAGCGCGTGGACGACGACCCCGGGAAGCGCCAGCTCGCTGTCATCGATCTGCCCGGGCACCCCGCCACCACCCCGGGTGAAGTCAAACCACACGGTGCCGTTGATCGCATCCGCCGCGACGGAGCTGGCCGGCTGCGCCCCGACGGGGTCATCTGGCAGAGTGTCGGCCTCCACCCCGACCAGTGGCAGCGGGAAGGTGCTGCCGGACGCGACCAGCTCCGCCGAGGCGAAGCCGCCGGCCTCGCGCGGCGGGAGCGCCGCACTGTCCCTGGGGCGGGCGCCGGGGTACTGCGAGGAGGGATTGAAGATGTCGTGCACCCCGGTGACGACGGCGTTCGCCAGCCCGCGGTCCGGATCCTGGTCGTAGACGACCCGGAAGATGATCCCAGCGGCCAGGAAGGAGATCGCCATCGGCATGAAGACGATCAGCTTGAAGGCCGTGCCCCAACGGACACGCTCGGTGAGCACCGCAAAGAGCAACCCCAGCACGGTGACCAGGATCGGGGCCAGGAGCACCCAGATGACGTTGTTCTTCAGGGCGGTGAAAGTATCCGGGTCGGTGAAGATCCGCTGATAGTTGCCCAGCCCGATGAAGGCCTTCCCGCTGCGGTCAAACAGGCTGCGCCAGACCGAGTAGACAATCGGCCACAGCACCAGCGCGAGCAGCACCACCCCTGCCGGCCCGAGAAACAGCCAGGCCAGCCATCGTCCTTCCTGGGCAGGCTTGGCCCGGGAAGGGCGGGGGGCCCTTCCCGGGCGCACCTGAGTCGTGGTGCTCGTCACCGGTATGCCGTCTGCTCGGTCAGTTGCCGTAGGCCTGGCTGGCGTTGGCCTCCAGGCTCTCCATCACACCTTGCACGTCGGTGGGGTCGGCCAGGAAGTCGGTCAGGTCCTGCCACATCCCCTGGCCGGGCGTGCCACCGAACTCCGAGGGCATCTGGTCAGACATGTCGAAGCGGAAGGCGTCCCCGGCGGCGATCAGCCCCTCGGCGATGCCACGGGAGATGTCGTCGGGGTACAGCGAGGTGTCCACGGCCTTGTTCGGTGAGGTGAAGCCGCCCTCAGCCACCCAGATCTCGGCAGCCTCCGGCGAGGCCAGGTAGGACATCAACGCCATGGTGGCCTCGGTGTCGGTGAAAGCCACCGCCACGTCGCCGCCACCGACCACCGCCGGGGCGTCACCGACGGCCGGGAACGGGAAGAAGTTGGCGTCCTCACCCACGACCGCGTCGGTCTCGCCACTGATCACGCCGGCGACGAAGTCGCCCTCGTAGACCATGGCGGCCTCACCGCTGCTGAACACGGTGGTCACCGAGGTGGGGAAGTCGTTCTGCAGGGCGCCCTCAGCCACGAACCCGTCAGTGCCCCAGATCTCCGCCAGGGTGTTCAGGGCCTCCTCCACGGAGGGGTCGGTCCACGGAATCTCGTGGTTGGTGAGCTGGTCGTACATCTCCGGTCCCGCCTGGGACAGGTAGACGTTCTCGAACCAGTCGGTGAGGGTCCAGCCGTCCGCACCGCCGATCGACCACGGGGTGACCCCGGAGTCGGAGATCGTCTGGGAGGCGGTCACCAACTCGTCCCAGGTGGCCGGCGGGGTGACGCCGGCAGCGTCCAGGGCCGCCACGTCATACCAGATGGTGGACTTGTTCGCCGCCTTGAACCAGACACCGTAGAGCTCACCGTCGACGGTGCCCAGGTCCTTCCACACGGCGTCGTAGTTGGCGTCGATCTCCGCCTCGACGTTCTCCGCGAGCGGCTGCAGCGCATCACGCCCGGCGAACTCGTTGAGGAGGCCCGGCTGGGGCAGGAACGCCACATCGGGCGGGTTGCCGCCCTCCACCCGGGGCGTCAGCACCGGAGCGATGTCATCGCCGGTGGAGGTGTACTGGATCGAGGCGCCGGTCTGCTCCTCGAAGGAGTCCAGCACCATGGTGAAGCGCTCCTGCTCGGTGCCGGTCCAGACCGCCGCCACCTCGAGCTCCTCGCCGGACAGGTCCGGTAGCTCCAAGCCAGCCTCCTCGGTGCCCTGGGTGCTCTCCCCGTCGTCGGCGCTCTCCGAGCTGGCCTGATCGTCGGTCGTGTCCTCCGTCGTGGACTCAGCGGCCGCGCCGCCGTCCTCCTCGTCAGCAGGGGTGTCGGTGCCGGTGTCGCCACCGCACGCACTCAGTGCCAGCACCATGGCCGTCGCGGTAGCGACGCCAATTGACCTCTTCACGATGAGCTCCTTCGCACGCAAGGTAGTTGGGGTTCTTCTTAACCTATCGAGAGGTCCCGCCGACCACGAGGACCAGCGGATCACGATTCGGCAACGGTCCCCGACGGTGGCGTACGGCGCGTCACCAGCACGGGTATTACCGTGATGACCATGGCCAGGTCACGCTCGGTGCCCATCAGCATGCGCACCAGCGCAGTGCGAGCGGCCGGGGCGGTTGCCGACGTCTTCCTGCACCAGCCACGGCTGGCCCGTGCGCCGATCACCCTCTACCGCCTCGGGCTGGGTCGGCTCCTGGGTCCTCGACTGCTGCTGCTGGAGCACCGCGGGCGCTCCTCCGGGCTGGTGCGCCAGGTCTGCCTGGAGGTGCTGGAGCGACCCGCGCCTGGGACCTTTCGGGTGATCTCTGGGCTGGGTCCACGGTCACAGTGGTACCGCAACCTGCTGGCCGACCCGCGGTGCCGGGTGAGCACCGGCCAGCTGCGGCAAGCGATCGCCACGGCATACCCCCTGGCTCAGGAGGACGTGCCGGCCGTCCTGGACCGCTACATCCGCCAGAACCCGACCGGATGGCAGGTGCTGGAGCAGGCCATGCACGGCCATCTTCCTGATGGCTTGACCTACGGAGAGTTTCTTCCGGTCGTTGACCTGGTGTGCCAGCCAGCTGTTGCACCAGCGACCCGCGAGGACCACTGAGCCGCATCGGGCCGGCCGATGGCGCGGGCGTTCTAGGCTACCGACCATGTCCCCCAGCGCAGCACTGACGGTTCTGTCTCGGGAGTTACCTGAGGGGAGCGTGATCACCGACCCGCAGATCCTCGCCAGCTATTGCCAGGATCGCGCCCAGGATCCTGGTGCCGAGCCACCGTTGGCACTGGTCCGGCCGACGTGCACGGCCGAGGTGCAGGCGATCGTGCGCTGGTGCGCGGCTCACGCCGTGGGATTGGTGACCCGTGGGGCAGGAAGCGGGCTGTCTGGCGGGGCCACTGCGCGCGCCGGCACCGTGGTGCTGTGCACCGAGCGGATGCGCGCCCTGCACATCGACCCGGCAACCCGGACGGCCACGGTGCAGCCGGGGCTCCTCAACGCCGAGGTGAAGGCCGCCGCGGCCCAGCACGGGCTGTGGTACCCACCAGATCCGTCCTCCTTCGAGTTCTGCTCGATCGGCGGGAACGTGGCAACCAACGCCGGCGGGCTGTGCTGCGTCAAGTACGGGGTCACCAGGGACTACGTGCTGGGGTTGGAAGTCGTCCTGGCCGACGGCCGGGCAGTGCGGCTCGGTGGGCGCCGGATCAAGGACTCGGCCGGGCTTGCCCTCACCCAACTCTTTGTCGGCAGCGAGGGCGCGCTGGGCATCATCACCGAGATTATCCTGCGGTTGCTGCCCGCACAGCCGCCCGCGTGCACCGTCGTGGGCATCTTTCCCACGGTGACCGCAGCCGGACGCGCCGTGCTGGCGGTGATGGATCGCCTGCGGCCGGCCATGCTGGAGTTCATGGATGCGGTGGCGATCAATGCCGTTGAGGACCGGCTGCGCATGGGGTTGCCCCGGGATGCGGCTGCCCTGCTGGTGGCCCAGTCCGATGCCCCCGGCGCGGCCGGCCGTGAGGAGATCCAGCTCATCCAGCAGGCCTTCGACGCTCACGGTGCCACGGAATCCTTCGCCACCGACGACGCGGCCGAGGGTGAGGCCTTCACCGCGGCACGCCGCGAGGCGATCCCTGCCGTCGAGGCGCTCGGTTCCCTCCTGCTGGAGGACGTCGGCGTCCCGTTGCCGCAGTTGCCTGCCCTCATTGACGGAGTTGCGGGCATCGCCGCGGCCCAGGACGTGACGATCTCGGTCATCGCGCACGCCGGCGACGGCAACACGCACCCCCTGATCGTCTACGACCCCGCCGATGTGGCCCAGCAGGAGCGGGCCCAGGTAGCGTTCGGCCAGGTCATGGATCTGGCGATCTCCCTGGAGGGCACGATCACCGGCGAGCACGGTGTGGGGCGCCTCAAGAAGGCCTGGCTGCCCGACCAACTCGGTCCCGAGGTCATGGACCTAAGCGCCGCGATCAAGACGGCGCTGGACCCAGCCGGCGTGCTGAATCCCGGCGTGATCTTCTAGGAGATCCTGCACGGTGAGACCGAACTCAGCCAGGGCCAGGCTGAGGTGTGTCCTCAGCCGGTCGAGGCTCCGCGCTCGACGTAGGTGCGTTCGCGCGCCCTGATGAGATCGGACACCGTCGCGTTCACGGGTGTCGGAACGCCGTGCTTGCGACCCTCGGTCACCACGGCCCCGTTGATCGCGTCCACCTCCCCGGGGCGCTGAGCCAGGGCATCCAGCAGCATCGACGGACGGGCATCGGGGATCGCGGAACCGAGTGCCCGGATGTGTGCGATCGGATCACCCACGTCGAGGGTGACCCCCTTGGCCCGGGCGACGGCGATCGCCTCCCTGGCGCAGCCCTGCGCCACCGACCATGCCGCCGCGTCCTGCATGACCTCGCCGATCGTCAGGCCCGTCAGGCAGGTGGTGCCGGAGAAGGTCACGTTCATGACGAACTTCTCCCAGACCATTTGATCCACGTCCTCGAACGTCCGGACCTGGAAGCCGGAGGATCGCCAGATCTCGGCCCCGCCCTCGAGATCCTCAGCCGGCAGCTCGGCATACGAACCGAAGCGGACCATCTCCATGCCGTTGTGGTGCACGGTGCCCGGCTCGGGACAGGACGCACCGAACCCGCCTACCACGCCCACGGCCAGCCGTTCACTGCCCAGGATGGCGGCGATGCGCTCCGGTGAGCCCAGGCCGTTCTGGATGCCCTGGACCACCGTGCGGGCACCGACGAGATGCCTCACCGAAGCGGCCGCGGCCTCCACATCGAGCGCCTTGGTGGCGATGACCACCAGGTCCACGACCGGCACGTCCTGGGTGTCGGTGGAGACCGACGTCAGGCGGACGGTCCGGTCACCGCTGACGCCTCGGACCCGCAGACCGTCGCGCCGGACCGCCGCGACGTGGTCGGGCCAGGTGCACACCCCGTGCACCTGGTGACCAGCATCCTGCATGAGCCCGGCGTAGACCGAGCCCATCGCGCCCATCCCCACAATGGCCACCGTCGCCATGCGCCACCTCCCACTGACTGGCCCCGACCCGCGTCAGTCAAGCACAG
>CAYVEH010000012.1:0-1363 GCA_964450585.1 uncultured Ornithinimicrobium sp.
GTGACACCGATGGCCACGATCAGACCGGTGACCCCGGCCATGGTGAGCCGGAAGTTCGTGGTCCAGCCCAGCAGGGTCACCGACAGGTAGGCCAGCACCCCGGCGATGATCAGCGAGGCGATGGTCACAAAGCCCAGTGCCCGGTACTGGAACAGGCTGTAGATGAAGACCAGGATCATGCCGATGATGCCGGCGATGATGCCCAGCCGCAGTTGCTCGCCGCCCAGCTGGGGGCTCAGCTGCTCGGAGGTCTGCACATCGAAGCTCATCGGCAGGGCACCGAACTTCAGGGTGTTCGCCAGCTCGGCTGCGCTGTCGTTGGTGAAGCCACCGGTGATCGTGGCCACCCCGTCGGTGATCGGCTGGTTGACGCCGGGGGCGGAGATCACCTGGCCGTCCAGCACGATGGCGAACCGGTTCTGGGTGCTGTTCTGGCCGAAGTTGAACAGGCGCGTGGTGATCTCGCGGAAGGCCTGGGTGCCCTCGCTGTCGAACTGCAGGCGCACCTCGACCACCCCTGTGGGCTGACCGCCGGCACCGATCTGCAGGCCGGAGCTGGCGTCGGTCAGGGAGGCGCCGCTGAGCTCGGAGGGCCCCAGGATGTACTTCTCGGTGCCGCCCACGGAGCAGGCGATCATCGGCTCATCCATCGGTGCCTGCGAGGCGCTGCGCTGATTCTCCTCGTCGCTGCAGTCGTACTCAGCGAACTCCTGCTGTAGCTCCGGGGTCACCCAGGCCAGGTCGCTGGCGCTGGTCGGCTCGGCGGAGTCAGGGGACTGCGTGTTCTGCGCATCATCGGGCCCGCTGCTGGACTCGGCCTCGTCACTGCCGCCACCGGTGGGGGCCGGGGCATCCGTGCTATCGGCACCTTCGGTGCTGCCGGATGCTGGCAGGGCGTCCAGCGCCGGCTGCTGGTCAGCGAGCAGGCCCTCGGGGTAGGCGGCGTTCGTCGTCTCGGCCTCGTCCGCGCCGGTCGGTGCCTCGGTGGGCTCCTCAGCCGGTTCGGTGGGCTCGGCCGTGGGGGCCTCGGTGGCCCCCGGGGGAATCGGCAACTCGCGGGGCGGCTCGGTCGGGGCCTGCTCGGTGACCGGCGCGGCAACCAGGACCGCCCGGAAGCGTAGCTGGGAGGAGCGGCTCAGCGCTTCCAACTGCTCGGTGGTGGGGGTGCCGGGGATGGCGACCTGGATGTTGGACCCGAGCCGGGACACCTCCGCCTCGGCCACACCGCTTCCGTCCACCCGGCGCCGGATGATGTCGATGGCCTGGTCGAGCTGCTCGCTCTGGACGGTCTGCCCTCCCTCGACGATGGGCTCGATGACGATCTGCCGGCCACCGGCCAGGTCCAGGCCCAGCAACGGGGTCA
>CAYVEH010000012.1:1463-26950 GCA_964450585.1 uncultured Ornithinimicrobium sp.
CCCGAGGCGGCAGCGGCCGAGGCCAGTGGCGACATGGAGAATCCTTACAACGTCAGTCTGAGAATGCCCCGGCACCCTGACCTTGGGGTGGCCCAACGGCCGGTAGACACTCGCGGCAGTCTAGGTGACAGTGCTGTCCGGGCCCAACACCCCACCCGGCGCGTGAGGTAAAGATCCGGTACATCCACCCGGCGGCGGTCGTGGTGCGGTGCTCCCGAGCGGGCCGTGGGCTCCCATCGAGCGATCAGACTCTGGTTCCGCCCCTGCGGCGGTGAGGTCCCGGGCCGACGACGCAGCGTCCCGGTCGGTATGCCGAGGCTCAGTGATCAAGTCGACCCGGCTGGTCGCCCAGGGGGAGCTGGTCGGGGCCGGTGATCGGGTCGGGTGGAGTGAGGCCGAGATGCGCCCAGGCCAACCGGGAGGCGGAGCGGCCGCGGGGGGTTCGCACGATGTATCCCTCCCGGACCAGGTACGGCTCGGCCATCGTCTCCACGGTGTCGGGCTCCTCCCCGACGGCAACCGCCAAGGTGCTCAGCCCGACCGGCCCCCCACCGAAACGCTTGCACAGTGCCTCCAGCACCGCCCGGTCCAGCCGGTCCAGGCCCTGCTGGTCGACATCGAAGAGCTCGAGCGCTGCCAGGGCCGCCTCCTCGTCGACAACGTGCTGACCATGCACCTGGGCCCAGTCGCGGACTCGCCGCAGCAGGCGGTTGGCGATGCGGGGCGTGCCGCGAGACCGGGAGGCGATCTCGTGGATCCCCTCACGGGTGCTGTCGATCTCCAGCAGGCCGGCGCTGCGCGCCAGGATGAGTTGGAGGTCCGCGGCGTTGTAGTAGTCCAGGTGGCCGGTGAAACCGAACCGGTCGCGCAGCGGCGCCGGCAGCAGACCGGCCCGGGTGGTGGCGCCGACCACGGTGAATGGTGGCAACTCCAGCGGGATGGCGGTGGCGCCGGGCCCCTTGCCGACGATGACGTCGACGCGAAAGTCCTCCATCGCCAGGTAGAGCATCTCCTCGGCGGGTCGGGCCATCCGGTGGATCTCGTCGAGGAAGAGCACCTCGCCCTCCACCAGGGAGGACAGCAGCGCGGCCAGGTCGCCGGCGTGTTGGATCGCCGGGCCGCTGGTGATCCGCATCGGTTGCTCGAGCTCTGCGGCGATAATCATGGCCAGCGTGGTCTTACCCAACCCGGGCGGCCCGGAGAGCAGCACGTGGTCCGGGGTGCTCTGCCGACGCCGCGCCGCCTCCAGGACGAGACTCAACTGGTCCCGGACCCGCTGCTGGCCCGGGAAGTCGGCCAGTCGCTTGGGCCGCAACGCTGCCTCAATGCGTCGCTCCTCCTCGGTGGTCTCGGCATCCACCACGCGGGTGCTGAGCGGGGAGGGCTCCTCCTCGTGCGGGCTCATCGGCCCAGCTCCTGCAACGCCGCGCGCAACACATCAGCGACCGCGGTCGGCGCGGCGGGCACGGAGCGGACCCGCTGGATGGCCTCCTCGGCCTGCTTACTGCTCCAACCCAGACCGATCAGCGCCTCGTGCACCTGCCCGCTCACCGGGTCACCACCGCCGCTCGAGCAGGTCGGCCCGGCAACCGCCGGCTCCACCCCCATCGCCTGGATCTTGTCCTTGAGCTCCAGGACCAACCGCTCGGCACTCTTCTTGCCGATCCCTGGGACCTTGGTGAGGGCCGGGATGTCGCCGCCGGCGATCGCCCGGCGGACACCATCGGGGCTGTGCACGGACAGCATGGCCAGCGCCAGTCGGGGCCCGACCCCGGTGACGGTCTGCAACTGCTCGAACAGGCCCCGTGCCTCGCTCCCCTCGAACCCGTAGAGCGTGAGTGACTCCTCCCGGACGACCAGGGTGGTGGCCAGGCTCACCTCGCGGCCGGTGAGGCAGGCCGCTGCGGTGCCGGGCGTGGTGTGCACCCGCAGGCCCACGCCTCCTACCTCGACGACGACGTGGTCCAGACCGACGTGCAGGGCGGTGCCCCGGACAGCGGCAATCATTGGGCGCTCCTTCGCACGGCGACCTGCGGCCGGGGCCTGGTGGCCCCGCTGCGGGCGCCGTGCGTGGCGTGCAGCTCCTCGAGTCGGTTCCGCGGAGCGCGGACGGCGGCCTGCTCAGCTCGCTGGAGCGCAGTCCCCCGGGCGGCATCGCTGAGCCGCGCCTCGGCCTGCCCACGCCACAGGTGGCAGATGGCCAGGGCCAGCGCATCGGCCGCGTCCGCCGGCCGGGGAGGCGATGTCAGGCCCAGGATCCGGGTGATCATCCGCCCCACCTGGTCCTTGTCGGCACGGCCGTTGCCGGTCACTGCCGCCTTGACCTGGGTGGGGGTGTGCAGCGCCAACGGAAGGCCACGTCGGGCTGCAGCCAGCATCGGCACGGCGGAGGCCTGGGCGGTGCCCATGATCCCGCGGATGTTGGCCCTGGCGAAGACCTGCTCGACAGCCACGGCGTCCGGTTGGTGCCGGGCCAGCCACTCATCGATCTCGGTCTGCAGGGTCAGCAGGCGCTCCTGCGGGTCATCCCCCGGTGGGGTGCGTACCACGCCGACGGCGACCATCCGCACAGTGCGACCCTGACCGGACTCCACGACACCCAGCCCGCAGCGCGTCAGCCCGGGGTCCACGCCAAGGACACGCACCTGGGCCACCCTCCTCGCGCTCCGTCGTCCGGCGCACCCGCACGACACGTGACGAACACCTGTTCGCTCCCACGCTACGTCACGGTGCCCGCCGAGCACCGCAGGACGCGCCGGTGCGGCCCGGCGTTCAGTCCTCGTCGTCGAGGGTGGCCAGGACCTCAGCGGGGACGTCGGCATTGGAGTACACGTTCTGGACGTCGTCGCAGTCCTCCAGGGCGTCGACGATGCGCATCATCTTGCGGGCACCCTCCACATCCAGGGGCACCTCCATACTGGGCACGAATGTGACCTCTGCAGAGTCATAGTCCAGGCCTGCTTCCTGCAGCGCGGTGCGGACCGCCACCACGTCCGTGGCCTCGGAGAGGATCTCGAAGGAATCACCGAGGTCCTCGATGTCCTCGGCGCCAGCCTCCAGGACCACCTCCAGGAGGGCCTCCTCACTGGTGTCTCCGGACTCCTGGGCCCGCGGCACGATGACCTGGCCCTTGCGGTTAAACAGGTAGGCCACCGACCCACTGTCGGCCATGGAGCCGCCGTTGCGGGTCAGTGCGGTGCGGACCTCCATCACGGCGCGGTTCTTGTTGTCGGTCAGGCACTCGATGTACAGCGCGACGCCGCCGGGGGCGTACCCCTCGTAGACGAGGGCCTCATAGCTGGCTCCACCGGCCTCAGCACCGGACCCTCGCTTGACGGCACGGTCGATATTGTCATTGGGGACGGAGGTCTTCTTGGCCTTCTGGATGGCATCGAACAACGTGGGGTTGCCAGCCGGGTCACCGCCGCCGGTGCGGGCCGCGACCTCGATGTTCTTGATCAGCTTGGCAAAGAGCTTGCCCCGCTTGGCGTCGATCACCGCCTTCTTGTGCTTGGTCGTTGCCCACTTGGAGTGCCCAGCCATCAATCGTCCTTGCTCGTGTTGCTCGGGGTTGCCTCAGCTCGTGCTCGGCTCCTGATGCTACCGGTCGGCCGCACCAGGTCCACGAAGAGCGCGTGCAGGCGAACGTCCTGGGTCAGCTCAGGGTGGAAGGCGGTACCGATCACCGCTCCCTGACGCACCGCCACCACATGTTCCGTGCCATCGAGGGAGACTGCCGCCAACACGTCGACACCTTCCCCGACCCGCTCCACCCAGGGCGCCCGGATGAAGACGGCGGGGAACGGCTCGTCCAGGCCGGTCACCGGCACCTCGACCTCGAAGGAGTCGACCTGGCGCCCGAAGGCGTTCCGGCGGGTGGTGATGTCCAGCGCTCCCAGCACCTGCTGGTCGGGCCGTCCGTCCAGCACCTGGCGGGACAGCAGGATCAGCCCGGCGCAGGAGCCGAGGGCGGGCATGCCGCCTGCCAGCCGGAGGCGCAGCGGTTCGGCCAGTTCAAAGACCCGCAGCAACCGGTCGATCGTGGTGGACTCCCCACCGGGGATCACCAGGGCGTCGACGGCGGCCAGTTCCTGGGGCCGGCGCACCGGCACCGCGTCGGCACCGGCGAGGGTCAGGGCTCGCAGGTGGTTGACGACATCGCCCTGCAGTGCCAAGACCCCGATCCGGGGTGCAGCGGTGCTCACCTGCTCGCGACCCTCGCGAGTTGCTGACGGGCTGCCGGGAGCGACCTCACCAGCCGCGCTCGGCCAGCCGGTGCGGCTGCGGGATCTCGTCGACATTGATGCCCACCATGGCCTCACCCAGCCCACGGGAGACCTTGGCGATCACGTCGGGGTCATCGTAGAAGGTGGTGGCCTTCACGATGGCCTCCGCACGGGCCACCGGATTTCCTGCCTTGAAGATGCCGGAGCCGACGAAGACACCCTCGGCGCCGAGTTGCATCATCATCGCAGCGTCGGCCGGCGTGGCAATGCCGCCGGCGGTGAAGAGCACCACGGGGAGCGTGCCGTTGCGAGCCACCTCAGCGACCAGGTCATACGGTGCCTGTAGTTCCTTGGCCGCGACGTACAACTCGTCCTCGGGCAGGCTTGACAGGCGGCGGATCTCCTGGCGGATGGAACGCATGTGCGTGGTGGCGTTGGAGACGTCGCCGGTCCCGGCTTCCCCCTTGGAGCGGATCATCGCCGCGCCCTCGGTAATCCGGCGCAGTGCCTCACCCAGGTTGGTGGCACCGCACACGAAGGGCACAGTGAAGGCCCACTTGTCGATGTGGTTGGTGTAGTCGGCCGGGGTGAGCACCTCGGACTCGTCGATGTAGTCGACCCCCAGGGACTGCAGCACCTGTGCCTCGACAAAGTGGCCGATCCGTGCCTTGGCCATCACCGGGATGGAGACCGCCTCGATGATCCCGTCGATCATGTCCGGGTCGCTCATCCGGGACACTCCGCCCTGGGCGCGGATGTCAGCGGGCACCCGCTCAAGGGCCATCACGGCAACCGCTCCGGCGTCCTCGGCGATCTTGGCCTGCTCGGGGGTGACGACGTCCATGATGACCCCACCCTTGAGCATGTCCGCCATCCCCCGCTTCACCGCTGTGGTGCCGGCCTGCCGGGGCGCATCCTGCTCGGGAGTGGACACGGACTGGTTCTGCTCGGTGATGCTCATCTTCGGTGCCTTCCGGGCTCGGTGCGACTCGGCATACGGATCGTCAGCGGCCAGCGCGGTCGAGCTGACACTCCAGTCTACGGCCCCCGTCGTCGCCCGCCGTCAGCACCCGGGGACGGCCCGGCAGTCAGGTCACAGCCCGGTGGGCCAGTCATCATCGAAGGTGATCGGCAGTGGCACCTTCGCCGAGCCGGCCAGGTGCAGGAACCGCACCAGCCGTTGTCCGCGCACGTCCCTGGCCTCCCGCACAGCCTCGTTGTGGAACCGGCGGGCCAGCTGCACGCGCTCGCCGGTGCTGCGCAACCGGTCCAGCAGTTCCTCAACCTCCGCCTGTTGGCTGGTGTCGGGCGCCTGTGTGGCCCGCAGCACCTCGGTGAGCTGCGACTCTGCATCCAGACGCTCCTGCGACCAGGTCTCGGTGTGGTCCAGGGCCTCCCCGGCCGAGGCCGCCATCAGGGTGCCCGAAGCGGGGTCAATGCCGGCGACGTAGGCGACTTCCAGTGCGGCCTCGGCACGACGCACCAGCTGCGCGTCCAGGGCCGCGGCGGTGCCGATCACCCGGTGGTGCAACCGGTCCAACCGCACCGCGGTGTAGGACAGGTACCACCCGAAGGCCAGCAATGCCGCCAGCAGCACGGCCGCCAGGATGACCCACTCCTGCGGGCCCCAGTCGATCTGGATGTTCATCGGCCGAACCACCTCCGCACAGTGCGGGCTACCGGCCCGGGAGCCGCGCCCGCCGCGCCCGCCGTACGCAGCGCGTTGCCCGGTTCGCGCTCGATCGCCACGGAGTCATAGACCGCCTCGATCCGCGCGCCCACCCGTGACCAGTCAAACCGACGCGCGCGTGCCTGCCCGGCGCAACGCAGCCGGCCCTGCCCGGCCGGGTCGTCCAGCAGCCGCACGATCGCTGCGGCCAGTGCCCGGTGGTCCCCGACCGGGAAGATGACGCCGGCGCCGGAGTCGCCGATGACCGCCCGGAAAGCGTCCAGGGAGCTGGCCACGACGGGGGCACCAGCGCTCATCGCCTCCACCAGGATGATCCCGAAGCTCTCGCCACCGGTGTTCGGTGCCACATAGGCGTTCGCCCCCGCCAGCAGGTCCACCTTCTCTTCCTCGGTGACCATCCCCAGGAAGCGCACCGCGTCCGCGACCTGAGGAGACAGCCCGGCTCGGACCTCTGCCACATCCCCGGGACCAGCCACCAACAACTCGGCCTCCGGCACCTGTGCCAGCACCAGCGGCAGGGCTGCCAGCAGCACCGGGAGCCCCTTGCGGGGCTCATCGAAGCGGCCCAGGAACACGATCCGTGCCTGCCCCGGCGCCGGCTGTGCGTCCGGGGCGGGGGTGAACCGGTCCACGTACACCCCGTTCGGGATCACCAGGGTGGTGCCACCAAACCCGGAGGCCATCGTGGTGTGTGCCGCGTTGGAGACCGCGATCCGCGCGGAGATCTTGTCCAGGCCCGGTTGCAGCAACGGTTGGGCCGCACGGAGTGCGCCCACCTTGGCCTGAGAACTGTGGAAGGTGGCAACGATCGGCACCTCGGCCGCCCAGAGGGCCAGCAGGGACAGGCTGGGGGCGGCCGGCTCGTGCAGGTGCAGCACGTCGAAGTCCCAGTCCTCCAGCCACGCATCCACCCGGTTGGCGACCACCGGCCCGAAGGACAGCCGGGCGACCGACCCGTTGAACCTGACCGGGACCGCCCGACCGGCGCTGACGACATACTCGGGCAGCTCGGTGTCCTCGTCGGCGGGGGCCAGCACGGAGACCACGTGCCCACGGCCCAGCAGGTACTCGGCCAGATCCCGGATGTGCAGCTGCACCCCACCGGGGACGTCGAAGGAGTAGGGGCAGACGATCCCGACGCGCATCAGCCGATCACGTCCTCGACAAATACGCGCTGCATCATGTGCCAGTCCTCGGTGTGTTCTCGCAGCGTGGCGCCGATGTAGTCCGCGCACGCCTGGGTCATGGCCGTGATCTGCTCGGCCCGGGTCCCGCCGTCCGGGATCGGCACGGCAGGACCGAAGGTCAGCACCACACGGTATGCCGTGGCGGCACGCCACCGACCACCCTCCCCCCTGGTGATGGGTCCGGTCGGTTCCGAGCGCTCGTAGGTGACGGTCACCGGGTGCAGGGGTGCCCCGGTCGTCACGGCCAGGGCCGCGGGGCCGCTCGCCATCCGGGCGGGGTGGCCACACAGCTGTACCTCGACGCCGGAGTCGGTGAGGTCGCGGTCGGCCAGCAACGGCACCAACCCTCCGCCGTGCAGGGTGCGCACCAGGGTCCGGAACGGTGGCCGGCCACCGGTCAGCGGGAGGATGGTCATCCCCAGCGCCTCCCGGTAGGCCACGAACCGGTCGTACAACTCCTCCGGGCGGAGCCGCTCGGCCACAGTGGTCACCGGGGCCAGGTGGTGCGTGGCCCAGGCTCCCACGGTGTCCCAGTTGCCCAGGTGCCCCAGGAAGCAGACCACCCCCTGGCCGCTGCTCAGCGCGGCCCGCGGCGCCTGGTCACCGACGACCCGGACCGCTGCGGCCAGCTCCTCGGCGCTGCGGTCGGGCAACCGGAAGGACTCGCACCAGTACCGCAGGTAGGAGCGCAGGCCGGCGTGCACCAGGTGGTCCAGCTCCCGGGCGGACAACTCGGGACGGACCCGGGCATAGTTGGCACGCATCCGCCGGACGCCTCGACCGCCACGGCGGTAGAGCACGTCGGCAATACCCTCGAACAACCGGTAGGCCGCACCGGCCGGCAGCGTGCGCACCACGCCCCAGCCCAACCGGTAGGCCAGGACCGTCAACCGGTCCCCCATCACACCCCCTGTCGTGGTGACGTCGCGCCCATCGTTCAGGGCCCAACCGATCGGGACAACGCCTGGTGGCGCACGGTCAGGATCCGCTGCAGGACGGTGATGAGGCTGGCGATCGCCAACAGCGCCAACACCGCGGTAAGCACCCAGGTGGGCAGGAACAGCCCGACGAACCCGGTGGTGACCAGGGTGGCGACCAGCCGGTCGGCCCGCTCGGCGATGCCGACCTCGGCCGTGAAGCCCAGACTCTCGGCACGGGCCCGGGCGTAGCTGACGATGAACCCGAGGATCAGGCAGGCCAGCGCGAGTGCTGCGGTCAGGTCGTCCTGCCCCCGACCGGTGAAGTAGAGGATCAACCCCCCAAAGACGGCCGCGTCCCCGATCCGGTCCAGGGTGGAGTCCAGGAAGGCCCCCCAGGAACTGGTGCGTCCGGACAACCGCGCCATGGTGCCGTCGATGAGGTCGGTGAAGACAAAGGCGGTGATGAACAGCGTGCCCCACCACAGCTGGCCGATCGGGTAGAAGTAGAGCGCCCCGAAGGCCACACCCAGGGTTCCGACCACCGTGACGGCATCAGGGCTGACCCGGAGGCGCAGGAGCAGTCGGGCGATCGGAGTGAAGAGTGCGGTGAAGAACGCCCGAGCGTAGGTATTCAGCATCGTGTCCCCAGGCTATCGAGGCGGGGATGGTCGGCGGCCGCGCCGTGCCGGGTGGCAGCGTGTGGTGCATCACCCTGCCTCCGGAGGCCTTGGGCCCTCAGGCCGGCCATGCGGCCAGCAGCGCCTGGCGAGCGTCCTCCAGCAGGGTCGGGACTGCCTTGGTCTGCCCGATCACTGGCAAGAAGTTCATGTCGCCGGCCCACCTGGGCACCACGTGCTGGTGCAGGTGAGCGGCTACCCCGGCTCCGGCGACCTCCCCCTGGTTCATCCCGAGGTTGAACCCGGCGGGGGCCGAGGCATCCCGCAGCGCGGTGATGGCGGTCTGCGTGAGCCGCGCGAACTCGATCGTTTCCTCGTCGGTGAGGTCGGTGTAGAGCGGAACGTGCCGGTAGGGGCAGACCAGCAGGTGACCAGGGTTGTACGGGAAGAGGTTGAGCACGACGTAGCAGGTCCGCCCCCGGTGCACCATCAGGCCCTCGGCGTCCTCCTTGCCCGGTGCCGCGCAGAACGGGCAGCCGGTGCCTGCCTCGTCGGTGGGCCGCTCCCCCTGGATATACACCATCCGGTGCGGGGTCCAGAGTCGTTGGAAGCCATCGGGCACCCCGGCAAAGTCGGTCGCGACCTCCGCCGCCTCCAGCGGCCCCCCGGTCTCGGCGTCGGGCGTGCCCGAGTTCTGCTGCTCGACCATGGTGATGATCCTAACGGCGCCGGCTCCACGCACACGGGAACCGCCGGGTCCGCTCCGGCGTCCCAGCCCACATCGCCGACCCGCGCGGCACTGAGTGAGCCGGAACACAGCGCGCCCGGCAGTGGTTGCCCCAGACATGAGCGACAACAGCAGTGAACGCAATGACTACATCCCGCCCGGCGAAGGGTGGGTCCGAGACCAGTTGGCCGCGATCGATGCGGCCGGCGGCGACACCTCGGTGGCCAAGATCCAGGGCCGGGACGTGGTGGTCGTGACCATGGTCGGTGCCGTATCGGGTCGCCCACGCCGCGTCCCGCTGATGCGGGTGGAGCATGAGGGCCGGTATGCCGCCGTGGCCAGCAAGGGCGGGGCGCCGCAGAACCCGCAGTGGGTCGCGAACCTGCGCAAGCACCCGGATCGGGTCAGTGTGCTGGACGGCACCACCGAGACCCCGATGACCAGTCGCGAGCTGACCGGTGCTGAGCGCGAGACCTGGTGGCAGCGGGGCGTGGCGGCTTTCCCCCCGTATGCCGACTACCAGGCCAGCACGGACCGCCAGATCCCGGTGTTCCTGCTGGAACCCCGCTGACTCAGACCTGTCGCCGCTCCCGGATCGCTTCGGTGATCAGGGCGACCGCTTCGGCGACCGGCACTCCGTTCTGCTGGGAGCCGTCGCGGTAGCGGAAGGAGACCGCTCCGGCCTCTCGATCCTCCCCACCGGCGATCAGGATGAACGGCACCTTGGACTTGGCGGCGTTCCGGATCTTCTTGGGGAACCGGTCGTCGGACAGGTCCAGCTCGACCCGGACGCCGGCCGCGCGCAACTGGCCCTCGACCTCGTGCAGGTAGTCGACAAACTCCTCGGCCACGGGCACGCCCAGCACCTGCACCGGGGCCAGCCACGGCGGGAACATCCCGGCGTAGTGCTCGACCAGGACCCCGATGAAGCGCTCGATGGAGCCGAACTTGGCCGAGTGGATCATCACGGGCTGCTGGCGGGTGCCATCGGCGGCCGAGAACTCCAGCCCGAAGCGCTCCGGCTGGTTGAAGTCGTACTGAATGGTCGACATCTGCCAGGTCCGACCGATGGCGTCGCGGGCCTGCACCGAGATCTTCGGGCCGTAGTAGGCCGCTCCCCCTGGGTCGGAGACCAGCTCCAGGCCGGACTCCGTGGCCACCTGCTCCAGGATCGCCGTCGCCTCGGCCCACTGCTCATCGGAGCCGATGAACTTGTCCCGTTTCTCTCCCTCGTCCCGGGTGGACAGCTCCAGGTAGTAGTCGTCCAGCCCGAAGTCGCCGAGCAGGGCGGTCACAAAGTCCAGCAAATGCTTGATCTCGGCCGGCGCCTGCTCCCGGGTGACGTAGGAGTGGCTGTCGTCCTGGGTGATCATCCGCACCCGTGTCAAGCCCTGCAGCACCCCGGACTTCTCGTCGCGGTAGACGGTGCCGAACTCGAACAACCGCAGCGGCAGCTCCCGGTAGGACCGACCGCGGCTGCGGAAGATCAGGTTGTGCATGGGGCAGTTCATCGCCTTGATCCGGTAGGCCTGCCCGTCATCGTCGATCGGCGGGAACATCTCGTCGGCGTAGTACGGCAGGTGCCCGGAGGTGTGGAACAACTCTTCCTTGGCGATGTGCGGGGTGCCCACGTACTGGAATCCGGCGTCGATGTGGGCCTGTCGCACGTAGTCCTCCATGACCCGCTTGAGCACCCCACCGCGGGGATGGAAGACCGGCAGCCCGGGGCCGATCTCCTCCGGGAAGGAGTAGAGGTCCATCTCGGCACCGAGCCGGCGGTGGTCGCGGCGTTCGGCCTCGGCGAGCCGGTCCAGGTAGGCGCGCATCTCCTCCTTGGACGGCCAGGCCGTGCCGTAGATCCGCTGCAGTTGCGGGTTCTTCTCCGAGCCACGCCAGTAGGCCGCCGCGCTGCGCATGATCTTGAAGGCGTTACCGATGAGTTTGGTGTTCGGCAGGTGCGGGCCGCGGCACAGGTCCCCCCAGACCACCTGCCCGGTGCGGTCGCAGTTGTCGTAGATGGTCAACTGGGAGCCACCGACCTCCACCGAGGCGCCCTCGGCCACCTCGTCGGCGGCTCCGCCCTTGAGCCCGATCAGCTCGAGCTTGTACGGCTCCGTGGCCAGCTCTCGGCGGGCTTCCTCATCGGCCACATCGCGTCGATGGAAGGTCTGGCCGGAGTTGATGATGCGCTGCATCACCTTCTCCAGCTTCTTCAGGTCCTCGGGGACGAACGGCTCGGCGACGTCGAAGTCGTAGTAGAAGCCGTCCCGGATGGGCGGCCCGATGCCCAACTTCGCCTCGGGGTAGACCTCCTGCACAGCCTGGGCCAGCACGTGCGCGCATGAGTGCCGCAGCACGTCCAGCCCGTCCGGCTCGCTGATCAGCACCGGTTGGACCTCGTCCCCGTCGACCAGCTGGTAGGCCAGGTCGCGGAGCTCACCGCCGACCCGGGCCACGACGACCGCGCGGTCCTCGGCGAACAGGTCGGCCGCGGTCGTGCCCTGATCGACCGATCGCTCGCTTCCGGCGATGGTGATGGTGATCTGGGCGGACACGGGCACTCCTCGGGTCTGACGGTGGCATTTCTCCGCAGGTCGCGGCTATGAAAGCCTAACGGGGTGAGCAAGCACAAAAGACCACCACGTCCCCAGGCCGTCCTGACTGTCGAGTCTTCGGAGTGGATCTCCCCCGCTACCGTGCGCATCGTCGCGGGAGGTGAGGGCTTCTCCGTGCTCAACCTGAACGACTTCACCGACGCCTACGTCAAGTTGCTGTTCGCCAAGCCAGAGCTGGGTCTGACCCCGCCCTATGACGAGGCGGCGTTGCGCGAGCGACTCGACCCCGAGGACTGGCCCGTCCGTCGCACCTACACGTTGCGCTGGGTGGATCGAGAGAAGCACCAGCTTGCGATCGACTTCGTCGTGCACGGCGACGAGGGTTTCGCGGCCCCCTGGGCGGCCGCGGCCCAGCCCGGAGACACTTTCGTGGCCTCGGGGGCGGGCGGCGCATATGCCCCCGACCCCAGTGCCGACTGGCACCTGTTCGTGGGAGATGAGTCGGCCCTGCCGGCGATCGCGGCCGCCCTGGAGGCGCTGCCCCCGCAGGCCCGTGGTCTGGCCTACCTGCAGGTCGCCGAGGAGTCCGGCCGGTACGAGATCGCCGGTCCGGACGGCATACAGCAGACCTGGCTGACCGGCGGCGGCGACCAGTCCGCGCTGTTGGCCCAGGCGGTCAGCAACGGGCCCTGGTGGCCTGGTCGGGTGCAGGTGTTCGCGCACGGGGAGCGGGAGTCGATGAAGGCGATGCGGGCCGTGGTCAAGGAGCGTGACGTGCCCCGCACGGACCTGTCGCTGTCCGGTTACTGGGCCTATGGTCGCACCGAGGACCGGTTCCAGGCGGAGAAGCGGGAGCCGATCGGGCAGGTGATGGACTGAGTAGCCGCTCGCGCGCCGTCTGGCAGCGTTCCCGCCCTGGGGTCAGCAGCGGTTGACTGCTAGGGCTCACGCAGGTCCACGGGCAGTTCGGTCACCGGCACGATGACCACGTCCTCCAGCTTCCAGTCCAGATCGATCACCCGCTGGCGGGCCTGGCCGAGTTGCCCGAGGGTGACGGTGTCCTGCCCTCGGGGGACGACAAAGATCTCGGCGTGGAAGACGTGCCCCATGTCCCGCATCCGGGCCGTGGCATCGATCACCCACGGCAGGTCCCGGACCGCAGCCAGCGCCTCCCCGACCAGCGGGTGCGGCTTCTTGTCGTCGTAGGTGCGCGCCCGCGCATCCTCCAGCCCACGGACCGCGTCGCGCACCCCGGTGCCGCCGTCCTTGAGGATGCTGAGGGAGATGAACAGCGCGGCGGCGCCATCCATCCACCACAGCCCCATCCCGATGCCTAGCACCCCGACGATGGCGGCCGCGGCCGTCATCCAGTCGGCCTTGTTCATCTGTGCGTCGGAGAACAGCACCTTGTCGTGCAGCGTGTCGGCCAGCGGCAGCTTGAGCCGGCCCAGCACGACGGGCACGACCATGGTGTAGACCATCACCAGCACCATGAGCCACCCGGCCCAGATGGTGAGCCCCCACAACCGCACCGTGCCGATGGGGGCATGCTCGGCGGCCAGCAGCCCGGTGGCGGAGTCGAAGGCCAGGAAGACTCCCATGGTCAACAACGCGACGGCCGACGTCAGGTGGGCCGCGCCAACCGCGCGGTGACGTCCGTAGGGGTGCTCCCGGTCCGGCAGCTTGGCCGCGATCCGGTTGGAGACCAGGAACGAGATCGGCGGCACCAGGGAGAGCAGGTCCTCGATCCAGGCGACCTTCATCGCCTGCGAGCTCCCCATCACCAGATAGACGAGCACCACCCCGGTGGTCAGAAAGAGCAGGCTCAACCACTCCAGGCGTCGGGCCCGGCGCAGCGCCTGGCGCTGTTCCTCGGGCAGTTCGGTGCGTCCGTACCGGGCGACCTGAGCCTCGGTGCGCCTCATGTCGACTCCCCCGCGCCCGGCTGCGCGAACTGCTGCTGGTCCAGGAACCTCTCCAGCTCAACGAGCAGGGCGTTCTCTCCCATCCGCACCGCCATCACGTGCGGCCTCACCTCGCCGTGGGCGTCCACGATCTTGCGGTAGGGACGGGTGAGTGCGGCCACCTCCGCATACGGGTTCTGCGCGGTCAGGCCGCCGACCACCATGTCCAGCTCGCCGCGCTCGAGCTGGCCGAACAGCGCTTCCTCACCGTTGACGGTCCAGACGACCAGCGCCCCCTGGCTGGCGGCGAAGTCCTCCACCAGGGCGATCTCGCTGCCCTCGGGGTTGTCCTCCACCCCGTCCGGCAGCGTCACGAACGGAGGGGCCAGCGAGGCCCCCACCCGCAACTGGCCCTCCTCCTGCACTCGCTGCAGGGTGCCTTCCGGGTCCTTGGGGAACTCGTCCCCGCAGCCCGCCAGGAGCAGCATGCTGACCAGGAGCAGCCCCAGGAGTCGGGTCACCGAGGTCGCGCGAGCCATGCTCGGAGCGTATGCCGAAGTGTCCGGCCGCGCGGGTCGAGACGTGGTGCACCGAGCGTTGCCGCCGTCCCGGGCCGCCGGTGCGTGTCACCACCGGGCGGGTTGCCCCCAGACCTCGCGAGGGATGATCGGTTCCTCCAGCAGGCCCTCCTGGTCCAACCAGTCGCGGTAGGCGTCCAGGTGTGCCTGCATCGCCGCCCGAGCGCCGTCGGCGTCCCCGGCCCGCACCAGCCGGGCGATCTTGGCGTGTGCCGCCGAGGTGAGGGCCATCTCGTCGTGACCGATGCGGGTGGGGCGGAAGTGCTCGGAGAACGGGTGGTGCAGGGCGTTCAACGCGATGGCCAACACCCCGTTGCCGGTCGCCCGTGCGATCAGCAGGTGCAGGTCCGGCACGTGAGCCAACTCATGGTCACCCTCCTCGATCCGGGCCAGCGCCTCGGCGTGCTCAGCGTCTCGGTGCTGGGCCGCCAACGCCGCCGCCTCGGGCTCGACCAGCTGCCGGAACTCAACGAACTCGCGCAGGCGGGTTCCCCGGATCCCCAGCAGCACCGAGATTGACTCACTGACCTGCTCGATGTCCGGGTGCCGCACGAAGTTGCCGCCCGTCGTGCCTCGGCGCACTTCCAGCAGGCCATCACGCTCCAGCAGGCGTAGCCCCTCGCGAACCGTGACCCGGCCGACGTTGAGTTCCTCCATCAGTTCCGCTTCGGAGGGCAGGCGGGATCCGACCGGCAGTTGCTGGTTGATGATTCGCTCGCGCAGGGCACTGACCACGAGGTCGGAGACCTTGGGCAACCGACGGGACCGCGAGCTCATCCATCCTCCTGTTCCGATGTCGTGGTCCTGATCGTAATGTCCGGATGGTGGTCGCCGCGGTGCGCGGTGGCACGCACCGTCGCCAGCGCGTCGACGGCCACCGGCCTCCCCTGCCCGTCGATCAGCAGTGGATTGATCTCCACCGACTCCCAGGAGTCCGCCTGGGCGCGGACAGCTCGGTCAAAGGCCAGCACCGTCTCAGCCAGCGCCTCATGGTCCACCGGTGGCCGCCCACGAGGCCCGTCCAGCAAGGTGGCAAACCGCAGGTCAGAGCGCATCTGAGCCACGTCGGCTGCAGTGAGTGGGGGCACCCGCACCTGTACGTCGGCCAGTACCTCGGTCAGCACTCCGCCGACGCCCAGGACGATGACCGGCCCGAAGCTGGGGTCGCGCCGCATCCCCAGGATCAACTCGGTGTCGGCAGCGACCAGTTGTTGCACGACCAGCCGCCGGTCCGACACGCCGTGCCGGTGAGCATCGTGCAGTATCTCGGTGGCGGCGTCGTGCACCGACTCGGCGTCGGGCAGGCCGACCTTGACCAGTCCGAGGTCAGACTTGTGCCCCACCTCTGCGGAAAGCAGTTTCACCACGACCGGGTAGCCGATCCGGTGGGCGGCATCGACGGCTGCAGCGGCGGTCGTCACCGCCTCCTCGGGCACCGTCGGCACGCCGTACCTGGCCAGTGCTTGCTTGACGGTCACCTCATCGATCAGTTGTGGTGTCGGCTGCGGATCGCTGACAGCATCCTCGTCCCGCGTCTGCTCACACCCCCTCAGGTCAGCACGGTCCATCAGTGCAGCGATCGCCCGGACGGCGCGGACCGGCTCGGAGAACGCGGCCAGACCGCGCTGCGCCATCCGGCCCGGCACGGTCCCCGAGCCGCCGATCCACACCGTGACCACTGGTGTGTCGGTCGCGGCGGCTGCCTCGGCGATGATGTCGCAGACCTGGTCCTCCTGCTGTTGCATGTTGCCGACCACGACCAGAATGACGTCGGTCTGCGGGTGACGCCCCATGACCTCCAACGCACCGGCGAGCAGGGTCGGGTCGGTCACCAGTGCCCCGGTGGTATCGATCGGGTTGCCCACCGCAGCGAAGGGCGGCAGCACCTGCCGCAACTGGTCAGCCCATTCCTCCTCCCATCGCGGAACCTGGATGCCCAGGTCAGCAGCCACATCGGAGACGAGCACGCCGGCGCCGCCCGAGAGGGTGACCACGGACATGCGCCGTCCCCGTGGGGCGGGGGTAAGCGCCAGGATGCGTCCCAGGTCGAGGAGATGATCCACGTCGTGTGCCCGCGCCACCCGGTACTGGCGCAGCACGCCGTCAACCACGGTGTCGGAGCCGGCCACCGCGCCGGTATGGGTTGCGGCGGCAGCCGCTCCCACCTCGGAGCGGCCGACCTTCATCACCGCGACGGGCACGTCACGCTCCTGGGCGCGTGCCAGGGCGCTGCGGAACCTGCCCGGGTCGCGCACACCCTCCACGTACGCCAGCACTGCTCTGGTGCCCGGATCGTCGACGAGCAGTTCGAGCAGCTCGGGCAGCGACAGGTCCATCTCGTTGCCGGTCGCCAGGAAGGTCCCGATGCCGAGCCCGGCCAGTTGGGCCTGTCGGACGATGAAACCGCCCATTGCCCCGCTCTGGGTGACGAAGGCGATGCCGTCGTCCCGCAGCGGCAGGTCCGGGTCGTCGATGCCGGACATGAAGGTCGCTGTCACCCGACCGGTGGCGCCGATCACGCCATTGGTGTTCGGGCCCAGGATCCGGATGCGGTGCTGCTCGGCCAGTGCCGCCAGCTCGCTCTGCAACAGCTCACCATGGCCTCCTACCTCCGCGAACCCGGAGGAATAGACCACGGCCGCCGGGATGCCCTTGGCACCACAGTCCGCAACCGCTGCGGCCACGGCCGGTGCGGGTAAGGCGATGACCGCCAGGTCCGGGGTGTGCGGGAGGTCGGTCACCGACGGCCAGCAGGGAAGCCCCTGAACGGTTTGCCGGGACGGATTCACCGGGTAGACGGTCCCTGGGTAGCCGTGCATCTGCAGGTACCGCAGGGTTCTGCCGGTCGGCTTCAGCGGGTTCTCGGAGGCACCGATGATGGCGATGCTGCGCGCTGCGAGTAGCGGGCCCAGCACCGAGTCCGTGGCGTCGGGCGGGAACTGCTCCAGTCGGGGTGTCACGTCAGCGTCCGGTGTAGTGGCCAGGGCGCTTCTCGGTGAAGGCGCGCACGGCTTCCTGGTGATCCTCGGTCTTCATGGACAGGTGCTCGTAGGCCAACGACAGGTCGAGCACCTGGGCCGCCGCCAACTGCAGCGACTTGTTGATCGAGGCCTTGGTGGCGCGCACGGCATACGGCGGCAGTGCAGCAAGCTCCTCGGCCAGGGCGAAGACCTCCTCACGCAGGTGGTCCGATGGCACAGCGCGGGACACCAGACCCATCGCGGCGGCCTCCGACCCCGCCATCAGCCGTCCGGTCATCAGATACTCCTTGGCGCGGGAGGGCCCGATCAGCAGGGGCCAGATCGCCGCACCGCCGTCACCGGCGACCAGGCCCACGTTGACGTGTCGGTCCCCGATGCGGGCGTCCTGACTCATGTACACGACGTCGGTCATCAGCGCGATGGTGGCACCCAGCCCGACCGCTACCCCGTTGACCATCGAGATCACCGGCTTCTCCAGTCGGATGATGGCATCGATCAGGTCGCGACCGACGGTGAGGACCCGGTCGGCGCGCCCGTAGGCGGTCTGACCCTCCATGCCCTTGACATCACCACCAGCGCAGAAGGCACGCCCTGCCCCGGTGAGCACAATCACCTGGGTGTTCCGGTCGAGATCTGCCTCGATCAACTGCTCGCGGAGCAACTCGTGCGTGGGAGGGTCGATGGCGTTGAGCCGCTCCGGGCGGTTCAGGGTCACCACGGAGACGGGGCCCTCGGTGTGGCGCAGCACAGTGGCCGTGTCGGTCGCACCTGGGTGGGCTGTGTCGGTCATCGATGTCCTTTCAGGAGTCCTGCATCAGCAGTGGGAGGGCGTCGGTGACCACCGTCAGGTGGTCGGTGCTGGTGCCCCATGAGGCAGTCAGCGCCCAGGCCCGCTTGGCGTAGAGGTGGAGGTCATACTCGGTGGTGAAGCCCATACCGCCGTGGCACTGGATGGCCACACGAGCCACCTCGATGGCAGTGCGCCCGGCCCGTGCCTTGGCCATCGCCACCTGCGGCCGGGCCAGCTCCGGGGCTGCCCCGTGGGCCAGCTGCCAGGCCGCACGGTGGACCAACGGGCGAGCGAAGGCGTAGCCGACTTCGGCGCTGGCCAGATGGTGCTTGACCGCCTGGAAGGACCCGATCGGGCGGCCGAATTGTTCGCGCTCCTTGACGTAGCTCACCGTCAGGTCGATCATCCGCCGGGTCAGGCCGAGCAGTTCGGCGGCGGCACCCAGCACCGCCCGGTCCCACAGCCGCTCCAGTGACGGCTGCGGCGTGGCCCATGCCTGGCCCAGGCCACGGACCCTGGTGACCGGGCGGGAGAGGTCCACCGTGTCCACCGGTTCGGTCGCTTCGGCACGAGTCAACGGGTTCCCGCCGTGGCCGCCGCTCAGCACCACGTCGGCCTCGGCGCCCCAGGGTGCCAGCCGACCGTCCGGCGCCCAGGCCAGTCGGGTGGTTCCAGCCAGCAGTTCCTGGACCAGTCCCCCATCGTGGTCCTGAAGGTCGGGGACGAGCACCACCGTCTCCAGCACCGGGGCCGGCACGGCACACCGACCGGTTTGCTCCAGCAGCGCCACGAGGCCGACCTCGTCCAGGCCGAACCCTTCGGCATCCTCAGGGAGCAAGGCCGCTGGCAGCCCCAGCTGGCACAGTGCCTGCCAGGCAGCGCTCACCTCCGGTGGCACAGTCCCCGAAGGGGCTTCCCACTGGGCCCGCACTGTCGCGGCCGGGCACACCTGGTCCAGCACCTCGGCCGTGGTGTCGGCCAGCTCCTGCTGGTCTGCGGTCAGGGCAAAACGCATGAGTCTCCTGTCCTCATACCCGCGGTAGGCCGAGCAGCCGCTCGGCGACGATATTGCGTTGGATCTCGTTGGTGCCGGCGTAGATGGTGCCGCCCAGGGAGAACTGGTATCCGCGGGTCCACGGGCCGTCCAGCACTCCGGTTGGCCCCAGCACGTCCAGGGCCAGGCTGTGGATGCGCACATCCATCTCCGACCAGAACAACTTGTTGAGGCTGGACCGGGCCCCGGGGTCGGAGCCGTCCTCGATATCGGTGACCTGCTCCAGCGTGAACATCCGGTAGGCCTCGGCGTCGGTCCACACCTCAGCCAGTTGCTGGCGGTGTCGAGGTGCGACGAGTTCAGGGTGCTGGTCCATCAGGGCTGCCAGCCGTCGGATGGCCTGGGTGAACCGCCCCGGGGAGCGCAGCGTCAGACCACGCTCGGAGCCGGTGGTGGCCATCGCCACCTGCCAGCCGCGGCCGGGCTCACCAATGACATCCCGGTCGGGGACGAAGACGTCGTCGAAGTAGACCTCGGCGAACTCCGGGTCGCCGTCCAACCGGGCAAACGGACGCACCGTCACCCCCGCGGCATCCAGCGGCAGCATCAGGTAGGTCAGGCCCCGGTGGCGTGCGGCCTGCGGGTCGGTGCGGAAGAGCCCAAACAGGTGGGTGCACCACGCGCCGCGGGTGGTCCAGGTCTTCTGCCCCGTGATGCGCCAGCCGCCGCGTTCCTCATCCCGTACCCCGCGGCTGCGCACCCCTGCCAGGTCACTGCCGGCCCCCGGCTCGGACCAGCCCTGGGCCCACAGGTCCTGGGCAGAGGCCATCCGGGGCAGCACCCGCTCACGCTGCTCCTGAGTGCCGACGCTGAACAAGGTCGGCGCGAGGAGGAAGATGCCATTCTGCGTGATCCGCAGCGGAGCCTCGGCGCGGTAGTACTCCTCCTCGAAGATCAGCCACTGCCACAGACTGGCGTCCCGGCCACCGTACTCACGCGGCCAGGACACCACGGCCCACCCTGCCTCGAACAGCCGTCGCTCCCAGGCCAGCAGCGCGGCCACGCTCTCGGGGGAGTCGGCGGACTGGGGCCGCACGTCGGGGACGTTGGCCTCCAACCATTGCCGAGCCTCGGCACGGAAGGCCTCCTCGGCCTGGCTGTACTTCAGATCCATCGTGTCACCTCGTTCAACGGGCCGCGGGGTGCCGGGCCCAGGTCGCTGCCAGTCATCTGAGCCACCGGCACCAGGGCACAGCAGGTCCACCCGGTAGCCAGGCCTGCCGCGGCGGTGAGTTCCTGCTCACGGCGTAACCCCACGGTGGTCAGGCAGGACCCCAGACCGCGGGCTCGCAGGGCCACCTGCAACGACCAGACCGCGGGATACACGGAGCCGTAGAACTTGGCGGCCAGCGCCCCATGTCCGCCCTCAGGAGCCGGTCCGGCACTGCACACCAGCACCTGGACGGGCACCTCCGGCATGATCCGTGCCAGGTATGCCGAGCTGGCCCGCACCCGTAGGATCCGCTCGGCGCCCGGCCCACGGGGGGCGGGCCGTTCAGCATCCAGGTCCCGGTAGGCCCTGCGGTACACCTCGCCGATGCGGCGCCTGGTCTCGCTATCGGTCACCACGACCCAGCGAATCGGCTCCTCGGCGCCGCCGCTGGGACCTTGATGGGCGACCTGGAGCGCCTCACGCAACAGGGATCTTGGCACTGGCCGGCTCAGGTCCAGCCGGCGCCGGATCGCGCGCGTGGTCGTCAAGGCGCTGTCGACACAGGCCAGCGCCTCGGGTTCCAGGCGCAGCGGGGCGCGGCTCATCGCCATTCCTCCTCGGCGGCCTCGATCCGCGCCAGGTCCTGCTCGGCGCTCCGATTGAGCCGTGCCCGGGCAACCCCGACGATCACCATGGCCAGGATGAGCAGGCCCATGATGGACCCGGACAACGGACGGGTGAAGAAGACCGTCAGGTCGCCCTGGGAGATCAGCATGGACTGGCGGAAGGACTGCTCCAGGATGGGTCCCAGCACAAAGGCCAACACCAGTGGACCAGGCTCGAAGCCGGTCTTCTTCATCACCCAGCCGAGGACGCCGAAGGCCAGCACCACCCACATGTCGAACACGTTGTTGTTCACCGAGAAGACGCCGGCCAGCGTGATCAACAGGGCGAACGAGTTCAGGATGCCGGGCCGTACCCGGAGCACCCGGACAAAGACGCCCACCAGCGGGATGTTGAGCATCAGCAGGAACAGGTTGCCCACGTACATGGACGCGACCACGCCCCAGAAGACCTCCGGGTGATCGCTGATCAGTTCCGGACTCGGGGTGATCCCCTGGATCAGCAACGCTCCGTAGATGAGCGCGAGGACCACGTTGGGCGGGAGCCCCAGGGTGAGCAACGGGATGAACGCGGCCGTGGAGCTGGCGTTGTTGGCGGTCTCCGGCCCAGCAACTCCCTCGATGGCGCCCTGCCCGAACCGCGAGGGGTCCTTGGCGCGTCGCTTCTCCACGGCATACGAGGCCAGCGAGGAGATCACTCCACCGCCGCCTGGCAGGATGCCCAGGAAGAACCCGAGTACCGAACCTCGCCCGATCGCTCCGGCGGAGTCCCGCAGGTCCTTGCGGGAGGGCCAGACATCCTTGATCTTGGCGGCGACCTGCTGGCCGGCCTCGGACTGTTCCAGGTTGTGCAGAATCTCCGAGACACCGAACAGGCCCATCGCGATCGCCACGAAGTTGATCCCCTGGAAGAGCGACACCTCACCGAACGTGAAACGAGACGTTCCGGCGATCGGATCGGTGCCCACCGTGGCCAGCAGCAGCCCCAGCACCGTCATCAGCAGTGCCTTCACGGTGGATCCGGAGCCCAGGTAGGTGACCAGCATCAGGCCCACCACGGTGAGCGCGACATACTCCGGCGGACCGAACCGCACGGCTACGCTGACCAGGGGTTCGGCGATCAGGGTGAGCGCCACCACGGCGATGGTGCCGCCGATGAAGGAGCCGATGGCGGCAATGCCCAGAGCGGGGCCTGCTCGGCCCTGCTTCGTCATGGCATAGCCATCGAAGGTGGTGACCACGGAGGCCGCCTCCCCCGGCAACCGCAGCAGCACCGAGGTGATGGTGCCGCCGTACATTGAGCCGTAGTAGATCCCGGCCAGCATGATGATCGCCTGCGTCGGCTCCATCGTGTAGGTGAGCGGCAGCAGCAGCGCGATCGTGGCGGTGGGGCCGAGTCCGGGGAGTACCCCGACGAAGGTGCCGATCGCCACGCCCAGGAAGACGTACAGCAGGGTGGCCGGCTGGAGGACCTGGGAGAAGCCCAGCGCGATGTCGTTCAGCATGGGACCTGACTCAGAGCGGGAGAAGGCCGTCGGGGAAGGGCACCCCGAGGGCGTTGACGAAGAGCAGCTGGAAGCCGACGGCACCGGCGACGGCCAGGCCGAGCGACCAGGGCCAGGACTCGTCGCCGAACACCTTGAGCCACAGCAGCAGCATCAGGAAGGCCGCGACCACGAAGCCGACCGCCTCGAAGACCAGGACAAAGGCCAGCAGGCTGGCCACTCCCAGCAGCACGGTCACCGAGCGCCGTCCCCACGCCTCGTAGTCCTCGGGCGGGTCGACAAACAGCAGGATCACCGAGAAGACACAGAGCAGGACGGAGAGCACCAGTGGCCACAGACCGGGCTCGGGGCGCAGCAGCTCACCGATGCCCAACGCCAGTGACTCCAGGACCATGAACAGGCCCAGAGCCAGCAGCACGATGCCGCTGATGCGGTATCGGAGCGCCTCAGTCACCGAGCAGCCCGGTGTAGATCTCCCGGCGGTCGGCCAGCCGCTGGTCCAGGTCGTCACCGCCCACGAACTCGTCCGGGATGTTGTCCTCACCCAGGAGTTCGATGACATCCTCATCCTGCAGGGCCACCTCCAACGCCTCCGCCAGAGTGGTCTCGACCTCCTCGGGCAGGTCAGCCGGAGCCGTCACCCCAATGAGGGTGCCGGAGGTGTCCAGGCCGTCCATGCCCGACTCCACCAGCGTCGGGACGTCTGGCAGCCAGCTGAGCCGCTCGGGCTCACCGACCGCCACCGGGACCAGTTCGCCACTCTCCAGTTGTGACTGGACCTCGGCCGAGGCGTTCAGGGCGATGGCGTCCACATTGTTGCCACGCAGTGCGTTGATGACCTCGGCGTTGGAGTCGAACGGCACCGTGGCGAAGGTGGTGTCGAAATCGTTCGCCATCCGGGTCAGTTCGAAGGCCTGTGGTGTGGTGGCTCCGGGCACGCCGACTGAGACGCTCTCCGGATCGGCTTGGGCGGCGGCCACCAGATCCTCGAACGAGGCGTACTGCGACCCCTCAGCGACCGCGAAGACGACCGGCTGGGTCAGCATCAGCCCGATGTTGGTGAAACTGGTCTCGTCGTAGCCAAGATCGTTGACCAGCGGGGTGACCACTTCCGTGCCGGTGGTGAACAACCCGATCGTGTAACCGTCAGGGTCCGCGCCCATCATCTCCTGCATGCCGATAGCGCCGGAACCACCGGGCAGGTTCTCCACCACGATGTCGACGCCGAGTTCCGCGGACATGGCCTCGGCAACGACCCGCGAGATCGAGTCGGTGTTGCCGCCCGCGGCGTACGGGACGATCCAGGTGATCGTGTCGCTCGGGAAGTCAGCACCATCTTCGGCACCGCTGCTGCCGCTGCAGGCGGCCAGGGCGAGGGAAGCAGTGAGAGTGACGGTCAGGCTTACGCTCCGACGAAGGGTCATTCGGGGTCTCCTTGGTTCGGCGCGTCGCGTTCGGGAAGGCACGACGCTGTGCAGAACAGAACCTAGCATTTATTGCAATGTATGCAACAGATCAGTCGGGCGGCGTGCCATGACGTTGCTACGGCGTGCCGTGGTGTTGCTCCCGGGAGCCGTGGGGCTCGGCGCCGGGAGCACGCCTCACAGGCTGCCGACAGCGGTGACGGTGATGGTGGTGGAGCCGTCCTCGGAGTAGGCCAGGGGCACTTCCTCCACCGAGGCCACAGTGATGCTGCCCGGCCGGGCTCCGGCCGCCAGGGCACGCTCCTGCGCCAGTTCGCTGACGACCGCGACCGCATCGCGGTGCGGGACCTGCGTCAGGCGGAATGTCCGCGAGGCCTGTCCCGCGATATCCCCCAGCGCGGCACCGATGGCGTTGGCCGCCCCCGCGTGCTCCGGCTGCACCAGGTGACGGACACCGTGCAGGGCTGCTGGGGCAATGACCGCCCCGCCCCCGACGATCACGACGTCGATCGGGGCGGCACTCGGTTTCATCCGGTCGATCGCGTCCTCCAACTGCCCCCGGATGGCGGTAACGGCCGCCTGACGGAGGTCATGGCTCAAGGGCACCGGAGAGGCACCGGGGATCTGGGCCCAGCCCTCAGCCAGGGCAACATCGGTCGCGGTCAGCTGCGCACCACCGAAGCTCTGCGCCTCGGTGGTGAGGCGGTAGCCCACGCTGTGTGGGCCGACGCTCAGCGCGGTGAGATCGCCGGTATCACCGGTCACCACGGAACCGCCCCCGAGACCGACCGAGAGCACGTCCGGCATCCGGAAGTTCGTCTGGATCCCGCCGATGCTCACCGCCTGGGCTGACTGCCGCGGGAACCCACCGACGAGGACCCCGATATCGGTGGTCGTGCCACCGATATCGACAACCAACCCGTCGGGCACCCGACTCAGGTGGGAGGCGCCCCGGATGGAGTTCGTCGGGCCACTGCCGATCGTCAGCACCGGGAACCGTCGGGCGTAGTCGTGGCTCATCAGCGTGCCGTCATTCTGCCCGAACCAGACGCGGGCGCGGATGCCGCGTGCCTGCAGGACCCGCATGAAGCCCTGGGACATGGCATCCAGCGTGTGCCGTAGCGCCGCGTTCAGGACGGTGGCGTTCTCTCGCTCCAACAGCCCGATGGCACCCACGGCCGCCGACACCGAGGTGGGCACCGACAACCGGTCGGCGAAGAAGGCTGCCACCTCCTGCTCCTGGCGCGGCACGACGGGGGCGAAGACCCCGGTGACAGCGATCGCGTCCACCGTGCCACGCATCGCCTCAGCGGCGGACTCCAGCGCGTCCCAATCCAGCTCGGTGATGCTGCGCCCGTTGATCTCGTGCCCGCCGGGCAGGACCGCGCTGTAGCCCTCCACGGCCGCGCGCAGGTCATCCGGCCAGCCCTCTAGCGGCGGCACCGCCGTGGTCGCTGGAGCACCGAGGCGAATGACCCCGACCCGGCTGAGGCCACGGCGCTGCACGATGGCGTTCGTGCAGTGTGTCGTGCCCAGCATGGCGTGCTCGATGG
>CAYVEH010000012.1:27050-29664 GCA_964450585.1 uncultured Ornithinimicrobium sp.
CGAAGCGTCGGTCCAGGTCGGTGATCTTGCCCTCGAACACCAGGTGGCCGTCCAGCTGGGCCAGCAGCCGCTGCAGGCGTTCGGGGCCACGCACCTCGGCAGAGCCCAGCAGGTGCCCGATGGCCCGGGCCAGGGTCAGGGTCCCCGGGATGGCACACTCCCGCACGACGTCGCCGGGGTAGGCGTAGTCACACATGGTGGCCGTTCCGCCCATCTCGGTGGTCACCACCCGGGCCAACCGTTCCGACCAGGGACCGGAGACCCCCTCCAGGACGACCCGATTGCCCAGGTGATCCACCAGCGCGGCCTTGCCCGGCCCGTACCCCGCCAGGTGAAAGGTGACCATCTGACTCTCCGGGAACGCCCGTCCCATGGCGTCGGCGTCGACGATCGGTAGGCCCGTCGCCGCGGCAGCCGCAATCGGGATCAGCGAGTTGCCACCACCGATCTCGATCGGCATCAGGGCAGTGGCCCGGCGCCCGATGGCGGCCTCGGCCGCGGTGAGGGCATCGGTCAGTTCCGAGACCGCAGCGATGCTCTCGTTGGCGACCGAGGGCGCCCCGATCATGCCGATGGGCACGACAAAGTCCCGCTCGGTCAGGGAGTCCGTGGCGCGCACGGGGACGGGGCCGTACTCCCGGATCAGCCGTTGAGCCATCAGCGAGCCGACGTGTGGATCGCCGCCACCGCCGGTGCCCAGCAGCGTGGCCCCGGCGGCGATCGGGGCGATGTCGGCCACCTCGATCTGCGTCAGACTCATGACCGGCCCTCCGTGCGCCCCGCAAACACCGGGGTGCCTGCCATGCTGATGACGCTCTGCACCAACAGGCCAGTCAGCAGTCCGTCGAGGGTCGGAATCGTGGTCAGCGTGAACCAGCCGAAGCCCAGGGCGCCCTCGGCCCCGGTCGTGGCCAGGGCGACCAGACAACCTACTGCCCAGGCGAGCGCGGACGGCCAGTGAATGAGGGTCTCGGTCTCCGTCTGGGGCAGCCTCCCGGCGCGCAGTCGGAAGAACAACGAGGCGACGTAGACCCCGCCGTAGGGCGCGAGCAAGGTGCCGAGCAGTGAGATGAAGGGAATGAACCAGTCGATGAACCCCAGGCACGCCGCGACGATGGCGATGCCGCCGCCAACCAAGGCGTGCACCTTGCGCGGAACGCTCGGCAGGACGACGGACAGTCCCAGGGAGGCCGAGTAGGCATTGGTGGTATTGGTTGACCACTGGGCGATGGTCAGCACCGCGAGCGCCACCAGCCCCAGGCCGCTGACGATGAAGATCGTGAGGATCTGATCCGAGCCGGTGAGCTTGGTGAAGAAGATCGCGACCACCACGATGATCGAGTTGCCGAGGAAAAACCCGGTGAATCCGGCCGCCATCGCGTGCCGGGGCGTCTTCGCCCAGCGGGCCATGTCCGGGCTCAGGACCACCCCGAGGATGAAGATGCTCATCACCAGGGACACGCCGGTGCCGAAGCCGAGCGTTGGAGTGACGCGCTCACCGAGCCCCTCGGTCCCGTACCGGGAGACGGCCAGCACCATGCCCAGACCGAGCAGTCCCAGCAGCAGTGGCACCGCCCAGAGGCTCAGCTGCTGGATGGCTCGGTAGCCGATGATCGCGGTGGCCAACATGAGCCCACCGCCGAGTGCCGCAAGCAGCCACATGGGCAGCTGCCAGCCGAGGGTCTCGGCCAGGGTCGGCTGGGCGTAGGAGGCGAAGAAGCCGGTCTGCACGGCGAACCACCCGAAGGAGGAGATCACGATCATGGCCGCGATCAGGCGTCCCCCCAGGGTGCCGAAGACGGCTCGGGAGATCATCGACGTGGTCAGCCCGGTCGCCGCACCCACATAGGTGCACCCGATGGCCAACAGGCCGAGCAGGACCGAGCCCAGGGCCGTTGCCGCCAGCGCCGGGCCCAGGTTCATCCCGGTGGCCAGCTCCAGGCCCAGGATTGTGCCGGAGATGTCGATGCCCACCGCCACCCAGATGGTGGTGATGGCCAGCCAACTACGTCTTTCCTCTGGCGGGACGCGATCGAGTTCGAAGTCGGTGTTCTCGACCGAGATCCTAGGCGTGGTCATCGTGCTCTCCCCTCACCGTCAGGGTCGTTCTGAGGTGGTCCCACACCAGCGCGGTGCGGCGCCGGTGCTCATCGGCCGGGTAGTGCGCCAGTTGCAGGAACAGCCCGTCCATGAGGCACAGCACGAAGGCGATGAGCGCTTCGGTGCTGCCTGGCACGAGGCTGCCGTCCCGCATGCCGTCCTGGTGCGCGTCGCGGATCACGGCGGCCAGCACGGCCTCGTCGGCACGGAACGGATCCTGCACCCCGGCACGGCTCAGCTCCGGCATGAGGGAACTGGTGCGCATATGGAAGCGGACCAGCGAGGGCCGCTCGGCGTAATAGCTTGGCACCTCGGTCACCAGGGCCTGGAGCCGCTCCAGCGGCGGCAATGCCCGCACCCGCTCGGCGAGGGCCTCGAAATGCTCCCGGTGCTCGCGCAGGACAGCTTCGCGTGCGGCGGTCAGCAGTGCCTCCTTGCTGGCGAAGTGGGCGTAGAGCGACGGGGTCTCCATCGCACAGCCCTCGGCGATCGCGCGCATCGTGGTGCCGGCGTA
>CAYVEH010000013.1:0-28137 GCA_964450585.1 uncultured Ornithinimicrobium sp.
CGGGATGCCGGGGGCGTTTCGCGGTTTCCGGTCGTCGGCGCCATGGGCCTGATGGGTGGCATCGAGTTGTTGACCGGGCACCCCTGGGAGGGGAACCGGATCCGGCATCGAATGTGGGGGTGTTCACCGTCACATATCCCTACGTCATCTCCGAGGATGTTCACGATGCGGGTGTCATCGGGGCAATTCCTGCGCATTACTGGGGGACGCGCTATTGGCGCTTGTCCTTATAGGACGGGGCGCAGCCTTATCCGACGTGACCGCGGTCAATCGGGGATCAGGACCTCAAGCGGGGACCAGGCGTGCCCTACAAGGAAGACCTGTCGCGCTGCCGCGCAACTCTCTCATCCCCTGCAGGTCTGGTCTCAGCTTTGCAACGTGGTCGGCGCCCAGAACGTTGTGGCTGCTACGGCCCAGGGACCCGTTGTCTGAACAATCGAGCCCACGCATCGCGGTAGGTCGTGGACCCGTTCGTTCAAGGACCCGGCGCCGGCGGACCTTGGCCTTGAGCTCCTTGATCTGGGCGAGCCCCTCGCTGGTGGCCCCCTGCCGCTGGCCGCCGTCGACCTGGGTCTGGAGCACCCAGCGACGCACTGACTCCTTGCCCACGCCCTCACGGCGGGCGACGACCTCAGCGGTCGCGGTCAGCGACGGTTACTCGGGCAAGTGCTCCAGCACCTGGCGCACGCACCGCTCCTGGACCTTCGGATCGATCCTCTTCGGCATGAACTGCATCCTTACAACTCACAAGGATGCGACGCGATACCTGGGGCGCTTCAGAGTGCGCCGGTGGCGGCGTTGACGATACGCAGACTCGTTCGGCAGCGAGGCCTTGAGTTGGGGGGCAGGAGGAGGTGGGCGATCGGCCGGATCCGCGATGATCTGGCCGTTGCGGACCAGGATCCGGGACACGGTGGCGGTGGCACCTGCTGACCGTGCCGATGCTGCGTGGCACCAGGGGTAGCGCTGGCGGTGCAGATCGGCCCAAGATGTCACCATGGGATCCCGACCGCGCGTCTCCGTGATCATCCCGGTCCGCGACGACCCGAGACTGGGCGCCTGCCTGTCTGCCCTCGATCGTCAGACCTACCCCCACGACTGTGTTGAGATCATCGTGGCCGACAACGGCAGTAGCACCCCGGTTCGTGACCTGATCTCGCCTTGGCCCTCGGTCCGCTACGTCAGCCAGGCGTCCGGGGGGTCGTATGCGGCGCGCAACGCTGCGGTGCGTGTCAGCAACGGCGCGATCTTGGCCTTCACTGATGCGGACTGCCTCCCCGACCCGACGTGGTTGGCGGAAGCGGTGGTGGCGATCGCAGAAGGCGCCGACATCGTGGCAGGCCACGTGGGGGTGTTTGCCCGTGATGACCGCCGCCCGCACCCGGTGGAGGCATACGAGCTGGTGCACGCTTTCCCGCAGCAGACCTATGTCGCCCGTGGCGGTGCGTCGGTCACCGCAAACATGGTGACCACACGGACCGCGTTCGACACTGCCGGGCCGTTCCGGGATGACTTGTTCTCCGGCGCCGACATCGAGTGGTCACAACGGGCGAATACACGAGGGCTGCGCACGGTCTACTGTCCAACGGCAATGGTGCGCCATCCGGCGCGTGACTCCTACGCCGCCCTGAACGTCAAGTTGCGCCGTGTCATCGTGGGGCGTCATGAACGAGACGTGCGCGATGGTGGTCCCGAGCTTGCGCCTTGGCCCGCCTTGCGGTCGCTCGTGCCGCCTCTAGGTGCATTTCGTCGAGCACGTGCTCCGCAGTTGGTAACGCCCCGCGCCCGCGCCGCGTTCATCGTGGGCGAGTTCTACCATCGGTATGCCGCGGCGTGGCACGTCCTCGATCTGGCCCGCCGGACCCGTTGGAACACGGGCGGGTCTTGACCTACTCGTGACTAAATGATGACACTTGGCTAGACTCGACCTGAACTCTGCGAAGGCCGACGACGTCCGGGGGCTTCGCCGTCCGTGAGGAGAAGCATGACGGGGTCTAACGATCAACGGGCTCCGAGCGCAGGCCGCCCTGATCTTCGGTCTAGAGCACTCGGTGCGATGCGTCGCGCGGCGCGATTACGAGCCGGCCAACTCAAGAAGGCGCTCGTCCAACCGCGAGCGCGGTTTCTCGACCAACGCCCTGATTTAGCCCAGTTCACCATCGGACGGCACTCGTGGGGCCATCTGACCATCGCGAATCGGTCCCCGGGGTGTGGCCTGACCGTCGGGAGTTTTTGCTCGTTTGCCTTTGGAACACGGGTTCTGCTCGGTGGCGAGCACCGAGCCGACTTCGTGTCCACTTACCGATTCGGTTCCTATCCGCCCTTCAAATCGTGGTACGAGCCTCCACCGGGCGGGACCATCACTGCACACAGTGACATCGTCATTGGAAATGATGTGTGGACGGGGCACGACGCCATCATTCTCTCGGGGGTCACCCTGGGCGACGGGGCCATCGTCGGGGCCGGGAGTGTGGTCCGTCAGAGCGTCCCACCGTACGGGATCGTGGCAGGGAACCCAGCTCGCGTGGCGGGCTTCAGGTTCTCTGCGGAGCAGATCGAGGCACTGTTGCGGATCCGGTGGTGGGACTGGCCGGATGAACGCATCGTTGAGGCTCTTCCGCTCATGATGACTGACGACATCCAGCACTTTATCGACACCTATGACGTCCCCGGATGATGAGTTGTCCGGGGCGTCGGGGCGTGTGCCTCGGGCACCGGGTGGCCGGCGCAGAGGATGAGAACCCGTGAGTGACTTTGAGGGCCGTCGCATCGTGCGAGGTCTGCCGCTGGTGCGCGCTGTCTCTGGGCTCCCTCGTGCCTGGCGCAGAGTGTCCCCGTTCTTCGGGTCCTCGACCGGCAGCCTCGCGCTCCTTGTGTTCGTCTCGGTGCTGACAGGCGTGGTAGAAGCCAGCCTGCTGGCCCTCATCGCGACCATGGCTGTGAGTCTCACGCAAGAAGGCACCACGATCACCCTCCAATTTGCTGGGCTGTCTCTGGAGATGGCGAGGACCACGACCTTCGCGGCGGCCATCGGGATGGCACTGGCGCGTGGAATCTTGCAACTCGTCCTTGCTTTCGTGCCGGCCCACCTGGGTTCACGGGTCCTGACCGATCTGCGTATCCAGTTGTTCGAGGCCTTCACAGCGAGCACCTGGGCGGTCAAGGCCAAAGAGCGGGAGGGTGCATTTCAGACGCTCATGACGCAGCACGTCAACCGGTGCGCCCAGGCTGTCATCTCGTTGGGTCAAGGGATCACCGCAACCATCATGTTCCTGACGATGGCGCTCGGGGCTTTCACCCAGAGTCTCATCGCAGCAGGGGTGTTCATGGTGGCCGCCATCGCCCTGTTTATCGGGCTGCGTCCGCTGGCCCGCCGACTGCGGCGATATGCCCGACAACTCAGTCTCGAGGCAACGTCCTTCACCAATGCGGTCCAGGAGATCGTGCAGATCGCTGAGGAGACGGAAGTTTTTGGCGCAACCGCCACCTACCGGTCTGGTTTCCGGAGGCGCGCTGAGGCGGTGCGGCGGCCCCACCTCCGGACGCGCTTCCTGGCAACCGGGCTCCCGGGGCTGTACCAGAGCGTGGCTCTGCTGCTCCTGGTGGTTGCCCTCATCGCGGTTGCCCTGGCAGGAGCCGCGCAACTGGCCGCACTGGCGACGGTGATCCTCATGCTGATCCGGGCCCTCACCTACGCCCAGCAGATCCAACTGGCCATCTCCGGTCTCGACGAGCGCATTCCGTTTATGCACCAACTCGCAGACGCGTTGCAGCGCTACCGCAGCCATAGGCAACAGGACGGCCCGGGAGAACTGGAGGAGATCCGGCGGCTTGGATTGGACCATGTCTCATTCGCCTACGAAGCTGACCGAACCGTGCTCCACGGTGTGAGCTTTGAGTTGGACCGCGGCGAGGCGATCGGCATCGTTGGGCCATCGGGTGCAGGGAAGTCTTCCATCGTCCAGCTGCTGCTGCGACTACGAGAGCCGTCCGCTGGTGCGGTGGTGGTGAACGGACGGGACGTGCGCGAGTTCCGGCGCGCCGACTGGCAGGAGCGCGTTGCTTATGTTCCGCAGAGTCCCCAGGTGATCTGGGGCACGGTGGCAGACAACATTCGCTTCCATCGCGACTGGATCACCGACGAGCAGGTGATCGCCGCGGCACGACGTGCCCACATCCATGAGGACATCATGTCCTGGCCGGAACGGTACGACACGAGGATCGGCCAGCGCGCCAGCGCGGTCTCCGGGGGGCAGCGGCAGCGCATCTGTCTGGCACGCGCCCTTGCCGGAAACCCCCAGGTCTTGGTCCTGGATGAGCCGACGAGCGCGTTGGACATTCGCTCCGAGGAACTGGTCCAACGTTCCCTGCAGGACATCAAACGGGACACGATCACTGTTCTGGTGGCCCATCGCCTCTCGACTCTCGCCGTGTGCGACCGAATCGTGGTGATGGTCGATGGGCATGTCTCAGCGCTCGGCTCGCACGCGGATCTGGTGGATCACAGCGCCTTCTTTCGCGAGGTCACGCAGATCACTCAGCGTCAGAGCACAGGACTCTGACCTCGCGTGGCCCACGTCGGAGCCGCGAGCTCAGCGAAGGTCGTCCGGCCCGGTCGTGGCCTCGGCTATCACCATCGCGATCGCATGGTGCGTCTGGAGCGACACCGACAGGTGGAACCGGGCGATGCCGGCGTAGTCAGCCAGGTCAGCCATCGTGCCTATGACCCGTACCCTCAGCTGGCCCGCGGCATCTGCAGTGACTTCAATTTCACGCCATCGCAAGGGTCCTTCCCCGCGAACACGCATGGCCTTGAGGGTGGCCTCCTTGGCAGCGAATGCGGCCGCGGCGCGCGGGGCAGGGTCGAGGTGGGCCTGGTGGGGCAGCATCTCTGTGGTGCCGAACCACCGTCTCAGGAAGCGCTCACCTCCGTGGGCGATGAGCGCTCTGAACCGTGACACCGACACGACATCGGTGCCGATGCCAACGATAGCCATCGTTCATCCCCGCGCCGCGTCTGCGACCACGGCCACGAATCCCTCAGCGGCCCGAGCGGCCCCGATGGTATTGAGGTGACCAGCGTCGGCCGCATAGTCGCTGTGCAGCGCATAGAAGGTGTCGCCATCCAGCCGACCGGCGTTGCGTTGGCCGGTGGGGTCCGTGGACTCGATGGCAGCGATGTCGAAGAGGCGGTTGCTGGGAGCGTACTCGGCTCGGAGGAGGGAGTTGAATCTCTCCCGGGCTGCGTTGTGCTCGGGAGCCAGATAGGCCCCACCGCCCAGGAGTGCCTTGAGGTTGCCGATGGAGTCTCGGCGGACCTGGAGCGGCACCGTAGCGGCAACGAATTGCGTGTCCGGATACTCATGCGTCAGTTCCGAGAGCGTGCTGCGGTAGGCCTCGAACACCTCGGAGACCGGTGTCTGGGAATCCACATCGGTGTAACAGAGCTTGAGCACCGCAACATCGATCTCACCGGCAGCATCGCGGCGGACCAGTGACTCGAACTCGCGAATCTTGCCCAACGGGTCACCGTTGACACCGATCCGCACATGCACGAAGTGGTCGTTGGCCCCGGCATCTGCCAGTGCCACCGGCGTCGGTGCCGGAAGGTCCTGCTCGCGGTACACCGTCGAAAGCCCGTCAATGATGTTGTTCCCGACTGACTGATGTGCGAAGAGCACTCGCGTGGCAGACATGGTCTCCAGATCGGCACGCGTCGCCTCCGGGCTCGTATACGGGTCGCCATCCACGTGGCTGCCGCGTGCCGCGCTGCTGACCACCACGAGCGCGGCGATCATGACCGCAGACGACAACAGGAAGAGAGTCTTGCGCATGGCTATCCCCTCACGCCGACCTCACGGGAGGAGGCCAGCACCCGGAGGTCCGATTTGGCGACCTTCCCATTCTGGTTGAGAGGCAGTCGCTCGAGGCGGTGGACTTCGTGGGGAACCTGATGCTTTCCCAACACCGTGCGACAGTGGGCAAGAACTCGCTCTGGGGTCACGTCCAGCTCGCTCGCTGTGGCGTAGAAGAGGATGATCGCCTCTCCCGCCTTGTCGTCGGGTCGACCGACCACGGCGGCGCCGCTGATCTCAGGGATGCGGACCACGGCATCTTCGATCTCTTGGCTGGACACTCGGATGCCCCAGGACTTGATGAAGTCTGCCTTGCGGTCAACGAGGTAGATGTACCCGTCGGGGTCAGCACGGCCAAGGTCACCGGTGCGTAGGCCACCATCCACGTACTTGGAGGCTGTGCCGGCCGCGTCCTTCCAGTAGCCCTTGGTGATGTTCGGGCCACGCGCGAAGACCTCACCGACGGTCCCGACCGGCGCTGGAGTGCCGTCGGGGCCGATGATGCTCAGCGTGACACCCGGGATCCCCCGCCCAATGGAGCCGCGGCGCTCTTGGGAGACCTCAGGGGGGAGGAAGGACAGGCGCGAGGTGGCTTCCGTGGCGCCGTACATCACGAAGAGCCGGGCGTGTGGCTGCGCCGCAGCCACACGATCGAGCTGGGGTTGTGCCAGTCGCCCACCTGCCTGTTGCAGGAGGCGCAGACTCGGTAACCGGGTGGACTCGAACGAACTGGCTCGCAGCAGGAGTTGGTAGGTGGAAGGGACTCCGGCCAGACCGGTGCACGCGTCGCGTTGAACCTGCCCCACGACCGTCTCTGGGAAGGCGAACGTGTTGCAGATCGAGAGGGATGCGCCGGCGCGCAGGTGGGTGTGCAGTAGTGACGCGCCATAGCAATAGGAAAAGGGCAACACGACGAGCACCCGGTCCGAGGGTGTCAACTCGAGGTACTGCACGATCGAGGCCGTATTGGACCGGATGTTCCCGTGGGTGACTCGGACCGCACGTGGGGCTGAGGTGGTCCCCGAGGTAAACATGAGGGCCGCGTCGTCGTCGGGATCCACTGGCACGGCCCGGTGGTCATCGCAGCCCTGGACGCGCCTGACGGTGGTCTCATCAGCGACATGCTGCACACCCTCAAGGGGCGTCACGAAGGTTGGAGTCAGCGCGCTGTCCACGAGGAAGGCGGCGCAGTCCACGAAGCGTGCCTTGCGGTGGACATCCTGCGGGGTCAACACCGTCGGAAACGGCACGGCCACGTGCCCGGCATCCATGATCGCCACGTAGGCCGCAGCCCAGAAGAGGGAGTTGCTGCTCAGCAGCCCGACGCGGGAACCGCGAGGCAGGCGCCAGGTTCTGATATGGCCAGACAGGGCACGTGTGGCCCGTCGAAGCTCTGCATAGGTGTGCGGGCCCGTACCGTCGATCACCGCGACAGCCTCGTCGCGACCCCGCTCCAGAAGGTACTCGCTGACGTTGACGTGCGTCTTGGCCATGGGCGACCTCCTGACCAGCGGGGGACCACGATCTCGTGCTCGCAGCCTAGCGCCGCACGCCGCGAAGGGGAAGACCTGAAGCAGGGAGATACATGGCTCTTTCGTGAAGAACTCTTTACTTCTGCTTGAACCGGAGTATGGTCGTGCCTAGTTGCTGTCCGACTGGGGTGGAGCAAGGTGGCTCGCCTAGAACCGAGTGGCGGCTTCGGAGGGAGAGCACATGGATGTCTGGCGGATCACGGTGGCGGTACTACGCCGTTGGTATGTGTTCTTGCCGCTTCTGGCGCTGACCGGCTATGCAGCCATGACACTTGGCAACGGCGTGAAGCCGCAGTACGAAGCCACAGCCACGGTGGTCCTGGTGCCCGGGCAGGCGCCCTCGGAGGTGGAGAACCCCTACGGAGGCCTGAGTGACACTGCTGAGGTGCTCGCCATCGTCCTCGATGATGCTGCGGTCCGGGACCGGATCAAGGCCCAAGGGCTGAATCCGGAGTATGAGTTCAGCGCACGCTCGCGCAGCAGCATTATGAACTTCACGACACTGAGCGACAGCCCAGAGGTCAGCCTCAAGACCGGGCAGACGGTGCTGGATCTCGCCCGCGAGGAGTTGGCTGAACGACAGGGCTCGGTGGGGATCCCGGAAGGTGCACAGGTCGACATACAGGTGCTTCAGGCTCCGGCCGTCTCGGACGTTGTCGCAACCGGGAAACTCCGCATCATGGCGGTTGTCGGCATCCTGGGCGCCGCGCTCGCGCTCCTGGCTGCCGTTCTCTTCGATGACCTGGTGGGCCTGCTCAAGCGCTGGATCCGTCGGTGGCAGGATCGCCGGCGGGCACGGCGTCAGGAAGGCCGGGCCGCCCAGGCGCCCGAATCCACATCCGAGATCAGCGAGGTCAGCGCTGAGCGGGCCGGCGCGGACCGCTACGATCGGGACGTTGCATCGACGCTCAACGGTCGTGAACGCGATGACTCGTGGGAGCTTCAGCCCACCGGGCGCCAACGCTGACGGGCAAGCCGACCGAGAGTGATGCGACAGCAGGTGAGTACGGCTCGGGAGAAGGCTCCGGGCGCGCCGGGCTGGGAGCCACTGCTGCTGCGGATCCCAGAAGGGCTGAGGAGTGCCCGGCGGGAGTGGATGCCCATCTTGGTGCGCGGGGGTGTGCTCACTACCCTGGGTCTGCTCGCGCTCTTCCTCGTCCTGCAATTCCTCATCCCCGCTCGATTGGTGATCGGCGGGATGGGCGCAGCCGGTAGGCCCTCAGTGGCGGTCGGCATCATGCTGGCTTTCCTCTGGGTGGTCTCGGCGATGCGAGCACACCATCTCCCGTCCGGCTGGCAGCCCATCCGATGGGCTGTCGGCATCTTCATCGCTGCCCAGTTGTTGGGGTATGCCGTCGGTTTCGATCGGCTGCCTTCGGCAGCTCAGGCCAGTGCGGCCAACCGCTGGCTCATCGTCACTGCGGGGATCGCTGGAGTCACGCTCGCCGTTGCTGATGGCATTCGCACACGGGATGCACTGGACCGGCTCCTCAGGCTCCTCGTGGCGTGCGCCTGTCTGATGTCCCTGGTTGGGATAATGCAGTTCTTTCTCGGATTCGATCTGACCCAGTACATCCGCATCCCGGGGCTGCAGGTGAATTACGAACTTATCGGGGTCGGGTCCCGGGGGGATGAGGGATTCCCGCGCGTGGCCGGAACGGCGAATCATTACATCGAATTCGGAGTGGTCCTCGCACTGTTGCTTCCGGTGGCACTCCATTACGCCTTGTTTGCCCCGCCTGGACGACGGCGTATTTGGCGCTGGGTTGCGGTCGGGATAGTGTCCCTGGGAATCCCGCTTTCCATCTCTCGCTCGGCCGTCGTCACCGTATTTGTCGCCATGTCCTTGATGGCGATCGTATGGCCTTGGCGACAGAGGTACAACGCTCTCGTGATAGCCGTGATGTCGACTGCCGTGTTCCATGTGCTCAACCGGGGCGTACTCGGCACGATCAAGGCTCTCTTCGTCAACGTTGACAACGATCCCAGTGTGCAGGACCGAATCGAGCGTACCGCAACGGTCATGCATCTGTGGCACGCCCGGCCAGCGCTGGGGTGGGGCGCAGGGATGGTCACGCCCGAGGAGTTCCTCCTTCTGGACAACCAGATCTATGTGTTCCTCATCGCTGGAGGTGTCGTTGCTGTCTGTGCCTTCTTGCTGTTCTTTCTGATTCCCTACATGCTCGGCCGAAGCGTTCGCCTTCGGGGTCGAGATCAGGAGACCCGTCACCTGGGCCATACGTTGGCTGTGACGATGCCGGCAGCCGTGGTGGCGAGTGGCACGTTCGACTCCTTCTCCTTTGCCACGTTCGTCGCGGTGATGTGCGTTCTTATCGGCGCGACGGGCGCCCTGTGGCGACTCGATGGAACCACCCCGCAACGGCCATTACAACCCGCGGTGGTGGGGGACAAGTTCGTCGCTACGCCACTCCTGTACGAAGCCCGTGACAGAATCCAGACCGCGTGGCGTGAGGCGGCGCCCAGAAATTTCGGGCCGTTGCGGCGCCATGCTGTCCCGGAAGCCCACCACGTGTCCAGTGGAAAGGAGACGGTATGTGTGGCATCGCGGGAGTAGTCTCCTTCTCTGGTGCGCCGGTGCACACAGATCAGCTCGCGTCGATGAGTGCGATGCTCAGACATCGTGGCCCCGACGACCAGGGGCAGTGGACAGGGCGCAACATCGGCTTCGCACATCGGCGCCTGTCAGTCATCGACCTGAGTCGTTCACGGCAGCCCATGCGGAGTGCGGACGGCCGCTGGGTCCTCGCGTTCAATGGCGAGATATTCAACTACAAAGAGTTGAGGCGCAGCCTCGACTACCCATTCCGGACTGATGGTGACACGGAGACACTTCTCGCGGGGATCACGCGATTCGGTCTCGGTTTCGTTGAGCGCCTGGTGGGTCAATTCTCTTTTGCAGTGGCAGATCTGTGGTCGGGATCCGTGCATCTCGTACGAGACCGGTTAGGTATTCTGCCACTCTATTACTACGTTGATCAAGACTGCTTGATATTTGGCTCAGAGATTAAAGCCGTGGTGGCTGGTTTACGGAAATATCCTGCCGTGGATCTGGCCAGCCTCGATGATTACTTGGTCGGCGCATCGGTTCCCGCGCCGCACACCCTCTTTGCAGGGATCTCCAAACTCCTTCCCGGGCACCGGGCTGACGTGGGGGCCGCCGGGGAAGTCAGGGTTGAAAGGTATTGGAGTCTTCCCGAGGAGGACGATCCCAGGGCGTGGACCCCTGGCCGAGTCGTTGACGCGGTTGACGATGCGGTGACGGAGGCAGTGCGGGCTGCGTTGGTGGCGGACGTGCCGGTTGGTGCCTACCTCAGTGGGGGCGTCGACTCGAGTCTGATCGCTGCGACCGTGGCCCGACTGGACCCGGGTCGCGAACTCCACACGTTCGCAGCTGGGTTCGGTGATGCGCGTCACGACGAACTGCACTGGGCACGCCGGGTCAGTGAACATGTCGGGACGACGCACCACGAGATCCGGGTTCATGCCCAGGAATTTGAGAATCTGTGGCCGTTGTTGACCTGGTACCGGGACGCGCCTGTCTCGCAACCGGCCGATATCGCGGTCTATCGCCTGGCGGAGGCTGCGCGGCAGAAGGTGACCGTGATCTTGTCTGGTGAGGGTGGTGATGAACTCTTCGCCGGCTATCCCAAGTACCAAGTTGCACGCGCAGCAGCCTTCCTGTCTCGGGTGCCCAGCGGTGTTCGAGCCACGATCAGCCACGCCCTCGAACGGCAGCTTCCCGAGCAACTGGGGCGACACCGCATCGCGCTGCGCGTCCTGGCGGAGCGGACGGCAGTCGAACGTCGTCGCGCATGGTTCTCGCCCTTCACGAGTCGGGAACGCACCCGACTGCTCAACGGACTGCCACAGCGGGTGTCGCGAGACGGCGCCGGAGGGGACGGTGACCCCGTCCGCGAGATGTTGTGCGAGGACGTGACTTCGTGGTTGCCCGACAATCTCCTCGAGCGGGGAGATCGCATGTCGATGGCCGCCTCGCTCGAACTGCGGCCGCCGTTGATGGACCATCGCCTCGTGGAGTTGGCGTTTCGGCTTCCCTCCGCCTACAAGGTCCGTCGTGGCACGACGAAGTGGGCCCTCAAGGAGGTCGCCCGACGAGTCCTGCCACATGACGTTGTAGACCGGCGAAAGGCGGGCTTTCGCGTCCCACTCTCCACGTGGTTCCGTGACGGGTTACGGGACTCGGTCCGGGACAGGCTCACCGGACAGCAGTCGTTTGTTGCTGAGACCTTCGACCGGGCCACTGTCGTAGACCTTCTTGATCGCCATGAGAGCGGACGCTTCAATGAGGAATCGAGAATCTTTGCGCTGATGTCACTCGAGGTCTGGCATGAAACCTTCTTCCGCCAGGCGAAGCCTGGGCACCGCCCTGAGCTCAGTCCTCTCGGCGAGAGCTCAGGTCCCGCTCCCAGCGTGGAGCCTGACTCACCTGCGCTCGGAACCGTCCCCACATGATGAGTGCCGAGTACGTAGCGATGTCGAAGATGCGTGCCGGATCGGCTCGCAACAGCATGCCCAGGTCCCGCAGTTGACGGCGCTGGCCTACGGAGATGCGGAGCGGTGTGGTCGCATGGGCACCGTGGACCTGTTGCGTGCGGTAACTGCGACGCATGATGCGTATGAGGTCAGCACATTCCCGGGGTGTGCGCACGACCACTGGATCAGTGGCAATGATGGTGACCTCGTCCGTGCCGAAGAGCGTATCGACAAAGAGATCGTCGGCGATCACCTCCGGGAACTCGCCAAACCGGGCTCGACCGGCCTCGGAGAGCCCGTAGCATCCAGCACCCCAGAGTGTCCGGGCGATGGAGGGCAGTCGCTCACGCACGGCATACCAACGCTGGACGACCTTGCTCGCTCGGGAGGAGTCGAAACGATGGGGAGGGCGACCCGCGAGCACATCCTTGCCAAGGGCCGCCAGCGTGTCTACTGCTGCCCTGGCGGTGAGTTCCACATCCGCATCGAGATAAAGGAGGGGCCCGGGGCGAGCGACAGACTCCGCATCGCGTAGGGCCGCGGTCTTGGACGCCTGGGTCAACTCTCTGACCAGCACGCCAGGAAATTCTCGTGCCACCTCAGCAGTCCGGTCCTGGCACCCGTTGCACACCACAATCACGTCGACGGTCCCGCCATCAGCCAGGTGGGACAGTGGCCGCAGAGTCCGCCTGATCACCGTCTCTTCGTTGTGGGCAGCAATCAGGATACTGCCCAAGAACTGGGTCACCGAGAGCCTCCTGGAAGGTGAGCGCGAGCGGCGGGCGAGGTCAGCGCTCGCAGAGTGGCCCTACTCTCTGGTCGCCTGACGCGCAGGATGTGGTGAAGCATGACGATGGCTGTGAATCCCCCGGCAGCTAACGGGTGGTGCCACTTTGCGAAGTATCGAGTGCGATTCACCTCCCGCAGGGCATGCAATTGATCGGACGAGCCAGAGCCGCCACCACGGTGACTCACGACGGCCTCAGGTACGAACTGGATCGTCGAACCCAGTGCGCGAAGCCGGCGGCAGTAGTCAGTCTCCTCGGAGTAAAGGAAGAAGCGGGCCGCGTCCCAGGAACCCACCTCGTGAGCCACGCGGCTGGGCACGAGCAGAGCGGCACCCGTGGCCCAGTCCACCGCGTGCGCTTCGCGGTACGGCCCAGGGGCGCGGACCGTTTCGCTCAAGAAGCCAGGACGGCTCGGCCAATGATTGCCGAAGATCGCATCACCCAAGGAACCGAGGATGGTTGGCTCCCGGCGCAACGAATGTTGCAGGACTCCATCGAAGTCAGTGATGAGCGGAACCACAGCCCGGAGCATTCCGGAGGCGTGTGTCATGCGGCGGATCGCCTCGACCCCGAGTCGCACATCGGGATTGAGGAACAGGGTCCAACGAGATGGCGGAGCAGCCGCCAGAGCCACGTTGATCGCCCCTGCGTATCCGATATTCGATTCGGTGTCGATGAGGTCCACGTGCTCATGCGCTGCCACCACTGGAGTGAGGCTGTCACGGGGATCGTTGTTCACGATCACGGCGTGCCACGAGAGGTTACCGACCGCGGCCGGGACGGAACTCAGCAGCGTTGTCACGTCGTGTGAACTCTGATAAGAGACCACGATCAGCACGCAATCGATCATCTGTCATCCATCGTCTAGTGCCTTCCTCCGTCTAACCTACCGGAAAACTTGGTGCAACGACCGCCCACGTCACCAACATTCGGGGTACGATGGTCAAGCGCGCCCTGTAGGGCGCCAACAGCCCGTTACTCGTCGGTGAGGGTGGTCAGCATGCCCATCGTTTCGTGGCTCAAACGGGGCCCTGCCCTCTGTCTTGCGCGAGCTGTGAGTGCCCGCTCTCGCCGGGAGAAGATCGCCTTGCGCCGCGCGAACTTCACCCCCGATGTCGAGTCGCTGCCCGTTGGAGTCTCGCTGGATGGAGGGGACGGCACGGAACCCGCAGTCGAGCAAAGCCTGCTGAGTCACGCCAACCTTACCTGCCTCGTGTATGGGCTGTATAGAGGTGAACCGCGGTGCCGGTCAACAGCTCAGACGGACGCACGCGATCTCCCATTGCCCGACGATTCATTTGACCACCTCGAGAGGAGCGGCGTTATCGAACGCAAAAGCTCCCGACAAAATGCGATCTCGGGCATGTCGCGCCGAGGTCAGACGCCATGACTCCAGAGAACCTTCGTCGAGCTCCATCGACAACTGAGGCACGTATGGGTGCTGCGCCGTGCGGGCGTGAGCACTGGGTGCGAGAAGGGTGGATGACGCGTGACGAATGATCTGGGTCGATTACTGGTGGAACTTCCGCTTCCGCTGGAGAGGGACGCCGGCCTGCTGGACGCGGTGGCCATCGCCATCGCTCTCGAGGATGCATGTGGTGTGACGCTGCCGGACGATGCGATCACCGTGACTCACCTGGGTCAGACGGAAGCCGTCTGGGCGACGCTCAGCAAGCTCTCCTCGGTGGACTGATGTGTGGCATCGCCGGGACACTGTCCTTTGAGGGAACGCCCGACCTGGGCCTCATCAAGCGTATGGTCTCTCGGGTCCATCATCGAGGCCCTGATGGGAGCGGCATCTATCGCGACGGCCGGGCGGCTCTGGGGCATGCTCGATTGGCGATCATCGACGCCACCGGAGGTGCCCAGCCGATGACGAACGAGGACGAATCGGTCTGGGTGACCTTCAACGGGGAGATCTTCAACTACCTTGAGTTGCGCCGTGAGTTGACCGGGTTGGGGCATCGTTTCAGGTCGGCGAGCGACACCGAGGTGATCGTCCACGCCTGGGAGCAGTGGGGAGAACGCTGCTTCCGTCGATTCAACGGCCAATGGGCCCTCGGAATCTGGGAACCGGCGAAGCAGCAGCTCACACTGTCACGCGACCGGTTGGGGGTGCGCCCCCTCTTCTTCGCGCGCCGCCCGCATCGCTTCCTGTTCGCCTCCGAAGTCAAAGCACTCTTTGCCGACCCAGAGGTCCCGAGGTGCATTGACCGCGCCGGACTCACGGAGACGCTGACCTTCTGGGGAACTGTGGCCCCTCGCACCATCTTCACGGGGATCCAGCAACTACCGCCAGGGCACGTGGCGATCATCAGGGAGGGAAGCGAAAAGATCTATCCCTACTGGCGGCCCCAGTTCCCCGTGCAGGACCACGAGTCGTTGCAGGACCTCGCGACGAATGCCGCGTCGCTGAGGGAGCAGTTGATTCAGGCCGTGCGACTGCGATTTCTGCGCAGCGATGTACCCGTAGGAGCCTACCTGTCAGGTGGAATTGATTCAGCCGTCATCGCAGCGGTGATCGTGCGGTACACCGACGTCCCCCTCGAAACGTTCTCTCTGCGATTTAAGGACTCCGAGTTCGATGAAGGCTCCTTCCAGAAACTCATGGCCCGCGAGCTTGGCACCACCCATCACGAGGTCAGCGTTGACGCCCGTGACATCGGTGCCTCCTTCCCCCAGGTGGTGTGGCACACCGAGACACCAGTACTCCGTGCTGCTCCGGCCCCGATGTTCCTGCTGTCGCGGCTCGTCCGGGAGCACGATTACAAGGTGGTCGTCACCGGCGAGGGCGCCGACGAGGTGTTCGCTGGCTATGACATCTTTCGTGAGGCACGAGCGCGCGAGTTCATCGCACGCGACCCGCAGTCCCCGGTCAGGGCCCGGGCGCTGGACCTCTTGTACCCGTGGATGGCGCGGGCGCCGGGGCAGACGCCGGCGTTCGCTCGAGAGTTCTTTGGCCGCCATCTGGATATCCACGACCCCACCTTTTCTCACCGGCCCAGGTGGGAGTCGACGGCCTCGCTGCTCGGAATGATGGTGCCGCACCCAGAGGTGGGTGGAGACGTGACGGGAGACCTGGTCGCTCGGCTTCCTGAGGAGCACCGGCAGTGGACCTCCCTCTCTCGAGCCCAGTACCTCGAAATGACGACCCTGCTCGCCGGCTACATTCTTTCCTCCCAGGGAGACCGTATGCTGATGGCCAACTCCGTGGAGGGACGATTTCCGTTCTTGGACCATGGGGTCGTGGAGTTCGCCAATCGCTTGCCTAGCCGGCACAAGTTGCTCGGGTTGGATGAGAAGCACATCCTCAAGAAGACATTTCGTGATCTGCTGCCGTCTGCGATCATCGATCGCCCCAAGCAACCGTATCGAGCTCCCGACGCTGCCAGCTTCTTCGTCGAGGGCGGCCTAGACTGGGTGCAGGAAATGACGACACCGTCCGCAGTGGCGGCAGCAGGAGTGTTTCGCCCTGAAGCGGTCAGGGCCCTGATGGCCAAGGCCCACCGCAGCGCGGGCGTCCGGATGAGCAACACCGACAACATGCGGGTGCTGGCGGTACTCTCCACGCAATTGCTTCACCACCACTTCATCGAGGGGAATGGCTCTTCCGGTTCGGATTTTATCGAGGCTGATCCCACGATTCTCGTCGATCGCTCACCACGTCCATAGGAGATATCATGTCCTTCGGAGCACATGTCCTCGATCTAGACCTCCCCGTGGAGGCCGAGACCATCGGGAAACAGATCCGTGACTACCTGACGAGAACCCGCCGCCGGGGTCTCATCGTGGCGCTGTCTGGTGGCATTGACTCCAGCGCCGTGGCCGCCCTCGCGGTCCATGCTTTAGGGCCCGACCGGGTGTTTGGGCTCCATATGCCAGAACGTGAGTCGGCCGGCGACACACTGCGCATCAGCACGAGTCTCTCGACGGCGTTGGGCATCGAGTCGGCGGTCGAGGACATCACCCCGATTCTTGAGGCATGTGGTGCCTATGAGCGTCGTGATGAGGCGATTCGGCTCGTCTGCCCGGAGTACGGTCCGGGCTACCGCTGCAAGATTGTGTTGCCCTCCCTCATCGATACAGAGGCCTATCGCCTCTACTCGGCGGTTGTCGTCGACCCTGCGGGCGAGCAGCAGCAGTACCGGCTGACTCCGGAGGCCTATCTGGGCATTGTGGCGGCCACCAACTTTAAACAACGGGTCCGCAAGATGCAGGAGTACTACTACGCGGACCGGCTCAACTACGCCGTGGCCGGCACCCCGAATCGATTGGAGTACGACCAAGGATTCTTCGTCAAGCTCGGTGACGGAGCAGCCGATGTCAAGCCCATCGCGCACCTGTACAAGCGGCAGGTGTACGCGATCGCCGAGTATCTGGGCGTTCCGGAGGAGATACGCCTGCGCCCGTCAACGACGGACACCTACTCGCTGCCGCAGTCTCAGGAGGAGTTCTACTTTTCACTGCCACACGATCGGATGGATCTGTGCCTGTACGGGAAGAACAACGGTGTGCCACCGCACGAGATCGCGCAGGCCACTGGCCTCACCACAGAGCAGGTGCAGCGAGTCATCCGGGACATCGACCAAAAGCGGCGCACGACCGAGTATCTGCACCTCGCGCCGGCTCTGGCCGGTTCGGTACCCGAGGTCTGACCGACCGTACCGTGCTGTGTCGCGGTCGTGGACGCTGAACCCGGTGACTCAACTCCACTCCAACTCTTCCAGGACCTCGTAGAGATGAATGCACCAGGGGGCGAGGGTTGCGGTGCGGGCTCTGCCACCAGTTAGGTAACTGTTCACCGAATAGAGGATCGAATGGACGCACTTGCGCGCCATCCAGAGGCGGACGTCATGGCGATCCAAGGCCGTTCCGGTGCACCGCTCATAGGCTCGGATAAACTCTTCAAGACGCTCCTCCTCTGCGCCAACAAGAACGGCAGCAGCGGCGCCCACCTCGATGATCCGTGGGGCCCAGATTGCATTATCGAAATCGATGACGGCCCGAACCTGTAACGCCTCGTCGAAGATCAGGTTCTCCCAATGGATGTCATGGTGGATGGGGCCGAGGTCAGGTTGCCCGTGCTGACTGGACTCCCCATGAACGGCAATCCGTTCAGCAATCATCGTGACATGCGGCATGATCCGGATGATCCACTCGTCGAATTCAGACTTGAACGGCTTGAGGCGGAGGGTCCACCATGGAGCAGGTGCTGGTGGACGTGCTCGCTTCAACGTGCGGATAGCGTGCCGTGGACCCGCCAAGAGTTGGCTGACTGTGGGGGAATTGTTCCCTGGAGGTCGTTCTAAGGAAGCGGTGAGGTCATGCATGGTGCCTAGGAGGGTGCCGAGGCTTCCCGCGAGGTCGGGATTGATTCCGAGAATGTCCTCTCGCTGACTGATGGAGAACTGTGTTCCCGGAACCACTCGATGCAGCGAATACGAGGCGGGTCCCACCTGGACCAGTGTGTCGCCGCGTTGGGAGAACTGCAGTGCAGCCACGGGAAAACCACATCGGTTGAGGTGCACCTCCATCGTGTGGGAGAGGGCCAGCCGAGCGATCGCGTGTGGTGAAGCATGTCGTTTGAGCACCACATCGCATCCTGCCGCACGAACCCGGAGACTCTGTTGCCGTATCCCTGAGGTGAGCGGCACGATCGACTCGATCGATGAGGCAGGGAAACCAAAAGCAGCCAGGGCCTGCGTCGCGGCGAGGGAGGCCGGCGCTGGGGTGCGACGACGTCGTCGTGGGAGGACCGTCATGCCCAGAGTATGCCGGACAGCACGTCTGCAGGGGTGGCGCCGCCCACCGAGCTGGGGTACTGTGGCGCACAGGAGTCTTTACGATTGCTTTACTGTACGTTGCCTTCGGGTATAGCGAGTGAGGGTGGCATGGAAGATCAGACACAAGCCCAGATCCGGCAGTTCATCATCGCGAACTTCTTGTTCGGTGACACATCTCGTGTGCCTGGAGATGCAGAGTCACTTCTCGGCTCGGGTGTAGTGGACTCCACCGGCGTTCTGGAACTCGTCGAGTTCCTCGAGGGTGACCTGGGAGTTTCCGTAGCGGATCACGAAACTATTCCTGCGAATCTCGACAGTATCGTCAACCTGACCCGGTTCGTGTCGAGAAAGCGGGCGGAGGTTGCCGTGTCATGACCCGTGCCGCATCGCGGGCCGGCACTGCGAGCGATGAGGGATCCCAGCATGTTGTCATCGTCATCCAGAATCTGCCGCTGCGTCTTGACAGGCGGGTCCGGAACGAGTGCCGGGCCCTGCTCGACGCCGGCTATGAGGTCAGCGTCATCTGTCCCAAGAGTGACGATGGTGAGGCCGATCGCCACGAGTTGGAAGGCGTCACTGTTTACTCCTACCGCGCACCCGTCGGTGCGTCGGGGGCAGCATCATACGCGTGGGAGTTTGCCGTCTGCTGGCTCCATGCGCTGCGCTTGAGCGTGCGGATTCACCGCGAGCGACCGTTTGCCGTGTTGCAGGCGTGCAATCCGCCCGACACTTACTGGCTTCTGGGTGCGTTCTGGAAGCTACGCGGCGGGGCGTTCGTCTATGACCAGCACGACCTGTGCCCCGAGGTATTCGAGGCTCGGTTTGGCCGCCGGGGTGTGCTGCATCGGGGCCTCCTGTGGTTAGAGCGACAGACTTACCGGGTGGCTGACCACGTGATCTCGCCGAACCCTGCCTATCGGGAGATCGCGCTGGAGCGCGGGCGAGTCAGCCCCGAGCGGACGGCGGTGGTGATGAGCACCCCCGACGCCGCCCGGATGATCCGGGGGCCGTCGCATCCGGAGTTGTTGGGCCCCTTGAAGTACCTCGTATGCTATGTCGGCATCATGGGACCTCAGGACGGCGTGGACCTCCTGCTGGACGCCATTGATGTTTATGTGCACGACAAGGGAAGGACTGACACCCGGTTTGCCCTGTTGGGATTTGGGGATAGTTTGGGGGCTCTGCGAGAAGACTGCACGCGCCGGGGGTTGGACCCGTGGGTTACTTTCACCGGCCGGGTTGACCACGAGGAATTGAGCCGATGGCTGTCCACCGCCGACATCGGAGTCACTCCTGACCCGCCGAATGAGTTCAACCACCGCTCGACCATGAACAAGACGTTGGAGTACATGGCCCACGAGGTCCCCGTGGTTGCCACCAACCTCCGGGAGACACGCCGGTGCGCCGCCGATGCGGCGACGTATGTTTCGGGCGAGGATCCGGTAGAAACCGCAACGGCGATCTCTGGGCTCTTGGACGATGCGGACCGTCGAGCCCACATGGGACGACTCGGGCGCGCCAGGATTGAGCAGGAACTGTCGTGGAACCTGCAGGCGCGCACTTATGTGCAGGTCTTTCATGAGGTGACGGCCCGGGAGACACGGCTGCTCCAGGGTCCTGCGTGATTCCTGGTACGCGCAGGAGTCGGTGGGCCCGGCCGCCTCTCACGACCTTCACCGAGGCGTTGGGAGCTGCCTTGGTCCTCACGATGGTTGCCTGTGGCTGCTCGTCTTCCACTCGACCGTCACCGGCCGTCCCCGGAGCGGATGCGAGGCGGTCGGCCCCGGAGCAGGCCCCGACCTCAGGAGCAGTTCAGCCGACGACGGCACCCCCGCGGACCTTCCCGGATCAGGACAGCACGGGGGTGCCGGATGGGGTGGAGTTGACGCCGTCGGAGGGGCTGACGATCACCGAGGACGGAACGGTGATCGATGCTCTGGCGGTGGATGGTCGGATTGTCGTGGACGCCGATAACGTGGTGATCCGGAACACTTTGGTGCAGTACGGCGGTGGCCTGTACCCGATTGAGGTCAAGGGTGGGGCCAGCGGCGTGTTGATCGAGAACGTCGAGGTCGACAACGAGGAGGGCACGGGTATTGGCATCTTGATGAGTGGCAGTGGCATCATCCGTGCGGCCAATATCCACTCAGGCAAGATTGGTATGCAGATCAAGGCCGACGGCGTCGTGGTGGAGGACTCCTACATCCACGACCTGGAGCGGATGGACGGCGGCCACCACGACACCATTCAGATCCGCAGTGGTGACAATGTCACGATCCGCGGGAACAACTTGCAGCCGTATGTGGAGTCCGAGGACGACCCGATGAATGCTGCGATCCAGATCGGGTCGCTGGCAGGTGATGACCAGATCAGCAATCTGCGGGTGATCGGCAACCTCATGAACGGTGGCAACTTCACTATCAACGGTGGTGGCCGCGGCGAGGTCGACAGTGCCCGCTACGCCGAGAACGAGTTCGGCCGCGACTTCCGCTACGGCGTCGTCGGGAATCTCCAGAACAGCGTCTGGGAGGACAGTAACGTCTGGCACGACACCGGCCAACCCGTCCAGCCGTGAGACCCGCTCAAGAGAACTCGACACGGACGATCTGATCGTCCTGGTTGCTCGGCTCACCGCGGCCATCGGTGTTGGACGTGACCAGCCACAGGGCGCCGTCCGGGGCGATCGTCACATGTCGCAGGCGCCCCAGATCGAGGTCGTAGTCGTGTGGCTCTCCCGCGCGCCCGTCGGGGCCTAGGGGGATGTACCAGAGGCGCTCGCCGCGCAGCGCCGTCATCCAGACCCCGTCGTCGGTGACGGCGATGCCGGAGGGGGAAGCCTCCTCGGTGGACCAGGTCACGAGCGGATCGATGTACTCGGGGTCGCCGGCCCAACCCTCGATGTGGGGCCAGCCGTAGTTTCCCCCCGCCTTGATGAGGTTCAGCTCGTCAAACTGGTCGCTGCCGAATTCCGAGGCATACATCTGTCCGTCGCTGGTCCAGCCGATCCCCTGCACGTTGCGGTGACCGTAACTCCACACCTCGTTGCCAAACGGGTTGCCTGGCGCAGGCTCTCCGCCGGGTGTCACCCGGAGAATCTTTCCCGCCAGACTCTCGGTGTCCTGCGGAAGATCCGTCTGTCGCGCATCGCCGGTCGTGATGTAGAGATAGCCATCGGGGCCGAAGGCGAGGCGCCCTCCGTCGTGTGTTTCGTTGGCGGGGATGCCAGCCAGGATGACCTCGGGATTGACCAGCGCATCGCCCTCCAGGTCGTAGCGCACGACGCGATTGTCGGATTCCGTGGTGAGGTAGAGGAAGATTCCCTCCCCGGGGCCGATGGCCATCCCCAGAAGCCCACTCTCCCTGGCATGGACCACGTCCGGCACTGCGCCGCCAGGGCCTCCGGCATCGAGCGGAGTCGTCTCCTGGCCGGTGAGACGCAGCACCGTGCCGCTGTCCCGGAGGGTGATCAGGGCGCTGCCGTCATCGAGGAAGTCCACGTCCCAGGGCACCTCCAGCCCGGTTGCCACCGGCTCGACGGACGTGATCTGCGGAATCGTTACCACCCCTGTGGTGGCTTGCTCGGGCGGTGCGGTCAGCGGACTCTCATCGGTCACCTGCGGGCGGGTGGTCGCCGAAGGTGTGATCTGATCCGAGGTGGCCCGCTGGGGGACTGGGCCTCCGGCGGGTTCTGGCTGAGCGGTATCCCCGCAGCCCGCGAGGAGGAGCACGGGGATGGCGAGGAGAACGGAGAGGCGTGCGTGGGCAGGATGTAGAGCCCGGGGCATCAGGACCTCCAAAGTGATGGGACCCGACCCCATCACAACCTCTCGAATTTGTCAAGAGTTGGCAAAGAGAGGGTAGCCAAATCCCCAAAGTCTCGGCATACTGTGATCCATGACAGGCCTCAGACTCATGCTCGCTGGGGCAGCTATCGGCAACGGTAATCGTGGGGTGGAGGCCCTCGGCCGCACGGTCATCGATGCTCTGGAGCGTCACGGGGGCGTGGCCTCCTTGGCTGTCCTGGACGATGGCTGGGGGGTCCGACCTACAGCGGATGACCGATATCGGCACCTGCGCGTGGAATACGTCGGAGTTCGCCGGTCTCGCCGGTGGCACCGCCCTGAGAGTTGGGCGAGGGTTCGGGTGGCACTGGCCCTCGGCGTTGGGAGTAATCCGGTGGCCCGGAGGCTCACCGAAGCCGACGCGTTGCTGGATCTGAGCGCTGGTGACAGTTTTACTGATCTGTACGGGCTCAACCGATTGGCCACCGTGTCCGAACCCAAGTGGGCTGCGATGCGCGCAGGGCGTCCGGTGGTGCTGCTGCCCCAGACCTACGGACCGTTCCGCACCGCAGCTGGTCGGCAGAGAGCTGAGCGGATCGTCCGCGGAGCGGCCCTCGCCTACGCTCGCGACCCTCGAAGTTACGACAACTTGCTGGAACTGGCCGGTGTCCATGCCGATCGCACGAAGCTCTGTCAAGGGGTTGACGTCGCCTTCGCCCTGGAGCCGCGGCAACCTGCTCCGGATGTTGCAGAGCACCTGGCACCTGCCGCGGATGGTTCTCCCACGATCGGGGTCAACCCGAGCGGACTCCTGCAGGACACTGCCGGACGCACGCGTTTCGGGCTCGCCGCCGACTACCTCGACACCATGGCTATGGTGGTTCGGCGGCTCATCGCCGCAGGGGCTCGCGTCATCTTCGTGCCGCACGTGCACGTACCGGGCGGCGGCGGCGAGAGCGACCTGGGTGCGATCCAGGCGCTTGTTGCCGTTCTGACAGAGGCCGAGCGAGAGCATGTCTCGGTGTTGCCGACATGGCTCGACGCCGCTGAAGTCAAGTGGTGCATCGGGCAACTCGACTGGTTCGTCGGGAGTCGAATGCATGCCACGATCGCCGCACTGTCCACCCTGACACCCGCCACCGGCTATGCCTACAGCGATAAGACTCGCGGAGTCTTTGAGACCTGTGGAGTGAGCGAGGAAGTGGTGGATGCGCGGCACTGGGCTGGACCCGCCGCAGTCGAGGAGATCGTGCACCGCTTCGAGAACCGGCAGGCGACCCGGCGCACGCTGGCGGAGCACGTGCCCGCGACGGTCGAGGCATCCCGGCGGCAGTTGGCCGATGTGCTCGAGGCGATCACCAGGTGGCGAGTGGACGCGGCCCAGGTGGAGACGATCGCGTGAGGAAAGGCAGGCTCGCCACGATCGGGTCCGTTGTCGATGCGCATCTGTGCAGTGGATGCGGTGTCTGTGCCTATCTCAGCCCGGAGACCTTGCAGATGCGTGACGTCGGCCACGCAGGGCGTCGACCGTTGCCTATCGCCGGCATCACCCATGGCGTGCGTGACGATGCGGTGACCGCGTGTCCGGGTCGCCGGCTGGAGCATGAGGAGGGTGCCCTCGACGATGCGCCATTTCGGGGCGAGTGGGGGCCGGTCCTTGCCCTCTACGAGTGCTGGTCCACGGACCCACAGCTGCGCTATCGAGGATCTTCCGGCGGCGCGGTGAGCGCCCTCGCTGCACACGCCGTGACCTCGGGCGCTGCCGTCGGAGTGCTCCAGATCCAGGCTGCGCGGGATGATCCGCTCCGGAACGAAACGGTCTTGAATCGCCGTTATGACCAGATCGTGTCGGCCGCTGGCTCCCGTTATGCCCCGGCGAGCCCCTGTGAGCGTCTGGACCTGGTAGAACGTGCCGACGGGCCCTGTGTGATCGTGGGCAAGCCGTGCGATATCGCCGCCGTGCGAGCGGCTGAGAAGCTGCGGCCGGACCTCGCCCAGCACGTCGGCCTCACGATCGGGATCTTCTGTGCTGGAACTCCATCTACCGCAGGGACCGAGCGGCTCATTCAGAGCCTAGGCGTCGACCCCACCCAGGTGCGGTCCGTAGGCTATCGGGGTGAGGGGTGGCCGGGCCGCTTTCGCGTTGAGACCACGGACGGGACTCGGGCCTCGATGTCGTATGCCGAGTCGTGGGGTTCGCTGACCAAGGACCGACAGTGGCGCTGCCTCATCTGCCCGGACCACACCGGGGAGTTTGCGGACCTGGGGATCGGCGATCCCTGGTATCGAACACCGCAAGATGGTGAGCACGGCAGATCACTCGTCGTGGTGCGTACCGACCGCGGACGGAAGGCCCTGGCCGCGGCCATGGCAGCGGGGGTTGTGGACGGATATGAACTCCCGATGGAGCGTCTCAGGGAGTCCCAACCGGGCCTGGAAGCCACCAGGGGGGCCGTGTGGGGTCGACTGCTGACGATGCGCATCCTCGGACTGCGTACCCCCGTCTATCGGGGGATGCCGTCCCTGCGGCTGTGGTGGAAACTCTCCACCAGGGACAAGTTGACCTCCACCGGAGGCACCTGGCGTCGAGTGCGAGCTCGTCGCCTACGGTCCGCCGAGTTCGATGCCGAGGACGTTCGGCCATGAGTCCTCGTGCTGAGATCCTCATGATCACGTATCGCAGTGCTGGGTACCTCCACCTCAGCCTGCCACGCCTGCTGGATACCCTCGGCGAGGAAGACCGGGTGTGGTTGTGGCACAACGGCGATGATGAGGCCACGATCGAGGCACTCAGGCCCTTCACCACCGACGCCCGTGTCCACCGGTATCACCACAGCCGCGAGAACGTGGGGTTGCGCGAGCCGACGTCGTGGCTGTGGCGGGAGTCCTCGGCACGGTACGTCTCCAAGGTGGACGATGACTGCTTGGTCAGCCATGGATGGCTCGACATCCTGACCGAGGCGCACGAGGCGAACCCGGACTTCGGCGTGATCGGCAGTTGGCGACACCCTCCCGAGGACTTCCGTCCCGACCTCGCCCGACGCAAGATCCAGGAATTCGCTGGCGGGCACCGCCTGCTGCGCAACCTGTGGGTGCAGGGGAGTGGCTACCTGATGGACCGTGCTCTCGTGGATCAATGCGGTCTGCTGGGCCCCGAGGAGACGTTTACCGGCTATTGCATCCGGGCCTCGCGTGCTGGGGTGGTCAACGGGTTCTATTACCCATTCCTCCCTGAGGACCACATGGATGATCCTCGATCGCCACACACGCTCATTCGCACCGACGCGGATCTCCAGGCGCGTATGCCGCTGTCCGCCCGGGCCAACGGGGTGACGACCGTTGCGGACTGGACCGCTCAACTCAGGCGCAGCGCGACCATTTTGCAAACCGCGTCCCTGGACCCGCGAGCCTACGCCGGATGGCGGGCCAAGCGGCGGGCGGTACGGCGTCGACTGGCGCTCGCCCTCGGGCGGTCTGCCCGGTGGTGAGGAGGCCGGTGCTGGATGCGGCCCGCTACCCCTCAGAGGTAGCGGGCCGCTCCTGAGGCTGGCGCCTACGGCTGGACGGGTTGGCCGGTGTCGTGCCAGACGTTACTGTCCTCCCAGACGCTGTTCTGGAGATTCCCGACGACGCCGTAGCGGAAGTCGCGGCCGAACTCGTTCTCGGCGTAGCGGGCACTGTCGACCTCGCCGCGGCCACCACCGTTGATAGTGAAGTTGCCACCGTTCATGAGGTTGCCGATCACCCGCAGATTGCTGATCTGGTCATCACCTGCCAGCGACCCGATCTGGATCGCAGCATTCATCGGGTCGTCCTCGGACTCCACATACGGCTGCAAGTTGTTCCCGCGGATCGTGACATTGTCACCACTGCGGATCTGAATCGTGTCGTGGTGCCCCCCCTCCTGTCGGTGCAGATCATGCATATAGGAGCGCTCGATCAGCACGTCATCAGCTTCGATCCGGATGCCGTCCTCGGCGGAGTGAATGTCGGCAGCCCGCACGGTGGTACCAGCTCCGTTGATGAGGATGCCTATCCCTGTTGAATTCAGGTTGTCCAACTCAACCTGCTCAATGAGCACGTCGTCTGCACCCCTCTTGACGTGAATGGGATAGCCGCCACCTCCGCCCTGGATGAGGGTGTTGCGGATGGTCACGTTGTCGGCTTCGACCGTGATGGTGCCGGTGACGTGAAGGCCATCGATGACTGTGCCGTCCTCGGTGATGGTCAAGCTGTCCGACGGCGTCAACTCCACCCCATCCGGCACCCCCGTGCTGCCCTCATCCGGGAACTCCGGCTCAGGCTCCGGCTCCGGATCCGGTGCGCCGGGGTCAGCGAGGTCCTCCACCACGCTCTGGGAGACCGCAGCGGGACCACCGGCCACGAACAGCGACTCCGGCGTGAGGTGCTCCAGGGCCGCGGTGGTGCCGTCGGGGACATTGTCGGGTTGGGTGAGGACGACCGGGGCACCCTCCCGGCCGGCGAGGCCGCTGATGACCAGCGCGTCCGAGAAGCCCTGCCCGGAGGCGACATACCCGGCTGCCAGGCCAGGGGCGAACTCGGCGGCGACAGCAGCCGAGGTCTCATACCTGTTTCCCCCGGAGATTCGCCGGGGCTCACCGGAGGACGAGTAGGACGCGGCTTCGGCGGCGACGCTGTCAGCGATGGCCTGTGGGCCTCCGATGACGACGACCTCCTGTGGGTTGAGCCGATCCAGTTGTGCCGCCACCTCGGCGGGCAGACTGCCCGCGCGGGTCAGCAGCAGCGGCTCGCCGTGCGCCGCGGCGATCGCGGCTGCCGACAGGGCGTCGGGGTAGTCCTGCCCGCTGGCGAGGAAGACCCGTTCCGGGTCGGGCGCGTACTGGGAGGCCACGCGGGCCGAGGTCGCATAACGGTTGCCACCGTCGGTGCGCTGCACCCCCTGCGACCCGGCGAACTGGCCGAGCTGGTCCAGGATCTGGTTGGAGACCGACTCGGCCCCACCGATCACGGTGATCTGCGCGGGGCTCAGGCGCTTGAGCTCTTCGACCGTCTCGTTGGGGATGTGGTCGGCCTTGGTGAGCAGTACCGGCGCGTCGAATGCTCCGGCTCGGGCGGCAGCGATCATGGCGTCGGGGAAAGTGTGTCCGCCGACGACGTAGACGCGGTCCACGGGGCCGGACCACTGGCCGGCGATCTCTGCTGCGGTGGCATAGCGGTTCTGGCCGGCCAGCCGCTCGACGTCGACGGCGGCCGGCAACGCCGAGCGCTGCGCCTGGAGGTCAATGCTCGGGGCGTCGGTGTGCGTGGGTGCGGCAAGAACGGGGGTGACGCTGACCGTGGCAGTCAGCGCTGCGGCGCTCAGGACACTGAGGGCACTGCGGGGCATAGGGAACTCCTGCACAAATAGGGGGACGTTCCCATGGTGCGCTCGACCGGGGCACCCAGGTCGCTCTGGACGCAAATCTGAACGGTCTCTTGACCAACGATTGAAGCGCCCGTCAGCCAGCCGCTGGATCCCGTGAGCAAACGGCGGTCGTGACCCGCGGTGCTGGCCCAGCACAGCGGTGTGAGCCCAGCCTCCGGGTGATCGTCGCGCGCTGCACCGCCCCGGTGTGTGACCGACCTCCACCTCCCCGCCGACCACCCGGTCGGTGCGCCTGGCGGGGCCGAGTGAGCCACCCGCGACCACACCTTACGCCAGGTCCAGGTGAGAAAACGCGCGTCCCCCTTGCGGAAGGCAACGAATGCGTAAGATTATGGTAAAGATTTGCCCAACCGGTGAGGGGGTCTGATGCATCCCTCTGGGTTGCTCAACCATGAGGAGTCGCTCATGCGCCCGATCGCAGTGCTTCCTGCCACTGCAGGGCACGGGACTGCCCAGGCAGTGTTCCAGGTGCTCG
>CAYVEH010000014.1:0-27071 GCA_964450585.1 uncultured Ornithinimicrobium sp.
ACCCCTGGGTGATCCAGTACCGGCGGGTGAGAGCCCCGCCGCTGCGAGGCCGGGTGTCCTCCAAGCGTCCGCCGCAGGCCTCGATGGTGCGGATCGACCCGGGGTTGTCCTCATCGCAGGTGACCAGCACCCGGTACACCTGGAGGTCCTGGAGCACTGCCAGTCCCTGCCGGAGCATCTCGGTGGCGTAGCCGCGACGGCGGAACGCCGGGCGGACGCCGTAGCCGATGTGTCCGCCCTCCTGCAGCAGGGCCTCGGTCAACCGGTGCCGGATGTGGACCCGGCCGACGATGTCGTCGCCGACCACGGCCCACAGCATCGTGGCGGGGACCCTGCCCGGGGCCAGCGCGATGCCCGCACGATCCTGCTCTACCCGGGCGAGCCACTGCTGCCACGTCTCGTCCGGGCCGCGCAGGGCGAAGTTGAACCGGTCTTGAGCAAACTCGGCCTGTGCCGCCTCGACCTGGGCCCGGTCCGCCAGACGCGGCGGTCGCAACACGAGGCCCGCGGCGGACGTCATGTTCATTCCTCCAGGTCCAGGGCGTGACGCATCGCGGCGAGCTTGGCCTCGGTCTCGGCCAACTCGGCCTGGGGGTCAGAAGCCGAGACGATCCCGCCACCGGCGAACAATCGCATCCTTCGCGCGTCGGAGGACAGTTGGCCACAGCGCAACGCAATACCCCAGTCGCCCTCGCCCGCCGCGTCCACCCAGCCCACCGGCCCGGCATAGCGCCCCCGGTCCATGCCCTCCAACTCGGCGATGAGCCGGGCGGCATCGTGCGAGGGAGTGCCGCAGACGGCCGCGGAGGGGTGCAGCGCTGCCGCCAGGTCCAACGAGGTGGCCCGGTCGGAGGGCTCGCCGCTGAGATCCGTGGCGAGGTGATAGACGTCAGGAAGTTCCAGGACGAAGGGTTGGTCGGGGACCTCGAGGCTGGCACAGTGCGGTTGCAGCGCCTCGGCCACCGAGCGCACCGCGAAGGCGTGCTCCTCCAGCTCCTTCTGGCTGGAGACCAGGTGCAGTCGCGGGTCGGGGGTGTGCTGATCGGCCAACTCCGGGTGCGTCTCGGTGACCGATGGCGCCGGGGAACGGTCGCGACGCACCGTGCCGGCCAGTACCCGGGAACGGACCCGACCGTGCTGCAGCCGCACCAGCATCTCCGGGGTGGCCCCGATCAGGCCCTGGACGGCGAAGGTCCAGGTGGCGGCATACCGGTTTGCCAGCCGTCGCAGCAGCGCCACCGGGTCGATCGGGTCCTGCGACACCGCGGTGACATCGCGTGCGAGCACGACCTTCTCGACCTCACCGGCACTGATCCGGTCCAGCGCCTGTGAGATCACGGCCGGCCACTGGGCGGCCGGGACCGCGCCCGGCTGCAGGTGTAGGTCGCGCCGACGGGTGGATGAGTCGGGGTGTGACTCAGCGCTGGGGTGCGTGGGGTGGTGAGGGGTGGATGAGTCCGGGTGTGACTCAGCGCCCGGCTGTAGCTGTGTGTCGCGCCGACGGGTGGATGAGTCGGGGTGTGACTCAGCGCTGGGGTGCGTGGGGTGGTGAGGGGTGGATGAGTCCGGGTGTGACTCATCCACCCGTCTCGGCGAGGGGGCCACCACCTCGATGCTGGTGATCCACGCCTTCCCGTCCCGTTGGCCGGCGACAACCTGGGGGATGACCAGGCCACCGGTGTCCGGGGACTCCGCAGCGAAGGCGAACGACCCGAACGCGACCAGCCCGGTGCCGGGCACCTGGACCTCATCGACCACCTCGGCGGCAGCCACGACCTCCCGCCACCACTGGGCGGCGCTGCTGAAGCGGTCCGCGCCGCTCGGCATACCTGCAGGGCTGGCGGCGGCTCGGCCCCACCCGATGAGGCCGTCGCCCTCGCGCACCCAACTGACGACGGTGCTCGGGTCGGCCTCCGGCGGCAGCAGGTCAAACAGATCAGGTTGCGGCAGGGTCTGCAGCGTGCGGGCACGCAGCCGGGGGAGGGCGGGGGCGGTCACGGCACGCCAGCCTATGTGGTCGCCCGGCGCAGCGGGCCCGGGGTCTGGCTGGGAGGGTGGCAGGATGAGCCCATGAGTCGCGCCAGCCTGGACAAGGCACCCCACGAGGTCGCCGAAATGTTCGATGAGGTGGCCGGCCGGTACGACCTGACCAACGACGTCCTCTCCCTGGGGCAGGACCGGTGGTGGCGTCGCGCGGTGGTGCGGGCCATCGACGCCCGGCCGGGGGAGCGGATCCTGGACATCGCCGCCGGCACCGGCACCAGCAGTGAACCGTTCGCGGACGCCGGCGTGGACGTGGTGCCGGCGGACTTCTCGCTGGGCATGCTCCGGCAGGGCCACTGGCGGCGACCCGACCTGCCCTTCACCGCGGCCGATGCGCTCGCCCTGCCGTTCGCCGACGGCTCCTTCGACGTCGTGACGATGTCCTTCGGGTTGCGCAACGTCACCGACATCCAGCAGGCCCTGCGGGAGTTTCACCGGGTGACCGCGCCGGGGGGCCGACTGGTGATCTGTGAGTTCAGCACCCCCACCTTCGGTCCGTTCCGCACCGTCTACCAGGAGTACCTGATGCGGGCCCTGCCCGCGGTGGCGAAGCGCGTCAGCAGCAACCCGGACTCCTACGTCTACCTGGCCGAGTCCATCCAGGACTGGCCGGACCAGCAGGACCTGGCCCGTCACATCCGAGCCTCCGGGTGGGGCGCCGTGCGCTGGCGCAACCTGTCCGGGGGCATTGTCGCCGTGCACCACGCGCTGCGGTAGGCCAGGACAACGAGGCACAGGGCCATGGTCGGCGAGGTCGCAGAGGTCAGCGAAGTCGTGGACTTCCTGGCCGACCACGCCCCGTTCAAGGACCTGCCCCGTCCGCTGCTGACCGCGCTGGCTCGCCGCTCCAGCCTGCGCTACGCGCGGCGCGGCACCCGCCTGGTGTCCGTCGGTGAACCCAACGACGTGATGTTCGTCCTGCGCTCCGGGGCGGTGGACATCACCGACGCCGACGGCGCGCTGGTCGAACGCAGCGACCCGGGCACCTCGTTGGGTATGTCCACGCTGGTCGAGCGGACGGTCTCCCGCTACGACTTCACCACCCGCGAGGACTGCCTGCTGCTGGTGGTGCCCGAGGAGGTCTTCCGGGACACCTGCCACCAGGACCCGCACTTCGACTCCTTCTACACCTCCGCGCACGCCGCCCGACTGCGCCGTGCGCTCGGGGTGCTGCATACCGACCACCGGGGTGGGGCCGTACTGCGCACCTCACTGACCGACTTGATCCGCCGTCGGCCGGTGACTGCGGACCCGGAGACCCCGATCCGAGAGGCGGCCGAGCTGATGACCCGGGAGCGGGTGTCCTCGGTGCTGGTCAGTCGGGCCGGCCGGCTCACCGGCATCGTCACCGATCGAGACCTGCGCACCCGCGTGCTGGCGGTGGGGCGAGACCCCGGGCAACCCCTGTCGACGGTGATGACCCCCGACCCTGCCACGGCGAGCACCGACGCGGTCGCCCTGGAGGCGCTGATGACCATGGTGGAACGCAACATCCACCACCTGCCGGTGCTGGACGAGCGGCACCGGGTCATCGGCATGATCAGCAGCTCTGACCTGATGCGCCTGGAGCACAACAACCCCGTCTACCTGGTCGCCGACATCCAGGCCGCCGGCGATGTGCCCCACCTGGCCTCGCTGGCCCGGCGGGTGCCGGTCATCCTGGAGCAGCTGGTGGCCGAGGACGCCACCGCCCAGGACATGGGGCGGGTACTGACCGCCCTCGGCGATGCGCTGGAGCGCCGCCTGCTGGTGCTGGCCGAGGCCGACCTGGGGCCACCACCGGTGCCGTACTGCTGGGTGGTGCTGGGCTCCCAGGCGCGGCACGAGCAGGGGCTGGCCAGCGACCAGGACAACGCCCTGGTCATCGCCGACGACCTGGCCCCCGGTGACGACGACTACTTCCGACGCCTGGCGCACCAGGTCAGCACCGGCCTGGCCGCGTGCGGCTACCGGCCCTGCCCGGGGGAGATCATGGCCACCAACCCACGCTGGCGCGCCACCGGCGCCACCTGGCGGGACCACTTCACCCGCTGGTTGACCACCCCGGAGCCACCGGCGGTGCTGCACGGCTCGATCTTCTTCGACATGCGCCCCCTGCACGGCGCCGAGCACCTGGTGCAGAGCCTGCGCGCCGAGGTGCTCGCCGGAACCCAGCGTGCCGAACTGTTCCTCAAGCACCTGGCCCGGCACGCGGTGGACCGCCGCCCACCGCTGGGGTTCTTCCGCGGACTGGTCCTGGTCAAGGAGGGCGAACACCGTGACACCCTCGACCTGAAGGGTGGCGGTGTCGCCGCGGTCGTCGAACTGGCGCGGGTGCACGCCCTGCTCAGCGGCATCCCGGAGGTCAACTCCCAGGCGCGGATCAGTGCCGCCATACGGGCTGGCTCCCTCTCATCGGGACTGGGGGCCGACCTGGCCGCGGCGTATGAGTTCATCTCCTACCTGCGGCTGCAGCACCAGGGCCGCCAGGTTCGAGGCGGCCAGATGCCGGACAACTTCGTGGACCCCAGCACGCTGAGCGACTTCGACAAACGCCACCTGCGCGACGCCTTCCGGATCGTCCGCAACGCGCAGCAGGCCCTCGTCCAACGGCTGTCCCTGGAGCACCTGCCGTGACGCCGCCGTGGTGGTCGCGGCCACCTGGTGACACCCGCAGCGTGCGAGACCTCGAGTTGCTCGCGGTGGACCTGGAGACCACCGGTCTGAATCCACGCCAGCACGAGGTGCTCAGCATCGGCACCGTCCCGGTCCGCGGCCTGAGCATCGAGCTCGCCGGTGCACGCCGGTATGCCGTGCGCCCACCTCCGCTGCCGGGGTCGGCCAGAGCGCCACCGTGCACGGCATCACCGACGACGCCGCGGCCGGCGCCGCCCCGTTGGATGAGGTGCTGCCGTTGGTGTTGGCCGACCTGACCGGGCGGGTGCTGCTGGCTCATCACGCGGTCATCGAGCGCGAATTCCTGATCGCTGCCTGCCGGCGTCTGGGCCATCCCGTCCCGGACCTCACCGTGGTGGACACGGTGCGGCTGCAGCGTTGGCTGCTGCAGCGGGGACGGTGGCCCGGGCACCTGACCGGCCGGGAGCTCACCCTGGACCGGGCCCGAGCGCACCTGGGGTTGCCGCGCTACGCCGCCCATGAGGCGCTGACCGACGCGTTGGCCTGCGCCGAGCTCTACCTGGCTCAGGTCGCCCGCCTGGGCGAGAACCTGACCCTGGGCCATCTGCTGCGCTGAGTCCACCACCTGACGTCACCGCGCCCCCAGCGCAACACCGCCGCACCCGCCGCATCAGGTGAGGTAAACCTAAGTGACTGCCGACGGTGAGCCGTCCTAGACTGGCGCGAGTTCGTGAAACCCTTCACAAGCGAGGCAGCTCTCGGTGTCCCACCCCACCTCCAGCGGTCCCGCCGCGACCGCGGCGCGTGCCGACGAGACCGCTGATGTCATCGTCGTCGGCGCCGGTCCCGGCGGCTCGGCGACTGCGGCATACCTGGCGGCGCACGGGTTGGATGTGCTCCTCCTGGAGAAGACCGCCTTCCCGCGGGAGAAGGTCTGCGGTGACGGCCTGACGCCACGCTCCACGCGCGAGCTGATCACCCTGGGCATCCCCACCGAGGAGAAGGACGGCTGGATCCGTAACAAGGGGCTGCGGATCATCGGCGGCGGAATGCGCCTGCAACTGGACTGGCCCGATGTGGCCAGTTTCCCCAACTACGGGCTGGTCCGGCCGCGCGCCGACTTCGATGAGGTACTCGCCCAGCACGCTGTCTCCCGCGGGGTGCGGCTACACCAACTGATGAATGTCACCGGCCCGGTGCTGGACGACGCCGGCCACGTTACCGGGGTCAGCGCCAAGGTGATGGGCCCGAATAACCGGCCGACCGGTGAGCAGCGGACCTTCCACGCCCCCGTCGTGGTGGCCGCCGACGGCAACTCCAGCCGACTGTCGCTGAAGATGGACCGCCCCAAGCGGGATGACCGCCCGATGGGTGTGGCCGTGCGCACCTACTACACCAGCCCGCGGCATGACGACGACTATCTGGAGTCCTGGCTGGAGCTGTGGTCCACCAACGACAAGGGCGAGAAGATCCTGCTGCCCGGTTACGGCTGGATCTTCGGGGTGGGGGACGGCACCTCCAACGTCGGTCTGGGCATCCTGAATACCTCCAAGGCCTTCGGTCAGGTCGACTACAAGGACGTGATGCGCCGCTGGGTGGAGACGATGCCGGCGGAGTGGACCTACACCGAGGAGACCCAGATCGGCCCGATCCGCGGAGCCGCGTTGCCGATGGGCTTCAATCGGCAGCCCCACTACGACCGTGGCCTGCTCTTGGTGGGGGACGCCGGCGGCATGGTGAACCCGTTCAACGGGGAGGGCATCGCCTATGCGATGGAGTCCGGGCGGCTCGGCGCCGAGGTGATCGCCCAGGCGCTGCGGCGACAGACCCCCACGGAGCGGGAGCGGGTGCTGCAGACCTACCCGGCTGTCATGAAGGACGCCCTCGGCGGATACTTCACCCTGGGGCGGCACTTTGCCCAACTGATCGGGCACCCCGAGATCATGCGGCTGGCGACCAAGTACGGGCTGCCGCGCAAGACGTTGATGAAGCTGCTGCTGAAGGTGATGGCCAATCTCGGGGAGACCACCGGTGGCCGCCTCGAGGACCGCGTCATCGCGGCGCTCGCGAGGATGGCGCCTGCGGCATGATGACCACTGTGACCCCTAGGATTGGGCTGCCGGGCAGCCAGCGCCGAAAGGAGTGTGGGTGATGGACTACCACCCGTATCTACCGCTCTTGTTCTTCTTCTCCCTCGGTCTGCTGTTTGCTGGTGTGTCGATGGGGGCCGGCGCCCTGGTGGGTCGCAAGACCTACAACCGGGCCAAGGCGGAGGCGTACGAGTGCGGCATCCAACCCACTCCGCGGGCGGCCGACGGCGAGCGCGTGCCGATCAAGTTCTACCTGACCGCGATGCTGTTCATCATCTTCGACGTCGAGGTGCTCTTCCTGTACCCGTTCGCGGTGGCCTTCGATGAGGTGGGGCTGTTCTCGCTGCTGGCGATGATGCTCTTCCTGGTGGTGGTCTCGGTGCCCTTCGTCTACGAGTGGAGCCGGGGTGGTCTGGAGTGGGACTGATCACCAACCGATCGAGTATGCCGTGCGCTCCCGGCGGCGGTATCGCGGACTGTTGTGAAGGGACGGTGTGAGACGTGGGACTTGAGGACAAGCTTCCTTCGGGCTTCCTACTGACCACGGTCGAGGGCCTCGTTGGGCAGATGCAGGCCCGCTCGGTGTGGCCAGCCACCTTCGGGTTGGCCTGTTGCGCCATCGAAATGATGGCCGTGGGCACGCCCGACTACGACATTGCCCGGTTCGGCATGGAGCGCTTTGCCGCCACCCCGCGGCAGGCGGACCTGATGATCGTCGCCGGTCGGGTCAGCCAGAAGATGGCGCCGGTGGTGCGTCAGGTCTACGACCAGATGGCCAACCCCAAGTGGGTGCTGTCGATGGGTGTGTGCGCCAGCTCCGGCGGCATGTTCAACAACTACGCCATCGTGCAGGGCGTGGACCACATCGTCCCGGTCGACATCTACCTGCCCGGCTGCCCGCCCCGCCCGCAGATGTTGCTCAACGCCGTGCTGTCGCTGCACGACTCGATCCGCCAGACGAAGTTTGGGGTGGACCGGGTCGAGGCGGCCCGCCGGGCCGAGGCCGCGGCGCTGGAGGCGACGCCGACCCACGAGATGAAGGGTTTGCTCGCATGAGCGAGGACACCTCGAAGACGCCGCAGAGCCCGACCGATGACCTACCGGCCGAGCAGAGCCGGGACGTGGCCACGGCAGCCGGCGAGCCGGTGGTGGTGGCCCACAAGACCGGAATGTTCGGCCCCAGCAAGGGCGGCGACACCTCCGGGTACGGCGGCCTGCAGAAGGACATTCTCTTCCCGGGCGAGGCCGCCCGACCCTATGGCGGCTACTTCGACACCGTCGCCGACATCCTGGAGCAGCGCACCGGCTCGGCCTTCACCGAGGGGGTGCGGGTGGTCATCGACCGCGGTGAGATGACGCTGCACGTGCAGCGGGATCACCTGCGCACCATCGTGCAGGCGCTGCGGGACGAGCCTGAGTTGCGGTTCGAGCTGTGCCTGGGCGTCAACGGGGTGCACTACCCCCAGATGACCGGCGCCGAGCTGCACGCCGTCAACAACTTCATGTCGATCACCCACGGAGGTCGGCGCGTGCGGGTCGAGACCTCCTGCTCGGAGGAGGACCCGCACATCCCCTCGATCGTCGAGATCTACCCGGCCAACGACTGGCACGAGCGGGAGACCTGGGACATGTTCGGCATCATCTTCGATGAGCACCCGGCGCTGACCCGGATCCTGATGCCCGACGACTGGCCGGGGCACCCGCAGCGCAAGGACTACCCGCTGGGCGGTATCCCGGTCGAGTACAAGGGCGCCACCATCCCGGCGCCGGACACGCGCAGGAGCTACAGCTGATGGCTACCCAGACTCACGAAGACCTGTTCGGTGACGGCGAGGACCTCGGGCCCGTCTTCACCGCCAGCGGCGGCGACTGGGACCAGATCGCCGCGGACGCTGCGACGCTGGGCGAGGAGCGCATCGTCGTCAACATGGGACCCCAGCACCCTTCAACCCACGGGGTGTTGCGTCTGGTGCTCGAGCTCGACGGTGAGACGGTCCGTGAGGCGCGGACCGGGATCGGTTACCTGCACACCGGCATCGAGAAGAACATGGAGTACCGCACCTGGACCCAGGGCACCACGTTCTGCACCCGGATGGACTACCTGACGCCGATCTTCAACGAGGCGGCCTACTGCCTGTCCGTGGAGAAGCTGCTCGGCATCACCGACCAGATCCCGCAGCGCGCCAACGACATCCGAGTCCTGATGATGGAGCTGAACCGGATCGGTTCGCACATGATCTGCATGGGCACCGGCGGCATGGAGCTGGGCGCCACCACGGTGATGACCGTCGGCTTCCGTGAGCGGGAGCGGATCCTGCGCTTCTTCGAGGCAGTGACCGGCCTGCGGATGAACCACGCCTACATTCGCCCCGGTGGAGTGGCCCAGGACGTGCCGACCGAGGCGCTCGACGCTCTGGAGGCGGAGCTTCCGGACCTGCGCCGCGGCATACGGGACCTGGAGAACCTGCTCCTGGAGAACCCCGTCTTTAAGGGGCGCACCGTCGACGTCGGCGTCCTGGACCTGACCGGCTGCATGGCGCTGGGCGTCACCGGGCCGGTGCTGCGCTCCACCGGGCTGCCGATGGACCTGCGCAAGGTGACCCCGTACTGCGGGTACGAGACCTACGACTTCAACGTAGTCACCCGGGACAGCGCTGACGCCTACGGTCGGGCCTGCATCCGCATCGAGGAGATGTGGGAGTCGCTGAAGATCGCCGAGCAGGCGATCGCGCGGCTGCGCGAGAGCGAGGGCGAGCCGGTGATGGTCGCCGACAAGAAGATCGCCTGGCCTGCCCAGATGTCGGTCGGCGCCGACGGGCAGGGCAACAGCCTGGACCACATCCGCGAGATCATGGGTGAGTCCATGGAGGCGCTGATCCACCACTTCAAGCTGGTGACCGAGGGGTTCCGTGTCCCGCCCGGCCAGGCCTACGCCGGGATCGAGTCGCCCAAGGGGGAGTTGGGGGTGCACACCGTCTCCGACGGCGGCACCCGCCCCTACCGCGCGCACTTCCGAGACCCGTCGTTCCACAACCTGCAGGCGGCCTCCGTGATGGCCGAGGGCGGCCTGGTCGCCGACGTCATCGTCGCCGTCGCCTCGATCGACCCCGTGATGGGAGGAGTGGACCGATGACCACCCCCGGAGACTCCAAGGCCCGGCACGACGAGGCGATGTTTGCTGACCCGCCGCTGCACTACCAGACCCCGCTGCATCCCAGCGAGGAGCCGTATGCCGACGAGGTGCGGGCCAGCCTGGTGACCGACGCCGAGCAGATCATCGCCCGCTACCCGGAGAAGCGCTCGGCGTTGCTGCCGATGCTGCACCTGATCCAGTCCGTGGACGGCTATGTCAGCGGTCGCGGCGTGGACCTGTGCGCCGAGCTGCTGGACCTGACCCGCGCCGAGGTCTCCGGCGTGGCCACCTTCTACACCCAGTACAAGCGGCACCCGAACGGGGAGTACACCGTCGGGGTGTGCACCAACACGCTGTGCGCGATCATGGGTGGCGACCAGATCTTCGACGAGCTCAGCGAGCACCTGGGGATCGGGCACGACGAGACCACCCCGGACGGCAAGATCACCCTGGAGCGGGTGGAGTGCAACGCCGCCTGCGACTTCGCGCCGGTGGTGATGACCAACTGGGAGTTCTTCGACAACCAGACCCCGGAGAGCGCCAAACGGCTGGTGGACGACCTGCGCTCCGGCGCCACCGTGACCCCCAGCCGCGGGTCCTCGGCGGTCAGCACCTTCAAACAAACCTCCCGGCTGCTGGCCGGCTTCGCGGATGGCAAGGCGAACGAGGGCGTGGGTGCCGGGCACGCCACGCTCGAGGGTCTGAAACTCGCACACGAGCGCGGCTGGACCGCCCCCGACACCGACCAGGGCACCGAGACCGACGAGCAGACCACGACCACGGACTCTGAGCCGGAGACCGGTGAGGAGCACAGCTCGGCGCAGGCCTCCGGGGCCGCACCGGCAGACCACAGCGCCGAGAAGGCGACGGACGAGGAGAAGGACGCGTGAGCACACAGCTGACACCGATCCTGTCCAAGTTCTGGGACCACCCCACGAGTTGGACCCTGCAGACGTATGAGGACAACGGTGGCTACCAGGGCCTGCGCAGCGCGCTGCGCGCCGACCAGGCCGACCTGGTCCAGATGGCCAAGGACTCCGGCCTGCGGGGCCGGGGCGGTGCTGGCTTCCCCACCGGGCTGAAGTGGAGCTTCCTGCCCCCGCCGGACGGTGGCCCCCGCTACCTGGTGGTCAACGCCGACGAGGCCGAGCCGGGCACCTGCAAGGACATCCCGCTGTTGCTGGCGGCCCCGCAGTTCCTCATCGAGGGGATGATCATCACCTCGTACGCGATCGGCTCCAACCACGCCTTCATCTATCTGCGTGGTGAGGTCGCCCACGTGCACCGGCGGGTGCAGCTGGCTATCCGGGAGGCCTACGAGGCCGGCTACCTGGGCCAGGACATCCTGGGTAGCGGTTTTGACCTCGACATCACCCTGCACTCCGGTGCCGGTGCCTACATCTGCGGCGAGGAGACCGCACTCCTGGACTCCCTGGAGGGGCGCCGGGGACAGCCCCGGCTGAAACCGCCGTTCCCTGCGGTCGCGGGCCTGTATGCGCGTCCCACCGTGGTCAACAACGTCGAGTCCATCGCCTCGGTCGCCCCGATCGCTGCGCACGGCGCCGACTGGTTCGCCTCGATGGGCACCGAGAAGTCCCAGGGCTTCGGGCTGTTCAGCCTCTCCGGGCACGTCACCCGACCCGGCCAGTACGAGGCGCCGCTGGGGATCACCCTCCGGGAACTGCTGGACATGGCCGGCGGGATCCGACGGGGTCACCAGTTGAAGTTCTGGACCCCGGGCGGCTCCTCGACACCACTGTTCACCGACGCCCACCTGGACGTGCCGCTGGACTTCGAGTCGGTCGCGGCCGAGGGTTCCATGCTGGGCACCCGGGCCCTGCAGATCTTCGACGAGACCACCTCGGTCATCCGTGCGGTATCCCGGTGGACGGACTTCTACGCGCACGAGTCCTGCGGCAAGTGCACCCCCTGCCGCGAGGGCACCTACTGGTTGAAGCAGATCATGAAGCGCCTGGAGGAAGGCAAGGGCCTGGAGGGCGACATCGAGAAGCTCGACGACATCTGCGACAACATCCTGGGCCGCGCCTTCTGCGCGCTCGGGGATGGTGCCACCAGCCCGATCACATCAGCGATCCAGTACTTCCGCGAGGAGTTCGAAGCCGGGATGCACACCCCGGCCGCCGAACTCTTCCCGCCGGAGCGTTCCACGCTGTTCGCGAAGGAGACCCAGCCCGCATGACTGTCAGCACCTCGCCCTCCTCGGGCGGCAACGCGGCGTCCGGCGACGGCGCCCAGCTCCCCGCCGAGCCCGACGTGAAGATGGTCGACCTCACCATCGACGGGGTCGATGTCAGTGTCCCCGAGGGCACCCTGGTCATCCGTGCCGCCGAGCAGATCGGGGTGCAGATTCCGCGTTTCTGCGAGCACCCGTTGCTGGACCCGATCGGCGCCTGCCGCCAGTGCCTGGTCGAGGTCGCCACCCCGGACCGCGAGGGCAACGTCCGCACGATGCCCAAGCCGCAGGCCTCCTGCACCCTGGCTGTCTCCCAGGGCATGCAGGTCCAGACCCAGCACACCTCCGCTGTCGCCGACAAGGCACAGCACGGGCAGATGGAGTTCCTGCTGGTGAACCACCCGCTGGACTGCCCGGTCTGCGACAAGGGGGGTGAGTGCCCGCTGCAGAACCAGGCGATGTCCAACGGTCGGCCGACCTCCCGCTTCGACGACGTGAAGCGCACCTACCCCAAGCCGATCAACATCTCCTCGCAGGTGCTGCTGGACCGGGAGCGCTGCATCCTGTGCACCCGCTGCACCCGCTTCTCCGAGCAGATCGCTGGTGACCCGTTCATCGAGATGCTGGAGCGCGGTGCGCTGCAGCAGGTCGGGATCTACGAGGAGAAGCCGTTCGAGTCGTACTTCTCGGGCAACACCGTCCAGATCTGCCCGGTCGGCGCGCTCACCGGCGCCGCCTACCGGTTCCGTTCCCGGCCGTTTGACCTGGTCTCCACCAGCAGCGTGTGCGAGCACTGCGCCTCCGGGTGCGCCATCCGCACCGACCACCGGCGCGGCACCGTCCTGCGACGGATGGCGCTGGAGGACGTCGAGGTCAACGAGGAGTGGAACTGCGACAAGGGACGGTGGGCCTTCGCCTACGCCGCACAGCCGGACCGTCTCCGGGACCCGGTGGTGCGCGATGCCGAGGGTCAGTACCAGGTCGCCACCTGGGACGAGGCCCTGGCGGCTGCGGCCCGCGGCCTGGCGGCTGCGCGCGCGGACGGCGGCACCGGCGTGCTGGTCGGTGGTCGCACCTCCGTGGAGGACAGCTACGCTTACAGCAAGTTCGCCCGGCTGGCGCTGGGCACCAACGACATTGACTTCCGTGCCCGCCCGCACTCCGCGGAGGAGGCCGACTTCCTCGGCTCGCACGTCGTGCGCAACACCTCGGTGACCTACGCCGACGTGGAGGCTGCCCCGTCGGTGCTGCTGGTCGGGCTGGAGCCCGAGGACGAGAGCCCGATCCTGTTCCTGCGCCTGCGCAAGGCGTTCCGCAAGAACAACACCGCGGTGTTCTCGGTGGCGCCCTTCGCCACCTTCGGGTTGACCAAGATGGGCGGCACGCTCATCCCGGCTGCACCGGGGACCGAGACCGAGATCCTGCAGGCCCTGGCGACCCGCTCCGGGCAGGAGCAGCAGGAAAACGACCCGGTGGCGCGGGCTGCCGACGCGTTGATGGCCGACTCGGTGATCCTGGTCGGGGAGCGGCTGGCCCGGGTGCCCGGCGGGCTCTCCGGTGCTGCTGCGCTGGCCGAGGCCACCGGCGCCCGGCTGGCGTGGGTGCCGCGCCGCGCCGGGGAGCGGGGCGCGATCGAGGTCGGCGCCCTCCCGACGTTGCTGCCCGGCGGCCGCCCGGTCACCGATGAGGCCGCCCGGGACGAGGTGGCTCACGCCTGGGGAGCGGGCCTGCCGGCTCAGCCCGGCCGGGACACCGATGCGATCCTGCGGGCCGCAGCTGACGGTGAGCTGTCGGCCCTGGTGGTCGGCGGCGTCGACCCGAACGACCTGCCCGACCCCGTGCTGGCACGGGCGGCCCTGGAGCGCGCCTTCGTGGTCTCCCTGGAGTTCCGGGAGTCGGTCGTGCACGAGTATGCCGACGTCATCCTGCCCGTGGCCCCGCAGCAGGAGAAGGCCGGTGCCTACGCCGACTGGGAAGGCCGTCTGCGGACCTTCGAGCAGGCTCTGGAGTCCAACGCGATCAGCGATCACGGCATCCTGGACCTGGTGGCGGCCGAGATGGGCGTGGCCTTGGGCGCGCGTGACCTCACCGCGTTGCGGCGGGAGATGACCGACCTCGGTTCCTGGCAGGGCACCTCCTCGCTGCCCCGGGTGGCGGCTGCGGAGCCAGCCCGGCCGGCGGCCGGACAGGCCGTGCTGGCCACCTGGCACCACCTGCTGGACCAGGGCTCGCTGCAGGACGGCGAGCCGTTCCTGGCGGGGACGGCACCGCGCCCGGTCGCCCGGATCTCGGCAGCGACCGCTGAGGCGGTCGGTATCACTCAGGACGAGCCGTTGGCCGTCAGCACCGACCGGGGCACGATCACGCTGCCGGTGCTGCTGACCGAGATGCCTGACCATGTCGTCTGGTTGCCGACGAACTCGCCCGGGTCCACCGTGCGAGCCACCCTGGGCGCCGAAGCCGGTGACCTGGTGCGGGTCGCCGTGGCCCCGGAGCAGCCCGAGTCCACCCACCAGACGCTGACGGGAGGCCAGGCATGAGCATGCTCGGCACGCTCAGTGAGGTCACCGCCCAGAGTCCTGACCTGCTGGCTGCGGTCCCGGTGCCGATGGCCGACGGGCCACGGGCCGACTTCAGTGACACCCCGTGGTGGCTGTCGCTGATCAAGGCCGTCGGCATCTTCGTCTACCTGCTGCTGCAGGTGTTGGTCGTCATCTGGGCTGAGCGGCGCATCATCGGTCGGATGCAGCAGCGTCCCGGTCCTAACCGGTTTGGCCCCCTGGGCGCCCTGCAGACCCTCGCCGACGGCCTCAAGCTGATGATGAAGGAGGACGTCACCCCCAGGAACGCGGACAAGGTGATGTTCATCCTGGCGCCCTTCCTGGTGGGCTCCCTGGCGTTCGTCTCCTTCGGGATCATCCCGCTGGGCGGTGAGGTCTCGATCTTTGGCCACACCACGCCACTGCAACTGACCGATACCCCGGTAGCCACCCTGCTGGTGCTGGCTGTGGCCGGGGTGGGTGCGTACGGCTTCGTGCTGGCCGGCTGGTCCTCCGGTTCGACCTACCCGCTGTTGGGTGGGCTGCGGTCCACCGCCCAGGTCATCTCCTACGAGATCGCCATGGGGCTGTCCCTGGTGGCGGTCTTCCTCTACGCCGGGTCGATGTCCACCAGCGAGATCGTGGCCTCCCAGGACCGTTGGTGGTTCGCCTTCCCGTTGTTCTTCTCCTTCGTGGTCTACCTCATCACGATGGTCGGCGAAACCAACCGGTTGCCGTTCGACCTGGCCGAGGGCGAGGGTGAGCTCGGTGGTGGCTTCCACACTGAGTACTCCTCGATGAAGTTCGCCATGTTCTTCCTCGGTGAGTACGTCAACATGTTCACCGTCTCCGCCCTGGCCACCACCCTCTTCCTCGGCGGCTACAACGCCCCCTGGCCGATCGGGGCCATCAACGACGGCATGTTCAACGAGGGCTGGTGGGGCCTGCTGTGGTTCACCGCCAAGATGTGGTGCTTCATCTTCGTCTACGTCTGGCTGCGCGGGTCGCTGCCTCGTGTCCGTTACGACCAGTTCATGAAGCTGGGGTGGAAGGTCCTCATCCCGCTGTCGCTGGTGTGGGTGATCGCCGTGATCCTGATGCGCGCAGCCGACCCCAGCGTCGGCTACTTCGGTGAGGGCCGCCTGCCGGTCATCATCACCACCGCCATCGTCATCGTGGGTGTGGTCGGCGGCATCATGCTGCTGATGTCACGGCTGGAGAAGAAGGAAGCCAAGACCCTGGAGGACCGGCGTCCCCCGGCCGAGGTGGACCCGTTTGCCGGTGGCTTCCCGGTGCCTCCGTTGCCCGGCCAGACGCTGCGCGAGCCGGCTGCCCGGTCCCGCGCCGTGGGCTCGGCCCAACCCGTCACGGGCGTCACCGGCGACGGCACTGAACAGAGCACGACCGGCACTGCGACGGGCACCGTCGTCGCCGACCGTGCTGAGCCCTCTGCCTCGGCAGAGGACGACGATTCCTCCGCGCCGGGCGCGGAGCACGACGACATCGACGGGGAGGATACCCGTGGCTGAGCGCAAGCAACCCAAGCACGCCGGCTCCGGTGCACCGGAGCCATCGGCGACACCGGAGACCGATGTGGCCAAGGTCCCGGAGACCGAGCAGAGCCCCGCCCTGGTCACCCGACCGGACGGCACCCGGGAGAAGCCAGGCTTCCTGGAGGAACTCTTCGCCCCGGTGGCCGGGTTCGGCGTCTCCTTCGGCACCATGTTCCGCAAGATCTACACCGAGGAGTACCCGGAGAAGCCGCGGCCCACTGCCGCCCGGTTCCACGGCCGACACCAGCTGAACCGGCACCCCGACGGGCTGGAGAAGTGTGTCGGCTGCGAGCTGTGCGCCTGGGCCTGCCCGGCTGATGCCATCTACGTGGAGGGCGCCGACAACATCGAGGGAGCACGCTTCTCCCCCGGTGAGCGGTACGGCCGCGTCTACCAGATCAACTACCTGCGGTGCATCTTCTGCGGCCTGTGCATCGAGGCCTGCCCGACCCGGGCGCTGACGATGACCAACGAGTACGAGCTCGCCGACAAGGAGCGGGCCCCGCTCATCTATGAGAAGCATCAACTGCTGGCCCCGCTGCGGGAGGGGCAGTTGCCCCCGCCGTTCCCGATGGCCGAGGGTGCCAGCGAGCGGGACTACTACCGCGGCGTGGTCACCGCACCGACCCGGGCCCAGCGGGAGTACGTCTTCGCCCGCGACAAGGCTGCCGAGCGGGCCGCTGAGGCTGAGAACGCTGCCACGGACCGTTCCGACGAGACCGACCACGAGGAGGTGTCCCGGTGAGCGGTGGTGAGGCCCTGCTCTTCTGGGTGCTGGGTCCCGCCTGCGTCCTGGGTGCCCTCGGGCTCCTCTTCGCCCGCAAGGCGGTCCACGCGGCCATGGCGATGGCCCTGGTGATGGTCGGGTTGGGTATCTTCTATATCGCCCAGCACGCCGAGTTCGTCGGGATCATCCAGATCTTCGTCTACTCCGGCGCCGTGATGATGCTCTTCCTGTTCGTCATCATGACCGTCGGTGTCGGATCCACCACCTCCTCGATCGAGACGATCGGCGGGCAGCGCGTCTGGGGTTGGATCCTGGCGCTGCTCTTCCTCGGCGTGGCGCTCTTCGGGCTGGGCAAGGTGACCTTCCCCGAGACCGCCGGGCTGGAGGCCGCCCAGGCCGAGGGCAGCGTCACGGCGCTGGCCCGGGAGATCTTCAGTCACCAGGTGTTCAGCTTCGAGGTGCTCGGCTCGCTGCTGGTGATCGCGGTGATGGGTGCCATGGTGCTGGCCCACCGGGAGCGGTTGACCCCTCGGCTCACGCAGCGGGAGCGCGCCGTCGAGCGCATCCGCTCCAACTCCTTTGTGGCCGGCAAGCCTGCCCCGGGCGTGTACGCCCGGCACAACGCCTCGGACACCCCCGCCCTACTGCCTGACGGCACGCCGGCCGAGGTCTCCGTGCCCCGGGTGCTCGTGGCCCGGGGCCAGACCTACACCGCGGTGCCCTACCGCGGGGTCGACCCGTCCGGAGAAACCAGCCAGACCGAGGAAGCGGACGTGCCCGCACCGAGTGAGAGCACCACCAGCGGAGGGGAGCAGCAGTGAACCTGTCCGCCTACATCTACCTGGCCACGCTGCTGTTCGCGATCGGCGCCCTCGTGGTGCTGCTGCGCCGCAACACGATCATCGTGTTCATGGGGGTGGAGCTGATGCTCAACGCCTGCAACCTGGCGCTGATCACCTTCGCGCGCATGCACGGAAACCTCGACGGACAGGTCTACGCCCTGTTCGTGATGGTGGTGGCTGCTGCCGAGGTGGTCGTCGGTCTGGCGATCATCATGTCCATCTATCGGGCGCGCCGCTCGGCCTCGGTCGACGACGCCAACCTGCTGAAGCTGTAAGGAGCGAGCCTCGTGTCTGTGCTTGAGACATCGGCCGGCCTCGCGCTCGCCGACCCCAGTGCGGTCCGTGCCGTGGAGGCCACGGGTTCCTCGGCCCTGGCCTGGTTGCTGATCGCGCTGCCCCTGCTCGGTGCCGGTCTGTTGCTGCTCGGGGGGCGGGCCACCGACAAGTTCGGTCCCATCCTGGCCACCCTGCTGTCCTGGGGCAGTTTTGTGGTGGGTGCCCTGATCGTCCTGCAGCTCACCGGCCTGAGCGCCGGGGAGCGCTCTATGACGGTGCAGTTGTGGGACTGGGTCAGCACCGGCAACCTGTCGGTCAACGCCGGGCTGCTTATCGACCCGCTGTCGATGGCCTTCGTCATGCTGATCACCTTCGTCGGGTCCCTGATCCACGTGTACTCCCTGGGGTACATGGCCGACGACCCGGACCGGCGGCGCTTCTTCGCCTACCTGAACCTGTTCGTCGCGGCGATGCTCATCCTGGTGCTGGCCGACTCCTACCTGGTGCTGTTCGTCGGTTGGGAAGGCGTCGGGTTGGCCTCCTACCTGCTGATCGGCTTCTGGAACCACAACCCGGCCTACGCCAGCGCCGCGAACAAGGCCTTTGTCGTCAACCGGATCGGTGACTTCGCGCTGATCATCGCGATGGCCTTCATGCTGGCCACCTTCGGCGGGCTGGACTTCGCCACCGTGCACGGCAGCGCCGGCGCCGCCACCCCGACCGTGCTGACGGTCATCGGGCTGCTGCTCCTGATGGGCGCCTGCGGCAAGTCGGCCCAGTTCCCGCTGCAGAGCTGGTTGGGTGACGCGATGGCCGGCCCGACCCCGGTGTCCGCGCTGATCCACGCCGCGACGATGGTGACCGCCGGTGTCTACCTGGTGGCGCGCAGTCAGGCCATCTACGACCTGACCCCCGATGCCCGGCTGGCCGTGGCGATCGTCGGTGCCATCACGTTGCTCTACGGGGCAATCGTCGGCTGTGCCAAGGACGACATCAAGAAGGCCCTGGCCGCCTCCACGATGAGCCAGATCGGCTACATGATGCTGGCCGTCGGCCTCGGCCCGATCGGTTATGTGTACGCGATCTTCCACCTGATCACCCACGGCTTCTTCAAGGCCGGGATGTTCCTGGGGGCCGGCTCGGTGATGCACGCCATGAACGACCGCGTCGATATGCGGCGCTTCGGGGCCCTGGGCCAGGAGATCAAGATCACCTGGCTCACCTTCGGCGCCGGCTGGCTGGCCATCATCGGCTTCCCGTTCACCGCCGGGTGGTTCTCCAAGGACCACATCATCGAGGCGGCGTTCGCGACCGAGGGCTGGCAGGGCTGGGTCTTCGGCCTGACTGCCCTGATCGGTGCCGGGATCACCGCGTTCTACATGTCGCGCCTGTTCTTCATGACCTTCCACGGCAAGAGCCGCTGGGAGGACGACGCCCACCCGCACGAGTCGCCGCTGACGATGACCGTCCCGATGATCGTGCTGGCGGTCGGGTCCCTGGCCCTGGGTGCCGTGCTGTACCCGACCGGGGTGCTCACCGGATGGTTGGAGCCGGTCTTCGGCGCCCCGGGCGAGCACGAGCCGCTCATCCCGGTGATCGGCATACAGATCAGTGTCTTCGTGCTGATGGTCCTCGGCGTCGGTCTGGCCTGGCTGCGCTACGGCCGGGACGAGGTCCCGGTCGTCGCCCCGGTCGGGTCGTTCGCGACGCGGGCCGCGCGACGCGACCTGTTCCAGGACGACTTCAACGAGCAGTTCCTGCGCCGGCCCGGGTCCAGCCTGGTGAACGCTCTGGAAGTCGCGGACAACGACGTGATCGACGGCGGCCTGGTCGGCGGCACCAGCCGCGGTCTGGCCGACCTGGCTAACGTCGTGCGGCGGGCCCAGAACGGGTTCGTCCGCTCCTATGCCCTGACGATGCTCGCCGGCATCGTCGCCATCCTCGGTGCTGTGTGGGTGATGTGAGATGACCGACGTGCCCTGGTTGACGATCCTGCTCGCGGTGCCGGCACTCGGCGCCCTCGCGCTGGTCCTCATGCCCCGTGGCTTCGCCAAGGCCCGGGAGTTCGCCCTCGGCGTCTCCCTGATCACCTTCCTGCTGGCGCTGGTCGTCGGGTGGAAGTTCATCGTCGGCAACGGCCACCTGCAACTCGAGGAGCAGTACGCCTGGATCCCCCAGTTCGGGGTGAACTTCGCGCTCGGCGTGGACGGCATCGCGTTGTCGATGATCCTGCTCAGCGTGATCCTGGTCCCGGTCTGCCTGGTGGCCGCCTGGGACGACGTACCCGCCGACGGCACCCGCCGCCAGCAGGGTTACGTGGCCTGGATCCTGCTGCTCGAGGCGATGATGATCGGTGTCTTCGCCGCCACCGACGTCTTCCTCTTCTACGTCTTTTTCGAGGCCATGCTGGTCCCGGTCTACTTCCTGATCGGCCAGTACGGCGGCCCGGAGCGGGCCCGCGCCGCCACCAAGTTCCTGCTGTACTCGCTGGCCGGCGGCCTGATCATGCTGGTGGCCGTCATCGGGCTGTATGCCGTCGGCCCCGGCGGCAGCGACGGCTTCCTGCTGGCCAACCTCACCGGCCTGCAGATCGGTGGGGCGACCGAGAAGCTGCTCTTCCTGGGTTTCTTCCTGGCCTTCGCCATCAAGGCGCCGATGGTGCCGGTGCACACCTGGCTGCCTGATGCCGCGACCGAGGCACGCCCGGCCACGGCGGTGCTGCTGGTCGGTGTGCTGGACAAGGTCGGCACCTTCGGGATGCTGCGCTTCTGCCTGCAACTGTTCCCCGAGGCCAGCCAGTGGGCCACGCCGGTGGTGCTGGTGCTGGCGGTGATCTCGATCCTCTACGGCGCGATGCTGGCGATCGGCCAGCGGGACATGATGCGCCTGATCGCGTTCACCTCAATCAGCCACTTCGGGTTCATCGTGCTGGGCATCTTCGCGATGACGACGGTGAGCCAGACCGGCGCCACGCTGTACATGGTCAACCACGGCTTCACCACCGCCGCGCTGTTCCTGGTGGCCGGGATGCTGGTGGCCCGGCGCGGCTCGCGGATGATTGCCGACTACGGCGGTTGGCAGCGGGTCACCCCGCTGATCGCCGGCACCCTGCTGCTGTCCGGTCTGTCGGCACTGTCGCTGCCCGGGCTGAACGCCTTCGTCTCCGAGTTCCTGGTGATCGTGGGGACCTTCCAGCGGTACCCGGCGGCGGCCATCATCGGCGCTACCGGCGTCATCCTGGCTGCGCTCTACATCCTGCTCTGGTACCAGAAGATCGCCACCGGCCCCAAGCCGGAGGAGATCGCAGCCAGCACGACCGACATGAGCGTGCGGGAGAAGTTCGTTGTCGCGCCGCTGATCGCCGCCTTCCTGGTGCTCGGCTTCTATCCCAAGCCAGTCATCGACATGTTGGAGCCGGCCGTGTCGGTCACCCTGCAGAACACCGGGGTCAGCGACCCCGCACCTACCGTCTCGGCCGAGGGGAGTGAGGGCTGATGTTCGACGCCCCGGAGATCAACTACCTGGCGATCCTGCCGCTGATCGTCGTCTTCGGCGGAGGCCTCATCGGCTGCCTGCTCGAGGGGTTCCTGCCCCGGCAGCGACGCGTCGTCGTGCAGCTCTGGCTGACCGTGGCCACCCTGGTGGCGGCCCTGGTGGCGCTGCTCTGGTTCTCCCGGGAGAACCAGGTCATCACCGCGGCCGGCACCGTCAGCATCGACGGCCCCACCCTGATGATCCAGGGGCTGATCCTGACGCTGTCGGTGATCGGGGTGCTGGCGATGAGCGAGCGCCTGGGCGGCACGACCCCTGATGCGTTCACTCAGGCCGGGGTCTCGGTGCCGGGCTCTCACGAGGAGGCCGAGGCGGTCCGCCTCGGCGGCACGACCACGGAGATCTACCCGCTGACGCTGCTGTCGATCGGCGGCATGATGCTGTTCCCGGCGGCGAACGATCTGCTCCTGATGTTCATCGCCCTGGAGATCCTGTCGCTGCCGCTGTACGTGCTGTCCGGGTTGGCGCGGCGCCGCCGGCTGCTGTCCCAGGAAGCCTCCCTGAAGTACTTCCTGCTGGGCGCGTTCTCCTCCGCGTTCTTCCTGTTTGGGGCGGTGCTGCTGTACGGCTACTCCGGTTCGATGCGGCTGGATGCCATCGCCGAGGCCATCTCCACCCAGACCGGGATGGACGGGATGCTGCTGCCCGGGATGCTGCTGCTGGCCTCCGGGTTGTTGTTCAAGGTTGGTGCGGTGCCGTTCCACTCCTGGACCCCGGATGTGTACCAGGGCGCCCCCACGCCGGTCACCGGCTTTATGGCTGCCTGCACCAAGGTCGCTGCCTTCGGTGCCATGCTTCGGTTGTTCTACGTCGGACTGGAGGCCGCCCGGCTGGACTGGCAGCCGGTGGTGGCCGGGATCGCCGCGGTCACCATGGTCGTCGGCGCGGTGCTGTCGATTGTGCAGACCGACGTCAAGCGGATCCTGGCCTACTCCTCGATCGCCCACGCCGGCTTCGTGCTCACCGGGTTGCTGGCCCTGCAGCAGGTCGGTGCCTCCAGCACGATGTTCTACCTGGCGGCCTACGGCTTCATGACCATCCCGGCGTTCGCCCTGGTCGCCCTGGTCCGCTCGGCCGGCAGTGAGGCCACGCACATCAACCAGTGGTCCGGGCTGGGGCGCCGCTCGCCGTGGATGGCGGCTGCCTTCTCCTTCCTGTTGCTGGCCTTCGCCGGAATCCCGCTGACCTCCGGGTTCACCGGCAAGTTCGCGGTCTTCGCGGCGGCGATCGCCAACGACTACGCCTGGCTCGCGGTCATCGGTGTGTTGGCCAGCGCGGTGACGGCCTACATCTACTTCAAGCTGATCGTGATGCTGTACTTCGGGGACACCCGGGGTGACACCGTGGTCGTGACACCCTCCGCACTGACCACCTTCGCGGTGGTCACCGGCGTCCTGGTCACGCTCGGCCTGGGGGTGGCCCCGGCTCCGGTGCTGGACCTGGCCGCCAACGCTGCCCAGTTCCTGCGGTGACCGGGGCGCAGGTGTCCACCGAGCTGGTGCCCGGAGTGGACCCGGGGCTCAACGAGCGGGTGGTCGCTGGGCTGGGGGCCGTCGACACCCGGCTCCAGCAGGTCATCGACCACGAGGACGAGTTCATCGCCGGAGCCGCGCGGTATCTCAGTGATGCCGGCGGCAAACGGTTCCGGCCGATGCTGACACTGCTGGCCGCCCAGGTCGGTCCCTCGGCTGGTGACGTCGCGGAGGTCTCGCCCCAGGTGGTGGATGCGGCGGTCGGGGTAGAGCTCACCCACCTGGCCTCGCTGTACCACGACGACGTTATGGACGAGGCGGACCTGCGCCGCGGGGTGCCCAGCGCGAATGTCGCCTTCGACAACTCCACCTCGATCCTCATCGGGGACCTGCTGTTCGGCGTGGCCTCGAAGGTCATCTCCGGGTTGGGCGCCGAGGCGGTCGGTATCCAGGCCGACACCTTCGTGCGGCTGTGCGCCGGGCAGATCCGCGACGACCGCCCGGTGCCGGAGAGCGTGGACCCGGTGGATCACTACCTCGGGGTGCTCGCCGACAAGACGGGGGCGCTGATCGCGACCGCCGCCCGGTACGGGGCGATGTTCGGTGGCTGTGATGCCGCAACGGTGGCCTTGTTGACCGAGTACGGGGAGAAGATCGGCGTGGTCTTCCAGCTCGCCGATGACCTGCTGGACATCTCCTCGGAGGCCGGGGAGTCCGGCAAGACCCCCGGGACGGACCTGCGGGAGGGCAAGGCCACCCTGCCGGTGCTCATCGCCCGCGCCTCCACCGACCCCGCCGACGAGCGTCTCCGGCAACTGCTGGCCGGCCCGATCGCCGATGACCGGGAGCTGACGGAGGCGCTGGACCTGTTGCGCCGTCACCCGGCGATGGAAGCCGCCCGGGCGCACACGCTGCGGGTGGCCGACGAGGCCCGCGCCACCCTGGCACCACTGGGCGAGCGGGCCGCGGTCCAGGCGCTGCGCGCCCTGGTCGACGGCGTCGCGCTGCGCTCCTCGTGACCTCCTCACGGCCCCGTCGCCTGCTCACCGGGGTGTGGGTGATGGTGCCCTTCGCGGCGTTGCTGTTGACGACCACCCTGTGGTCGCCGCCGGAGCGGGTCCCGACGCACTGGAGCGCGGACCTGCCGGATGGGTTCAGTACCGGCGCCGGGGTGTTGTCGGTGGCGTTGTCGGTGGCCGGGTTCTGTGCGGTGCTCGCGGCGCTGGTGGGGATGCTGAGCAGCTTCCTCTCCGCGCTGTGGAGCCGGTGGATCCTCACCGTGCTGGCGGCGGTCGGGTCGACCGCGGCCGCGATGTACGGAGCTGCTGCCTGGGGCACGACCCTGGCCGGGGGCCCGGAGCGGGTGCACCTGAGCTGGTCGCTGGCTCCGTTTGCGGTGGCTGCCCTGTTCGCGACCGCTGCCTACCTCATCCACGGCCGGCCCACGGTGGACCGTCAGCAGGTGATCGACCAGGTGCCGGAACGGTCGCGGATCGTGCCGGTCGATCCGCGCCAGCCGCTGGTGCCGTGGGCCACACACCTGGAGTCCGGGGTGCTGCTGGGCACGGCCGTCTTCGTGGCGGTAGTGCTGACGGTGACGACGGTGCTGTCCTGGGTCGGCACCCCGGTCCTGGGCGTGGTCATCGGTCTGCTCTCCCTCCTGACCGTCCTGTTCGTGCTGGCGTGGTCCCGGGTCGAGGCACGAGTCGATGAGCGGGGACTCACGATCCGGTCCACGTTGCTGCCGGTGACTCTGCTGCGGGTGGCTGCCGGTGAGGTCCTGGGGGTGCAGACCGCCGAGCTGGACCCGATGAGGTGGGGTGGGGTCGGGTTGCGCTGGTTGCCGGAGCGCACCGCATACATCGTGCGGGGTGGGCCGGGGGTGATCATCTACCGGGCCTCCGGGCGCCGGTTCGCCGTGGAGATCAGCGAGGGTGAGGAGGTGGCTGCTGCCGGGGCCCGTGCTCTGCAGCAGGCCGCGGGTCAGGTGCTGGCGTCCGGCCGCTCCTCGTGACGGACCACCGAGACCAGGCAGCCGTACTCCACCCGGAACGTGCACCAGGTGGGCGTCGGCTCGGTCGGCGCCGGGAACGGGGTGTTCTCGGCCGTCCAGTGCGCCAGTTCCTCCACGACGATGACGCCCGGGGCGGACTCGGCCAGTTCGTGTTGCGGCGCCAGCCGGATCCCGGACCGGCGTAACCACCCACGCATCAGGTCATGACCGCGCCCCGTGCCGCGGGGCCCGCCGACCTCGACCTCGGGGTGGCAGCACGCCACAGCGGACTCGATGTCACCGGCGTTGACCGCCGCGTGCCAGGCCGTCACGGCCTCAATCGGTGTGCGCATGCCACCAGGGTGGCGTCTTCGGCGCGGCAGCACAACCGATCACTCAGACCGCGGCCCCCTCGGCCGAACGGGCCAGCCGCCGGGACCGCCCGGTGGAGACGAGGGAATCGACGGTCAGCACTAGCAGGGCGACCCAGACCAGGGCAAACCCGACCCAGCGCGAGGTCGGCACCACCTCGCCGAGGATCAGCACGCCGACCAGCAGTTGCATCACCGGGTTGATGAATTGCAGCAACCCGACCGTCACCAGGGTCACCCGGGTGGCGGCGGCCGCAAACAGCAGCAGCGGAACGGTGGTGGCCACTCCGGCACTGAGCAGCAGGGCGGTGTGCCCGGCTCCTTCACCGACGAAGGTCTGTTGCCCGGTCATGGCTAACCAGATGAGCAGCGCGACCGCGAACGGCCCCATCAGCAGCGTCTCACCGGTGAGGGAGTCCAGCGCCGAGACCCGGCGACCGACCTGCTTCTTGATCAGACCGTACCCGGCGAAGCAGAGTGCCAATGACAGGGAGATCCACGGCACCGAGCCGTAGTCGATGGTCAGATAGACCCCGGCGATCAACCCCAGCCCGACCGCGACCCACTGACCGGCGCGGAGTCGCTCCCGCAGCACCAGCACACCCAGGGCCACGGTCAACAGAGGGTTGAGGAAGTAACCCATGGCGGCCTCGGTGACGTGCCCGGACATCACCGCCACAATGTAGATCGTCCAATTCAAGCCGATGAGCAGCCCGGCGGCACTCATCGGCACTAGCAACCGCCGGTCCGTGAAGATCTGCAGCACCCAGCGGGCCCGCCCGGCCAGCGCCAGGATCGCGACGCACAGCACCAGCGACCACAGGATCCGGTGGGCCAGCACCTCCAGGGCCGGGGCGGGGGCCAGCGCCACGAAGTACAGCGGGAAGACACCCCACAAGCCATAGGCCAGCAGACCGTATGCCGTTCCCTTGCGGGCCTCCGCCGCCGCAGCCGTGCCCTCCGGCGGCGGGGTCGGTGAGTCGGTCACCGCGGGCGACCCGGCCCCGACAGCCGGCCTCACCCCACGGTCCAGGTGTCACCACCAGCCAGCAGCCCGGCCAGGTCCTCGTCGGTGGCCGGCCCGCCGGCAGCCGACCGCGCACCCTCGACCTGTGCCCGCACCTGGTCGTCGTAAGTCGGGCGGGAGACCGAGCGGAAGATCCCCATCGGGATGTGAGCCATCGACCCGTCGTCGATCCGGGACAGCGCGAAGGCCGTGGACGGGTCGTCGGCCGTGGCGTCGTGCACCAGGACGGACGCGGGGTCGGCCTCGTCCTCGGGCACCACCGTCAGGGTACCGTCGGCGCCACGGGCCACCACCTGCGCCACGCCGGAGCGCACCGGTTCGCCGTGGGCCAGGGTCAGCACCCGGGCCTGCTTCTCATCCCGGTCCTTGAGCAGCTGGAAGGCGCCGTCGTTGAAGATCGGGCAGTTCTGGTAGATCTCCACCAGAGCCGTGCCGCGGTGCTCGGCGGCTGCGCTGAGCACCGCCGTCAGGTGGGCCCGGTCCGAGTCCATCGTCCGGGCGACGAAGGTGGCCTCAGCACCCAGCGCCAACGACACCGGGTTGAACGGACGGTCTACCGAGCCCACCGGAGTCGACTTGGTGATCGAGCCGACCTCGGAGGTGGGGGAGTACTGACCCTTGGTCAGCCCGTAGATCTTGTTG
>CAYVEH010000015.1:0-20413 GCA_964450585.1 uncultured Ornithinimicrobium sp.
CTGGGCGGAGCGACTGCCGTCCGCTCTGGCGTGGTTGCTGTCCGGCTATGACTCCCCGGACTGATCAGACCCCCAGGTAGGCCTGGACCACCCGGTCGTCAGCGAGCAGCTCGTTCGCCGGCCCCTGGTGGGCGATCTCCCCACTGGACAGCACGTACCCGTGGTCGGCGGCTTGCAGGGCACGGCGGGCGTTCTGCTCGATGAGCACCACCGTGGTGCCTGAGGAGCGGATCTGGTCGATGACCCGGAACACCTCATCGACGATCTTGGGCGCCAGGCCCATCGACGGCTCATCGAGCAGCATCAGTCGTGGCCGGGCGACCAGGGCCCTGCCGATGGCCAGCATCTGCTGCTCGCCGCCGGAGAGCGCTCCGGCCGGCAGGTCCCGCCGCTCGGCGAGCACCGGGAACCGGTCGTAGACCTCGTCGATGGCCTCGGAGTCGGCTGAGTGCCAGGCGCCGAGTTGCAGGTTCTCGTGGATAGTCAGGGTGCCCAGGATCTGGCGGCCCTCCGGCACCTGCACCAGCCCCTGGCCGACGAGCTTGTGCGCCGGCACCCGGGTGATGTCCTGCCCCTCGAAGTGGATCGTGCCCCCGCGGGGACGGACGATGCCGGAGACCGCGTTGATGATCGAGGACTTGCCGGCGCCATTGGCGCCCACCAGGGTGATCAGGGAGCCGGCGGCGGCCTCGAAGGAGACACCACGGACGGCCTCCACCCGCCCATAGGTGACCACGAGGTCCCGCACGGCCAGGATCGACTCGGACGAGGTGGTTGCAGCAGGGGTCTGGCTCACGGTGCGTCCTCCGATTCGGCGCTGCCCAGGTAGGCCTCGACGACAGCGGGATTGTTGGCGACCTCATCCGGGGTGCCGGTGGCGATGACCTCCCCGAAGTTGAGCACGACGATCCGGCTGCAGGTCCGCATCACCATGCCCACGTTGTGCTCGATGAGCAGGATCGTCAGCCCGTCCTGGGCCAGCGAGCCGATCAGCTCGGACAGCGCCTCGGCCTCGACATGGTTCATACCGGCCGCCGGCTCGTCCAGGATGAGCAGCGAGGGGTCCGAGGCCAGGGCCCGGGCGATCTCCAGGCGCCGTTGATCGCCGTAGGACAGGGCGGTGGCTGGGGTGTTCTCCTGCCCGGTCAGCCCGACCCGGGCCAGGCACCGGGCCGCATGGCGCACCAGCTGTTGCTCGTCCCGGCGGGCCGACGGCAACCAGAGCAGCCGCCGCAGGAACGTCGGCTTGCTGACCAGGTGGCCACCCACCATGACGTTCTCCAGCGCGGAGAGCCGGCCGAAGAGCTTGGAGTGCTGGAAGGTGCGGCTGACACCGGCCGCGGCGACCTTGTGCACCGGCGCCCGGCCCGGTGACAGGCCGAGCACCTCGGCCGTGCCGGAGGTCGGCCTGCTCAGGCCGCTGATCATGTTGACCAGCGTGGTCTTGCCGGCGCCGTTGGGGCCGATCAGCCCGATGACCTCACCGCCGGTGATCTGCAGGTTGATGTCCTTGTTGGCGTGCACACCGCCGTAGTCCTTGCCGAGCCCGACCAGGTTGACCACGGTCTCCCCGGCCGCTGGGTGGTGACGCCGATCCAGACCACCGGCCGCGGGGCCCTCATCGGGGTCGCTCTGGGCACCGGTCACCAAGCGCTGTGCGCGGCGGGGCAGCAGGCTGGCCAGACCACCGGGCAGGAACAGGATGACCACCAGCAGCAGCAGGCTGGACAGGAACGGCCGGATCCAGCTGGCCTCGATGCCGATCGCGCGCTGCACCTCGGGCACCATCGTCAGGAAGATGCTGCCCAGCAGCGGGCCGATGAACATCGTCGAACCGCCGACCACGGCAGTGACCAGGCCGTCGATGGCCTCGGCGAAGCCGAAGTCCTCCGGGGCGATCAGCCGCACGTAGAAGGCCCAGAGCACCCCGTAGAGCCCGGCCACGGCTCCGGCGGCGATGAAGGCGGACAGGCGGTGATTGCCCACGTCAATGCCCATCGCCCGGGCGGCCAGCTCGTCCTCCCGGATGGCCTCCAGGGCACGCCCGTACCGGGACGGACCCTGCCGCCAGAACCAGTAGGCCACCAGGAGCAGCAGCAACCAGGCCATCCACGGCTCGACCACCTTGGGCACCGACATGCCCTGGGCGCCTCCGGTCCACTCCATGTTGATGATGAGAATCCGGACGGCCTCGGCGAAGGCCAGCGTGGCGATGGCCAGGAAGACACCCCGTAACCGCATCGTCGGTAGGCCGAGCACCACGGCGGCGACCGCGCCGACGGCCATCCCGATGACGATCGCGATGAGCAGCGCCGGGACGTCCCCGACGTCGGCGGGGGCCGGGGCCAAGGTGGCGCTGACGAAGGCGGCCAGTGAGGCGAACCCGGCCTGGCCCAGACTGAGTTGCCCAGCGACCAGGACCGCGTAGAAGGAATAGGCAAAGATCGCGGTGAGCGCGATGAAGACGATGGTCGACTCGGTGAACACCTCAGACCTCCCGCACCTTGCGGGCGCCGAACAGGCCCTGCGGGCGCACCAGGAGGATCAGGAAGAGCAGGCCGAAGGCGACCAGGTCCCGCCAGCTGGACCCGATGTACTGAACAGTGAACACCTCGGCCAGGCCGAGGAGCAGGCCACCGACGAGCGCCCCGGGCAACGAGCCCATGCCGCCGACGATGATCACTGCCAGGCCCTTGAGCTCGATCGCGCTGCCCATCGTCAACTGCGCACTGTTGACGTTCATCGCAAAGAGCGCGCCGGCCACGGCACCCAGGGCCGAGGAGATGGCGAACGTGGTCATCGTCACCCGGTCGACGTTGATGCCGAGCACCCGGGCCGCGGTCGGGTTCTCCGCGATCGCGCGCATCCCACGCCCCAACCGGCTCCGTGCCACCAGCACCGCCAGGGCCACCATCAGCACCACCGAGATGATCAGGATGGCGACCTGCAAGAGCGTCATCTGGGCGCCAAACAGGGTGAACGTGGTGCTGGGGAAGGACTCCACCGGAAAGCGCCGGGTGTCCGGCCCGTACCGCCACTGCAGCAGCGCGATGAAGATCCCGGCCAGCGCGATGGAGGAGATCAGGCCGGCGAAGTGGGCATCGGGTCTGTTCTTCAGCGGCCGGAAGGCCACCCGCTCGATGACGATGCCCAGGAGCCCCCCGATCACGAACACGATCGGCAGGGTGAGCCAGATCGACAGGCCACCGACCTCCACCAACTCGATCCCGACGAAGGCGGACACGGCAAAGACGGCCGGGTGAGCCAGGTTCAGCCGATCCAGCACCCCGAAGACCAGCGTGAAGCCGATCGCGAAGAGCGCATAGATCGAGCCCATGAACAGGCCGTTGAGCAGTTGCTGCATGAGGGTCCGCCTCCGTCAGGGTCGGGGGTGTGAGGCCGGTCGTGCTGAGCCGGGCCGCTTACTGCAGGACGGCGAACTTCCCGTCCTCGACCACCTGGACCACCGCGTCGTGCTCGGCGTCCCGGTCCTCGTTGATGGTGATCGTGCCCAGGACCGTGGGCAGCTCGTTGATGTTGCCCAGCCCCTCCTTGATGGCATCCCGCTCCCCGGAGCACTGCTCCCGGACCGCGTGGTCGATGATCGTCATACCGGCATAGGCCTGCGCGGCAAACTGGTCCGGCTGACCGCCGTACTCCTCCTCGAAGGCCTCCAGGAAGGCGGCGTTCTCCGGGTTGTCCGAGGCCGAGTTCCAGGCAGCGCCGACCACGACGCCCTCGGCGGCCTCACCGGCGTCGGTCATCAGCTGCGGGTTGTTGAACCCGTTACCGCCGATGATCGGCACGTCGATGCCGAGTTCGCGGGCCTGGGTGACCAGTGGGATGGCCGCCTCGATCAGACCGGAGACGAAGATGGCGTCCGGATCGGCGTTCTTGGCCTCGGTCAGCAGCGCCCGGAAGTCGGTGTCGTTGGTGGAGAAGGTCAGGGTGGCCGCGACGTTCACACCCTCGGTCTCCAGCGACTCGGCCATCACCTCGTACCCGGACTCGGTGAACGCGTCGTCGTTGGAGTACATCACCACGACGTTCTCCAGGCCGAAGGTCTCCACGGACTTGGCCACCGTCTGCGGGATGACCTGGCCCTCGGTCAGCGAGTCACGGAAGATGTAGTCGCCCTGGGCGGTGATGCCCTCCGCGGTGTTGGAGATGGCCAGCACCGGCACCCCCGCCTCCTGGGCGATCGGCTGGGCTTGGAAGGCGGTGTTGGACAGGGTGGGGCCGATGATGACGCTGGCGCCGTCCTGGACGAAGCCCTCGAAGACACTGATCGCCTGCTTGGGGTCGGTCTGGTCGTCCTCGACGGTCAGTTCGTAGGTGACGCCTTCCTTCTCGTTCAGGTGCTTGGCGGCCAGCTCCAGGCCCTTCTGCTGGGACTCCCCGTAAGAGCCTGCCCCGCCGGTGAGCGACAGGGCCGCCCCGACCGGCACTGTGCCCTCAATGACGCAGCTGTCGCCGCTGCCCTCCCCGACCAGGGAGCCCGAGCTGGACTCACCCCCGTCGTCAGAGCCACAGGCGGTCAGGGTCAGGGCGAGGGCGCCGGTGACGGCGGTCAGGGTGAACAGCTTGCTTCGCATAGGTGCTTCCTCCAAAGTCAGGCGGGGTGGACAGGGGTGGGGGCGCCGGTCGGGTGGAGCACGGCACGGTCAGGGGTGAGTTGATCCAGTGAGGTGGCGCCCAGCAGGCGCATGGTGCGCTGGAACTGAGCCGTCAGGATATCCAGGGCCCGGGTGACGCCGGCCTCGCCCCCCGCCATCAGGCCGTAGAGGTAGGCGCGTCCGATCAGCACGGCATCAGCGCCGTTGGCCACCGCCGCGACGATGTCGCCACCGTGCATGATGCCGGTGTCCAACAGCACCGGCACCCTCCCGCCGACGGCCGCAGCGATCTGCGGGAGCACCTCCAACGGGGTCACCGAGCGGTCCAGTTGTCGCCCGCCGTGGTTGGAGACGATCAGCCCATCCACGCCCAGCTCGACGAACTCCCGGGCGTCGGCCACGTCCTGGATGCCCTTCAGGACGATGTGGCCGGGCCACTGGTCCCGCAACCACAGCAGGTCCTGGGTGTTCAGCGTGGGGTCGAACATCCGGTTGACAAGCTGCTCGACAGTGCCGCCGCTGTCCCGCAGCGAGGCGAACTCCAACGGTTCGGTGGTCAGCAGGTTCGCCCACCAGCGGGGGTGCACCGCCATCCCCGCTAGGGTGCGCGGGGTTAGTTGCGGCGGGATCGTCATCCCATTGCGAACATCCCGCAGGCGCTCGCCACCCACGCAGGTATCGACGGTCAGCACCAGCGTGGTGTACCCGGCCTCCCGCGCCCGGCGCATCAGGTCCAGGGACGCCTGCCGGTCCTGCCACAGGTAGAGCTGGAACCAGCGCTGCACGTCGGGCACGTCGGTGGCCAGGTCCTCCACGGAGACCGTGCCCATGGTGGACAGGGTGTAGGGGATGCCCGCGGCGGCTGCAGCCCGCCCGACGGCGCGTTCCCCCTCGTGGTGCATCATCCGGGTAAAGCCGGTCGGCGCCAACAACAGCGGGATCGGGCTGGTGGCATCCAGGATCTGCACCGCCGTCTCGATCCGGGAGACGTCGCGCAGCACCCGGGGGCGGAACTCCACCCGGCCGAACGCCTCCCGCGCGCGGGACAGGCTGACCTCGCTCTCGGCTGCGCCGTCCACATAGTCGAACGCCGAGCGGGGGGTACGGCGTCGTGCGATCGTGCGCAGGTCGTCAATCGTGTGGGCCCGCTCCAGGGCTCGCCGGGTGCGCTGGAGGGTGGGGCGCTCCACCCGCACGAGCGGACGGAGCTCGTCGAGGGTAGGGAGTCTGCGCTGCACCCGTGCCATCAGCGGCGTCCTGCACTTCCTGTGTGCCTGCATATCCATGCAGACTGACGAATGATTCCTCGGGGATCCTAGTCGTCGGCCTGTGCTGTTGACGCGCAGGTGGGTGGTGTGTGACCAGATCGTGACCCGTCAGCGGTTACAGCAGCACCGTCGCAAATGTTCCGGTCTGGGTGAAGCCGACATGCCGATAGGTCGCCAGAGCAGGGGTGTTGAAGTCGTTGACGTACAGCGTGACCGTCGCGGCCACCTCGCGCAGGACGTGGTCCACCACCGCCGCCATCGCGGGCACGGCCACCCCCCTGCCGCGCCACCGCGGATGCACCCAGACTCCCTGGATCTGGGCGACACCTAGCGCCACGCTGCCGATGTCCGCCTTGAAGATCACCTCACCGTTCTCGATCCGCACCAGCGAACGGCCGGCCCGCACCAGCGCCCCCACGGAGAGTCGATAGGAACGGTCGGACCCACGGTAGGGCGGGTAGCCGATCTCCTCGGTGAACATGGCCGCCGCCGCGGGCACCACCAGGTCGAGCTCCTCGGGGCGTGCCGGACGCACCGCCGGGTCCCGCGGTATGCCGAGCAGCTCGGGGGCGGTGGTCGTGGTCATCACCGGCTGGTTCGGTCGCACTTCCCGGGCCGGCCCCCACGGCCCGGCCAGCCGCTCCCACAGGGCGAGCACCTGCTCGGCCGGCCCGAACACCGATGAGGCCCACGCGCGGCGCTTGACCACCCTGGCCGCCAGGGGGTCCACCATGTCGCCACTGACCTCAACCGGCACGACGTTCGCGGAGGTCCAGCACAGCCCGGTATGGCCGTCCCGTTCATACCCCAGGACACAGTGCCGGCCGCCGGACAGGCCACCCTCCAGGATGCGCGCGGCCACGAAGACGTTCGAGACCGGGTCCCGGCCGCAGATCTCCAGGGCCCGGGTCGCGTCCGATGACCCCAGCCCACGCACCGGGGCCGGCATGCGCAGCATGGGATCAGCCTACCCGGGCAGTCCGGTGATACCGAGGTCAGGACACGTATCCGGTTGCGCGGCGGAACCCGACAGGTGAGGATCATCAGGCACGCTCGTTACCGAGACGGCAGGAGGGGTCCTGTGAGGCCACAGCCGCTGACCATGCAGAGCCGCCAGGCGGCCCTGACCGCGCTGGCCGAGAGCGGACAGGAGGGGCCGCCGCTGGACGTCCTGGTCATCGGTGGCGGGGTCACCGGCGCCGGCACTGCCCTGGATGCTGCCACCCGCGGACTGTCCACCGTGGTCGTCGAGGCGCAGGACTGGGCCTCTGGCACGTCCTCGCGGTCCACCAAGTTGGTCCACGGCGGGTTGCGCTACCTGCAGATGCTGGACTTCAAGCTGGTGCACGAGGCCCTCACCGAGCGGGGCCTGTTGTTGAGCCGGCTGGCGCCCCACCTGGTCAAGCCGATGGCCTTCCTCATCCCGTTGGAGCACCGTATCTGGCAGCGGGCCTACTACGGCGCCGGCGTCACCCTGTACGACGTCCTGGCCAACATCATGCCGGGCCGCCGGGCCTTGCCCATCCACCAGCACACCACCCGCAAGGGGATGCAGCAGCAGTTCCCCGATCTGAAGCACGACACGGCCATCGGCGCGGTGAAGTACTGGGATGCCACCGTGGACGATGCCCGCCTGGTGGCCATGTTGATCCGGACCGCTACCACCTATGGTGCGCACGCCGCCAGCCGCACCCAGGTCACCCGGTTGACCAAGGATGCCGCCGGGCGGGTCAACGGTGCGGTGCTGCACGACCTGGAGACCGGGGAGGAGATCACCGCCCGGGCCCGGCACGTCATCAACGCCACCGGCGTGTGGACCGAGGACACCCAGGCGTTGGCAGGCACCGGCGGAGGGTTGCGGGTGCTGGCCTCCAAGGGCATCCACCTGGTGATCCCCCGGGAGCGGATCAAGGGCTCCTCCGGGCTGTTCCTGCAGACCGAGAAGTCCGTGCTGTTCTTCATTCCGTGGTCGCGCTACTGGATCCTGGGCACCACCGACACCCCGTGGGAGTTGGACCCGCAGCACCCGGTGCCAACCAGCGCCGATATCGACTATGTGTTGCAGCACGCCAACGAGGTCCTCACCACCCGGTTGACACGCGAGGACGTCATCGGCTCCTATGCGGGCCTCCGTCCGCTGCTGCAGCCCGGCACCAAGGAGGGCACCGACTCGGCCAATGTGAGCCGGGAGCACACCGTCGCCAGCCCGGTGCCGGGTTTGACGATCGTGGCCGGCGGCAAACTGACGACCTACCGGGTGATGGCCAAGGACGCCGTGGACTTTGCCCTCGGGGGCGAGGGCGTGCAGAACCCCAGCATCACCCATGAGATCCCGTTGGTCGGCGCCGAGGGAGAGCAGGCGATCCGGCGCCAGGCGGCCCACTGGCGTGCCGAGTTCGGGTGGTCCGAGCAGCTGGTCGACCATCTGCTGCACCGGTACGGCTCCCTGCTCACCGAGTTGATCGGGATGATCCGGCAGGATGCTTCACTGGGCCGGCCCCTGGCGGACGCACCGGCCTATCTCCGGGCCGAGATCGCCTACGCCGCCAGCCACGAGGGGGCGCTGCACCTGGAGGACGTCATGTACCTGCGCACCAGGATCAACTACGAGTATGCCGACCGCGGCCTGGCCGCGGTCGAGGAGATCGCCACCCTGGCCGGGGACGTCCTGGGGTGGGACAGCGCGCGACGCGAGCGCGAGATCGCCTCCTACCGCGCGCAGGCCGCCGCCGAGGAGCGTGCTGCCTGGGAGCCGGACGACCAGTCCGCCGAGCGTGCCCGCGAACAGGCTCCGGAGATTACGCCAATGCTGCCGATGGGCACCGGTACCCACTGAGCACTGCGGCTGACCGTCGCCACACCCGGGGGTGCTCGTCACTGGACCTATCCCGAAGTATCCACTCACTGTCGAGAATGGAGAAGTTGCATGGGAGAGATCTTTCTGTACGAGATCATGGGCACCGCGACGCTGACGTTGCTGGGCTGTGGCGTGGTGGCCAACGCGATCCTGCCCAAGACCAAGGGCACCAACGGCGGATGGCTGTTGATCAACTTCGGCTGGGGGCTGGCGGTCTTCGCCGGTGTCTATGTCGCCTGGCGGACCGGGGCGCACATCAACCCGGCCGTGACCTTCGGCATCCTGGCCAGCGGTGCCGAGTTCTACGCCGAGCCGGAGGGGGCCGAGGCCATTGCCGTGACCTTCGGCAACACGCTGGCCTACCTGTCTGCGGAGATGATCGGCGCGTTCCTCGGGGCGCTCATCATGTGGGTCGCCTACAAGCAGCACTTCGACGAGGATGCCGACCCGGCGGTCAAGTTGGCGGTCTTCTCCACCGGCCCCGAGATCCGACACCCGTTGTGGAACATGCTCACCGAGATCATCGGCACGTTCGTGCTCGTCTTCATCATCCTGATGTTTGGCCACACCCCCTCGGGGTTGGGCCCCCTAGCGGTCGCGCTCCTGGTGGTCGTCATCGGCACCAGCCTGGGCGGCCCGACCGGGTATGCGATCAACCCGGCGCGTGACCTCGGGCCACGTATCGCCCACGCCGTGCTCCCGATCCCCGGCAAGGGCAGCGGCGACTGGGGCTACTCCTGGGTGCCTGTCCTGGGCCCCATCACCGGTGCCGTCATCGCCGGAGTCTTCTATGCGGGGATCCACTGATCACCGTTCCGCCACCGGCGCCAGGTCGGCGCCGCACCACCACACCCCTCACGATGTGAAGGAGCCACAGCCATGGCTGACTACGTACTCGCTATCGACCAGGGCACGACCAGCACCCGCGCGATCGTGTTCACCAAGTCCGGTCAGATCCACTCGGTAGGACAAAAGGAGCACGAGCAGATCTTTCCCAAAGCCGGGTGGGTGGAACACGACCCGGCGGAGATCTGGGACAACACCCGGGAGGTGATCGGGCAGGCCATCGGCAAGGGGAGCCTGGCCAACTCCGACCTGGCGGCGATCGGCATCACCAACCAGCGGGAGACTGCTGTCGTCTGGGACAAGCACACCGGTGAGCCGGTCTACAACGCCATCGTCTGGCAGGACACCCGCACCGACAAGATCGCGGCCCAACTGGGCGGAGAGGACGGCCCGGACAAGTACAAGGCGATCTGCGGGCTCCCGCTGGCCACCTACTTCTCCGGCCCGAAGATCAAGTGGATCCTGGACAACGTCGACGGGGCCCGGGAGCGGGCCGAGGCCGGCGACCTGCTGTTCGGCAACACCGACTGCTGGACGCTGTGGAACCTCACCGGCGGGCCGGACGGCGGAGTGCACGTCACCGACGTGACCAACGCCTCTCGGACGATGCTGATGGACCTGACGTCGCTGGCCTGGGACGAGAGCATCGCCGCCGACATGGGCATCCCGATGTCCATGCTGCCGGAGATCCGGTCCTCCTCGGAGGTGTACGGCCAGAGCACCAAGCTCGGGGTGCCGATCGCCGGCATCCTGGGTGATCAGCAGGCCGCCACCTTCGGGCAGGCCTGCTTCGAGAAGGGGATGAGCAAGAACACCTACGGCACCGGCAACTTCATGCTGCTGAACACCGGCACCGAGATCGTGCCGTCGGAGAACGGCCTGCTGACCACGGTCTGCTACAAGATCGGTGAGCAGGACACGGTCTACGCCCTGGAGGGGTCGATCGCCGTCACCGGGTCCCTGGTGCAGTGGCTGCGGGACAACCTGGGTCTGATCAGCGACGCCCCGCAGGTCGAGGAGCTGGCCACCCAGGTGGAGGACAACGGCGGGTGCTACATCGTGCCGGCCTTCTCCGGCCTGTTCGCACCGTACTGGAAGGACGACGCCCGCGGCGCCATCGTCGGGCTGACCCGGTATGTGAACAAGTACCACATCGCGCGGGCGGCCCTGGAGTCCACGGCATACCAGACCAGGGAGGTGCTGGATGCGATGAACGCCGACTCCGGCGTCGATCTGTCCGAGTTGCGGGTGGATGGCGGCATGATCGCCAACGAGACCCTGATGCAGTTCCAGGCCGACATCCTGGGCGTGGACGTGGTGCGTCCCACGGTGGCCGAGACCACCGCCCTGGGTGCTGCCTACGCGGCCGGCATCGCCGTCGGCTTCTGGTCCGGCGAGCAGGATGTCATCGACAACTGGTCCGAGGGCAACCGGTGGTCCCCGCAGATGAGTGAGGGCGAGCGCGAGCGGCTCTACCGCACCTGGAAGAAGGCGGTCACCAAGACCTTTGACTGGCTGGATGCTGACACCGAGGCGATCGAGGAGAAGGTTGCCGAGGATGCGGAGGAGGCCGATCAGAGCTGACGGGGCCGGCTCAACCGCCGTCCTGGGTACGGCGGGGCAGGTCCAGCCACTGCGGCTCCTCCGGGTCCGGCTCCAGCAGCACCGGCCGTTGCAGGTCGGTGTTGTCCAGGATCCAGGTGGGCGGGTGTAACCGTGCCCGCTGCAGGTAGAGCTGTTGGCCACCGACAGATCGGGCGTTGGCAGGGTGGTCCGGGTCGTCGGCCCCGGCCCGGTCGGGGAAGCGCGCGTTGCCGCGTGGCACGGAGACCTCCAGGGGCACCCACACCAGCACGGTCGCATCCCACTGATCGGCCAGCTCCGGACGGCGCAGGAAGATCCCGTCGACCAGCAGCAACGCGTCCGCACTGGCGGTGACCGGCGGCAGGGACAGCCGCTGGTCGGTGGCCACGTCGTGCACGGCCGGAAGGAACGCCTGACCGGCCCGGAACGGCCGCAGCACGTGCTCCCGAAACGCCTCGTAGTCATAGGAGTCGGTGTAGAAGGTGTCCGGACCACTCCCGTGGGCGTGCCGCTCAGCGCGGGGCCGGTGGAACCCGTCGATGGAGATGCTGAGCACCTCGCGGCCCGCGACGTGCGGGGCCAGGGCCACCAGTTCAGCGGCCAACCGGCTCTTGCCTGCGCCGTCCACCCCGTCGATGCCAATGAGGGCCCGCTCCCCCGGTCGGGTGGCGACCATCATCGACAGCAGGTCCACCAGGACCAGCTGTCGCACCGGAAGGAAACCGGGAGCAGCCATGGGCTCGTCTGCCGTGCGTCGGTTGATCAGCCGACGGTCACCGACGGAGCGCCGGCCCCGTCTGCGGTGCCCTCGACCTCCCCCATCTCCTCGGCGATCCGCATGGCTTCCTCCAGCAGGGTCTCCACGATCTGACTCTCCGGCACGGTCTTGATGACCTCGCCCTTGACGAAGATCTGGCCCTTGCCGTTGCCGGAGGCCACACCCAGGTCTGCTTCTCGGGCCTCGCCGGGGCCGTTGACCACACAGCCCATGACAGCCACGCGCAGCGGCACCTCCAGGCCCTCCAGACCGGCGGTCACCTGGTCGGCGAGGGTGTAGACGTCCACCTGGGCCCGACCGCAGGACGGGCAGGAGACGATCTCCAGCTTGCGCGGCCGCAGGTTGAGACTCTGCAGGATCTGGTTGCCGACCTTGACCTCCTCCACCGGTGGCGCGGACAACGAGACCCGGATGGTGTCCCCGATGCCCCGCGACAGCAACGCGCCGAACGCGACCGAGGACTTGATGGTGCCCTGGAAGGCGGGGCCGGCCTCGGTCACCCCCAGGTGCAGCGGCCAGTCGCCCCGCTCGGCCAGCAGCTCATAGGCCCGCACCATGACGACGGGGTCGTTGTGCTTGACCGAGATCTTGAAGTCGTGGAAATCGTGCTCCTCGAACAACGAGGCCTCCCAGACGGCCGACTCCACCAAGGCCTCGGCGGTCGGCTTGCCGTACTTCTCCAGGAGGCGCTTGTCCAAGGAACCGGCGTTCACGCCGATGCGCAGCGAGACCCCGGCATCCCGTGCCGCCTGCGAGATCTCCTTGACCTGGTCGTCGAACTTGCGGATGTTGCCGGGGTTGACGCGCACGGCGGCACAGCCGGCGTCGATCGCCGCATAGACATAACGCGGCTGGAAGTGGATGTCAGCGACCACCGGGATCTGGGACTTCTGCGCGATCGCCGGCAACGCGTCCGCGTCATCCTGGCTGGGCACCGCCACCCGCACGATGTCGCAGCCGGCGGCGGTGAGCTCGGCGATCTGCTGCAGCGTGGCGTTGATGTCGGTGGTCGGTGTGGTGGTCATGGACTGCACCGAGATGGGAGCACCGCCGCCGACCTCGACCTTGCCGACCCGGATCTTGCGCGTGGCGCGCCGCGGCGCCAGCACAGGTGGCGGCGCAGCGGGCATGCCGAGGGCGATGGGGGTGCCTGCAGTCATCAGTTCAGTATCTCCTTGGATCTCCAACAGCTATCCGGCCAGCCGCACCGGGTTCACCAGGTCTGCGTAGACCAGTAGCAAGGTCATGCCGATCAACGCGATGGCCACCGTATAGGCGACGGGCAGCGCCTTGGCGATGTCCACCGGCGCGGGCTCCGGGCGTCCGCGCAGCCGGGCCCAGCCCTTCTTGACCGCCTCCCACAGTGCGCCGGCGATGTGGCCGCCATCCAGCGGCAACAGGGGCACCATGTTGAAGACGAACAGGGCGATGTTCAGCGAGGCCAGCAGGGACAGCAGCATGACGGCCTTGCCGTGCGTGGAGTCGGTGAGCCCACCCAGGGAGCCGTCGGCGACCTCACCGGCGACCCGTCCTACGCCGACCACGGACATCGGACTCTCCAACTCCCGCTCCTGGTCACCGAAGGCCGCCTGGTAGACACCGACGAGTTTCTGGGGCAGGTGCAGGAACACCCGAGCGGTGTCGGCCACCGCCCCACCGACGAAGGCCGGGGCCTCGCTGATCGGTTGGGTGACGTACTCGATCGACCCGCTGGCGCCGAAGAAGCGGCGCGGCTCCATCACCGGCTCGCCGGCCTCATCGAGCAGCAGGGTGCCGTCGGCCTGGTAGACCGGGCGGTCCCGCTCGACCAGGTCGGCCTGCAACTGCACGACCTGTCCGTCCCGCTGGACCAAGAAGCTCGCCTGCTCCGGGGAGTTCTGGATCGCGTAGCTGGTCTCCGCCCAGGTCTGAACCGGCTCCCCGTTGACCTCGATGATCCGGTCCCCTACCTGCAGGTCGGAGGCCAGTGCCGGCGAGGGCGGCTCGCCGGCGCAGTCGGTGGCGGTCAGCTGGGTGGGAGCGCACTGGCTGATCGCGGAGATCTTCGGCGTGCTGGCCGGCAGGCCCAGCAGCACCACGATGCCGGTGAGCACCACCGCTGCGATGACCAGGTTCATCACTGGCCCGCCGAGCATGACGATGATGCGCTTGAGCACGGGCAGCTTGTAGAAGACGCGGTCCTCGTCGCCGGGGCCGATCTCCTCCATCGACTCCGCCCTCGCCTGGTCGGCCATCTGGCTGAACCGGCCGGTGGAGGAGGCGCGCAACTTGCCACCGTCCTGCGGGCGGGGCGGGAACATCCCGATCATCCGGACATAGCCGCCCAGCGGGATCGCCTTGATGCCGTACTCGGTCTCGCCGCGTCGGCGCGACCAGATCGTGGGGCCGAAACCAACCATGTACTGGGTGACCTTGACGCCGAACTTCTTGGCCGGCACCAGGTGCCCGATCTCGTGCAGCGCGATCGACAAGGCCACCCCGAGCGCCATGAGGAGCACCCCGAGCAGGTACATCATGGCTGGTTCTCTCCTTGGGACGACTGGTCGATCAGCTGACGCGCGCAGTGCCGGGCCCATCGGTCGGCGGCCAACACGTCATCAACCGACAACGTCGGCGAATCGTTCCCCGACGGGTCCGATTCTACGCCGGGCGCACCGCCGGAACGACCTGCTGCGCCGTCCTGCACCCGGTATGCCGCCGGGTCGGCCCGGTGCATCGCCACCACCTCGGCGACGGTGTCCACGATCTGCAGGAAACCAATGGCTCCGGCGTGGAAGGCGTCGACACAGATCTCGTTGGCAGCGTTGTAGACCGCCGGGGCGGTGCCGCCGAGGGCACCGACCTGCCGGGCCAGCTGCACGGCGGGGAAGGCCTCGTCGTCCAGCGGGTGGAACTGCCAGGTGCTGGCGGTGCTCCAGTCGCAGGGTTCGTCGACGTCACGGAGCCGATCCGGCCAGGACAGCCCCAACGCGATCGGCACCAGCATCCGCGGCGGCCCGGCCTGGGCGATGGTCGAGCCGTCCTGGAACTCCACCATGGAGTGGATCTGCTGCTGCGGGTGGACCACGACGTCAATGGCCTCGTAGGGAACGTCGAACAACAGATGGGCCTCGATCACCTCCAGCCCCTTGTTGACCAGGGTCGCGGAGTTGGTGGTCACCACCCGACCCATGGCGAAGTTGGGGTGTTCGAGCGCCTGAGCCGGCGTGACCTCGGTCAGTTCAGCCCGCTGCCGACCGCGGAACGGGCCACCGCTGGCAGTCAGCACCAGACGTCGGACCTCCTGGGCCCTCCCCGATCGCAGGCTCTGCGCGATCGCACTGTGCTCGGAGTCGACGGGGACGATCTGCCCGGGAGCGGCCGCGGTGGTGACGAGCCGACCACCGACGATGAGGGACTCCTTGTTGGCCAGGGCCAGGGTGCTCCCAGCGGTGAGCGCCGCGAGAGTGGGCCGCAGCCCAATGCTGCCGGTGATGCCGTTGAGGACCACGTCCGCGCCGTTGCCGGCCACCTGCGAGGCGGCCTCCGGGCCGGCCAGGATCTGCGGGCGGGTAGCCCCCGGGTCACTGAGCTCGTCGATCGTGCGGGCGAGCGCATCGACCACCTCCTCCCGGGCGACCGCTACCTGCTCGACCCGTAGGGCTACAGCCTGCTCCGCGAGTCGGCGGACGTGGGCGCCGCCGGCGCTGAGGGCGCGGACGGTGAAGGCCTCCGGGTGTGCCTGCACGATCTGCTCGGCCTGCGTGCCGATGGATCCGGTGGAGCCCAGGATGGTGAGGGTGCGCGGTGCGGTCACGCCCCTATTGTGCCGCCCCCCGCACGCCGGTATAGACGCCCCGTAACCGGAAGCGCATCCCCGGCTCTGCCAGCTCCTCGATGGCGTGCGCCGTCCAGCCGGTCATCCGGGCGCAGCCGAAGAGGGCTGGGCCGGTCTGCCGCGGCAGGTTGAAGGTGTGCACCAGCACCGCGAGTGCCAGGTCCACGTTGAGGACCCACCCTCGGCGCTGCAGCAGCTCCTCCGCCAGCCACCGGAGCACCGAGGAGGTCGTGGGGTCCAGGTGCTCGGCCAGCGCTGTGAGCAACACCTCGGCGCGGGGGTCCTGCTCGGTGTAGATGACGTGGCCGAAACCGGGCGGGGGGCGCTGCCCGGTCAACGCGGTGTCGAGGGCCTCCTGCGGGTCTGCCAGGGCGCGGGGCAGCCAGTCATGGGCCTGCAACGGGGCGGCCATGTGCTGCGGGCTGTCCGCGGCCGCCAGGCCGGCGAGAAAGGCGCTGTAGGCGTCCGCGCCCGAGGAGACCGCCACCCGCACCGCCGTGGTGGAGACCGCCAGGTCATGGTCGGCCAGCAGCAGCAGGACAAGGTCCAGGAGACCTCGCGGGCAGCCAGGAAAGGCGGTGCTCAGGGTGTCCAGCAGGCGTGGCTCACCCTCCGGTGTCGGGATGGCTCCGGGCAGGCACAACGCCATCAGCATGGCGCTGCGGTGGCCGGCCCGCGCGATGGCTGCGGGGCTACGGTCGCGCCGCCCGGCGTCCGTGGTCGCGCCGAGCAGCACCGCGTGTTTGAACAGGTCCAAGGGGGTAGCCGGGGCCGGCAGGGCCTGCAGCAGCCGTGCCAGGGCGGCCTGGTCGGTGCTGCTGATCGCGCCCTGGCCGGGTGGGTGCCCGACCAGCAGCTGGCGCACTTGTTCACTGTCGTGAGTGGTCACCAGCTCGGTCACCGCGACACCCCGGTAGGCCAGTCGCCCGGCACCGACCTGGGTGATGGTGGTCCGCACGTCATTGCTGGCTGCTGGTCGCCGCACCCGGCGTCCATGACGGCCGCCGGCCATCAGGGCCCGGACGTCGTCCAGACGGAAGACACTGCCCAGGCCCGGCACTTTCCGAGCCGGGGTGAGCACGCCCCGACTCACATAGGCATAGACGGTCTGCACCTTGATATCGAGGTACTCAGCGACCTGCGCCGTGGTCAGTTCCCCACTCATCGACCCACCCTCACCTTGACGTAATCAACGTTGACAGCAGAATCAACAGTAGAGCAGGCTCACGTCATGACGACCACATCGCAGACTGCGTCCCCGTTGATCGCCCCGCCCGGCCTGAAGGGCGTGGCGGTGGCCGACACCACCACCGGTGACGTGCGCGGGCACGAGGGCTTTTACCACTTCCGGCAGTACTCGGCCATCGACCTGGCTCGGCAGCGCAGTTTCGAGGACGTCTGCCACCTGATGTTGATGGGCACCCTGCCCAGTCCCGCGGAGTCCGCCGCCTTGCAGCAGGAGTTGGCTCGGCGGGCGGAGTTGCCCGAACCACTGCGGGAGATGCTTCCGGTGATCGCTCAGGCGGGGCCGGATCGTGCGGCCCTGGCACGGCTGGGTACCGCCATCTCCTATCTGGGCCTCCTGGAGGGTTCTGCTCCGGTCTACGGCGCTTCCTCGGAGCAGGTGCGGGCCGAGGTCCTACGCCTGGTGGGGGCGGTGCCGGTGATCCAGGCCGCGTTGCACCGGCTCCGCTCCGGGTCTGCTGTGCTGCCCCCACGCCCGGAGTTGGGCGCGGCCGGCAACTGGTTGTGGCTGGTCACCGGTGACGAACCGCCACCGGAGCACCGCCGGGCGCTGACGGCATACCTCACCTCGACGATCGACCACGGTTTTAGTGCCTCCACCTTCGCCGCCCGGGTGGTCACCTCCGCCGGGTCCGATGTGGCCTCCGCGTGCTGCGCCGCGATCGGCACCTTCGCGGGACCGTTGCACGGTGGGGCACCGGACCGGGCCCTGGATGCCCTGGACGAGATCGGGTCGGCCGACCGGGCCCGCGAGTGGGTGCGGGAGCGGGTCGCCGCTGGCGAGCGGATCATGGGCTTCGGCCACGCGGTGTACCGGACCATGGACCCCCGGGCGGCGATGCTGCGGGAGATCGCCCAGAGGCTGGGCGGCCCGTTGGCCGACCTGGCCGTCCAGGTGGAGCAGGAGGTGATCGCGGCGCTGGCCGAGCTGAAGCCCGGTCGTGAGTTGCACACCAACGTCGAGTACTACGCCGGGGTGGTCATGGAGCAGTGCGGTCTGCCGCGGGAGATGTTCACCCCCACGTTCGCCACCGCGCGGGTGGTGGGCTGGGGTGCGCACATCCTGGAGCAGTCCGAACAGGGCCGGATCCTGCGCCCCTCGGCACGCTATGTCGGCCCGGCGGCGCCCGCGCCGTTGCCCTGAGCGGGTGGGCCTTGACAGCCGTCCAACGCCTGCGCCAGCAACTCAGCGATGGCCCGATCGGGGTCGACCGGGTGGTAGGTGCGGGAGTCCCGGGAGCGGTAGCTGCCGCCGGGCCCGAGGGCCAGCAGCAGACTCTCGGGCTGGGCCGGACTGGCCCCGGAGGTCAGTCCCCACACCATGGCGGCCTCCACCAGGACGGTGGGATGGCCCAGGCAACTCAGCAGCTCGGCCACCGCGGGCCGCTCGGCGTCGGTGAGGCTGCGGACCGAGTCAGTGCGCAGGGTGTGCGGGCCGGTGGCCCCCGGCACCGCCTCCGGGGGGCGGATGAAGTCAGCCACCGCCTCAGCGAAGCGATCGGCAAAGACGGTGAGGAAACTGTGCATCCCCGCGGGGGTGACATCCTCGATCACCGCCACGTCGGGGTGCAGGTGCAGGTACCGGATGGCGATGCTCGACTGGGCGTCACCGGGGTCACTGACCTCGGCGACTCGTGGGCCGAGCACACGTTGCAGCCCGAGCACTACCGGGGCCACCTCCCGCAGACTCAGCGTCAACCCGAGGGGCTCGGTGGCCTCCCAGGGAATCTCCGTCGGCGCCGGTGAACCGAGGCTCGGGTGGGGGTCGGTGTCGGTCTGCGTGTCGGTGGTGCCCTGCGCCGTGGTCGGCCGGATCAGGCCGCGGGCCATGAGGGTCCGCACCGCCACGGCGCGCACCAGGTTGACCTGTTCTGGCTGCTGCGGCAGCTGGATCCGGGCCGGCACCACCCCCAGCTGGTCGTGGGTGAGCACCAGCAGCTCCTCCTCGGTCAGGGTGAGGACGGGCCGCAGCGGGAGCTGCTCCTCGGGCTGACTCATCAGCAGCACCTCAGAACAGGTCGCCCAGCTTGGGCAGCACGATGCCGGCGCCGATGACGCCCAGCGACGGCAGCGAGATGGCCGGCAACCGCGGCCCGACCTCGATCGGCACCTGCGGCATGCTGATCGCGCCACCAATCGCCGGGATGTAGCGGGCCAGGTCCTCCAGCCGTGGCATCTCGGCGAGCAGGTCGCCGGCGCGCGGGAGCAACGGAGCCATTGGCCCCAACGGTCCGAGCGGGAAGGCAGGGCTGGGCTGCAGCACCCGCCAGGCCGTCTTGATGGCCCGCTTCCGGCGCTCGTACACCCCCTTGGCCACGGCCACGAGCACCTGGCGGTGATCCCACAGCGCAAAGCCGCCCTTGGTCAGGTAGTAGGCACCCACGGTGATCGACCCGACCCCGGCGACAACACCGTGAGGGATAATCATCGCCACACTGCCCGGGATCGCCAACAGGGCCGTGGTGCGGAGCGCCACCCCACGGATCCCGTCGTAACCACCCCCGTCGCGCACATCACCCCACGCCTCCGGGATCACCACCATCGGGATGATGATGCGGAAGGCCAGCCGGCTCACCACGAAGATCATCGGCGGCTTACGGATCACGGCAAGCAGCCGGTCCAGCTTGGCCTCCAACACCACGCGGACCACCGGGCTGACCTCCCGGGCGAGCTGGGCGGTGGTCAGCAGCACCCGCCCACCGACGACGGTGAGGCTGCTGCCCCGCCAGATCGGCACCAGGTCCCGACCCAGGTTCACCAGGTCGGCCAGGTCATCGACATCGATACCCAACCACGACTCCCGCAGCACGTGGTCCACGAGCTGGCGTGCCTGCTCCAGGCCCTTCTCGACCCAGGAGAGCTCGTCCTCGGCCCCCTGGATCAGTCGGTCCAGGGCCCGGATGCGGTCCCGGATCGCCGCGACCTGCTGCGGGTCGGTGACGCTGGCGAGCAGGGCTACCTGGTGTTGCCGCTGCGTGCTGGCCTCCTGGCGCCGCTGTTGTGCGGCCCGGGTCACGCGCTGTGCCTCAGCTGCCTGGTCGGCAAAGTGACTCAGTGCGTGGGCCACCTCCCGCACCGGGGCGGACCGCGCCTGCACGACGGACCGGGCCCGTTCGGTCGCCGCCTGCTGCCCCAGCGCGGCCACCCCGTGCCAGCCGTCGGCGGAGACTGTCCGGGCCCGACCGAGCCGGGCGGCGGTCTCCTCCAGCCCGCTGGCGGCGCCCAGCAGGGTGCGGGCCGCCTCCCGCACCTGCTGCGGGCTCGTCGCCAGGGCGGTCACCACCCCGCTCCCGTCGTCAGGGCGCGCTGGTTGTTGCCCTCCACGAACTCATAGCCCTCGGCGCACCCCGTGGTGGCGGTGGCCAACGCCTCCGCGGCCTCGGCATACTGCCCCAGCGCAGC
>CAYVEH010000015.1:20513-25941 GCA_964450585.1 uncultured Ornithinimicrobium sp.
GATGCGCCCGCGGGTGGCCGGGCTGGTCCACGAGATCAGCGACGCCCAGACGCTGCAGGACCTGTTGGCTGCCGGAGCCTCACTGTCCGGCTCCCGGCTGCAGGGACTGGACCTGCGGCCGTTCGCCGACGCCCTGCTGGCCCGGCAGGATCTCACCGGCCTGGTGGTGCTGGGCGGGGTGCTCCCACCGACGGTGGAGCGGCACCTGCGCCGGCAGGGAGCCATCATCTTCCCCACCGATCCCGCCGCGCCGGTGCGGCCCTACCGCGGGACGCTGTACACCGCCGAGGAACTCTACGACGGGCTGGCCGAGCACGGCTACGAGCGGACCACGGACGCCCTGGCCTATGCCTGGTTGCAGGATGCGACCGTCAAGCACGACGCCTACGTCACCGTGCTGCGGGCCATCCACGATGATGCGATGGCGGATGCCCTGGTGGACGTGGTCTCCGAGCGGCGGGTCGTCGGGGTGATGGGAGGCCATGCCCTGGCCCGCGGCAGCGAGGAGTTCGCCGCCGCGGCTCGTCTCGGGTTCACCCTGGCCGAGGCCGGGTGCGTGGTAGCCACCGGAGGAGGACCCGGGGCGATGGAGGCGGCGAACCTGGGCGCCTGGTGTCGCCACGCCGAGGAGCTGGAGCCGGCGCTGGCGACACTGGCGACGGTGCCGCACTTCGACTCAGGCATCGGGCCGTGGGCCCAGGTGGCGATGACGGTGCGGCAGCAGGCCGACCGTCGGGACCCGGCCCCGTTGCGCAGTCTGGGGATCCCCACGTGGCACTACGGTCATGAGCCACCGAACGTCTTCGGTGACCTGATCGCCAAGTTCTTCAGCAACGCGCTGCGCGAGGACCTGCTGCTGCACCACAGCGGCTCCGGGCTGGTGGTGCTGCCCGGTGCGGCCGGCACCGTCCAGGAGATCTTCCAGATGGCGACGCGGATGTATTACGAGGTGGACGGTCGGGTGCCGCCGCTGGTGCTCGTTGACCGGGAGCACTGGGTTGAGCACCTACCGGTCTACCCGTTGCTGCAGGCCCTGGCCGGGCAGCGTCCGATGGCTGCTCAGGTGCACCTGGTGGCGACCGTCGAGGAGGCCGCCGCGGTCCTCACCGGGTGAGGTCCGGCATACCTGCGCTCAGACCGTGGCCGCCAACTGCCCGCAGGCGCCGTCGATCTCCGAGCCCCGGGTGTCCCGGACCGTGGTCGGTACCCCGTGGGCCAGGAGCCGCTCCACGAACTGCTGCTCCACCCCGGGCCGCGAGGCCGTCCACTTCGAGCCGGGGGTCGGGTTCAGCGGGATCGGGTTGACGTGCACCCAGCCCCGGCCCCGGGCATTCAACTTCTCGCCGAGCAGGTCGGCTCGCCAGGCGTGGTCGTTGATGTCCCGGATCAGCGCGTACTCGATGCTGACCCGTCGCCTCGTGGTCTGGAAGTAGCGGTAGGCCGCGTCCAGGGCCTCGTCCACCTTCCAGCGGGTGTTGATCGGCACCAGCTCGTCGCGCAACGCGTCGTCGGGTGCGTGCAGCGACAGCGCCAGGGTGACCGGGATGCCCTCCCGGGCCAGCTTGTCGATCGCCGGCACCAGCCCGACCGTCGACATGGTGACCCCGCGCGCGGACATCCCCAGCCCGTGTGGCGAGGGATCGACCAGCCGGCGGATCGCGTCCACCGCCCGGCGGTAGTTGGCCAGCGCCTCCCCCATGCCCATGAACACCACGTTGCTGACCCGGAGCGCCTCGGCCGTGGAGCCGGCCCCAGCGGCCCCACCGGCCAGGTCCCCATGACGCAGGTAGCGGGCCGCGGCCACCACCTGCTCCACGATCTCGGCGGTGGACAGGTTGCGGGTCAGCCCGGCCTGTCCGGTGGCGCAGAACGGGCAGTTCATCCCGCACCCGGCCTGGCTGGAGATGCACATCGTCACCCGGCCGGGGTACCGCATCAGCACCGACTCCACCATCGCCCCGTCGTGCAGGCGGTGCACCTGCTTGACGGTGGCGCCGTCGTCGGTGGTCAGCGTACGCACCGGGGTGAACAGCGTCGGCAACACCTGCTGGACCACCTCGGCCCGCTCCGCGGCCGGCAGGTCGGTCATCTCCTCGGGGTCGGCGACCAACCGCTCGAAGTAGTGGCGGGAGAGCTGGTCGGCGCGGAAGGGTTTGTGCCCGAGCTCGGCCATCCAGGCGCGCCGACCAGCCATGTCCAGGTCGGCCAGGTGCGTGGGGGCCTTCCCCCGCCGCGGGGCGCTGAAGGTGAGCGTGCCGGGCGCGGGCCGGGTGCTCGGTGTGGGCAGATCGGTGGTCATCCCCCACAGTGTCCCAGCCGGGGCGCGGAAAACCCATTTGTCGGTCAACTCAGGTGCGCCGGGCCAGGGCGGCCAGGGGCAGGGCGAGCAGGCCGAGTATGCCGTAGACGACGGCTGCGTACCCGGCTCGCTCATCGGGTACCTCGGTGATCCAGGCCAGCGCCGAGGCCGTCAGGGTGCCGGCCAGGGCGGTGGCGATCATCTCGGCCATGACCAGGGCCTGGGCGACCTGGCTGGTATCCAGACCGTCGGGCTCGGCGGGGGTGTCCAGCCCCCGGTTGAGGGTGTCCACGTAGCACAGGCCCATGCCGATGCCGCTGAGCGTCCACCCGGCCACCAGCAGCGACCAGCCCGCTGGCACCGCCGGGACCATCGCCACCGCCATCAACGCCGCCCCGGCCGCCAGCAGCAGCGCCCCGGCCGTGACGCGGCGCACATAGGCTGCCCGCTGCTGGGCCGGCCACCGGCCACAGATCATGCCCAGCGCGGCCCACCCGACCCCGCCGGCCGCCAGCAGGATCGCCAGGTCGCCCGCGTCGCCTCCCAGGAGGTCGTGCCCGGTGATCGCCACGACCGCCTGGGCCCCGAAGTAACCGCCGCACAGCAGTCCGATGACAGCGATGACCGCGGGGCGGCCGCGGGTCAGCCGGAAGGTGCCCGAGGGCAGGACCCGTCCGGCGGCCACCAGCACGAGCAGGACGCCCCCGGCGGCCAGCAGCGCACGCTGCCAGGACGAGCTGGCCAGCGAGACCACGGTGATCCCGGCGGTCAGCAGGATCGCCGAGCCCACAGCCAGGCGCTGTGGCCTCCGCTGCTCGGCGCGGTCCAGCTCCCGCAGGCGCACGATCACCACCGCGCGTGCGGCCAGGAACAGCGGCAGGTAGGCCAGCAGCGCCCACCGCCACCCGATGACGGCCGCGGCCCACCCGGCGTAGACCGGCCCGACCAGGGAGGCCACCAACCACACCAGGGCATAACCGGCGAGGGTCATCCGCCGCCAGGCCGGTGGGAGCGCGGTAGCCAGCGCCGACAGGGAGACCGTCATCAGCGCCCCGGACGCCAGCGCGGCCAGCACGCGCCCGGTCAGGAAGACCGGGAAGCCGGGAGCCAGAGCACTGACCAGGGCACCGATCACGATGACCGGGGTCAGCCAGGCCAGCATTCGGGCCGCTGGCCACCGGGACAGCAGGGCGGCCCCCAGGGGCATGGTGAGGAAGAGTGCTGCCTCGACGGCGGCGACGAGCAGTCCGTACTGCTCCCGGGCGCCGAGGTCCTGGGCCATCAGCGGGGTGATGGTCACCGTCAGGTAGGACTGGCAGGCGGCCACCAACTCGACCAGCAGCAGCGCCATCGCCAGGACGGCGGCGGAGCGGTCGTGGTCGTCGGGCCGGGCCGAGGTGGGCATGGCTACGGTCCGGTCCGACCCGTCGTACTGCATACCGTAATGCTAGCACGCTAGGTATTCGCGCATGGTGCGCTGCCGACGGTTCCTGCCCGACCAGGTGTTGCCGGCGGCTCAGACCGGGACGAGTACCCCGAGCAGCACCCAGACCAGTGGGGCGGTCAGCAGCAGGGAGTCCAGGCGATCCATGACCCCGCCATGGCCGGGCAGCAGACTGCCCATGTCCTTGATGCCCAGGTCGCGTTTCAGCGTTGACTCCGACAGGTCGCCGACGGTGGCCACCACGGCCACCGGTAGGCCCAGGAGGGCACCGGCCCACCAGGGGCCCCCCAGCAGCAGCGGGACCCCGAGCGCGCCAGCCAGCATGCTGGTCGCCAAGGAGCCGGCAAAGCCCTCCCAGGACTTCTTCGGACTGATCGAGGGCGACATCGGGTGTCGACCGATCAGCACACCCACGGCATACCCACCGATGTCGCTCATCGTCGTCAGCAACACAAACACGATGATTCGCCGTCCGCCGTCCGGCGCGTCGACCATCAGCGAGGTGAAACTGGCCAGCAACGGCACATAGGTGATGATGAAGACGCCGCCGGCGATATCGCGACCGGCACGTTCTGGGCCGTCCAGGGCCCGCCACACCAGCACGCTCAGGCAGATCAGGCCGTACCCCAGGATGAGGGCATCACTACCCCCGACATAGGCCAGCGGCACCAGGGCGCCGCCGACCAGCACCGGGATGAGCGGCGGGGCGATCCGGCCGGCCCGCAACGCGGTGGTCATCTCCAAGGAGCCGATCACCACGACGACCGTGACCAGGGCGACGAAGGAGGGAGCCCACAGCAGCGCGGTGAGGATGATCAGCCCACCCAGGAAGACTCCGACACCGATAGCGGCCGGGAGGTTGCGACCAGCCCGGGAGGGCGGCCGGTCGGTCGCGGTCTCGGCGTTGCGCAGTTGAGCGCGGTAGGCGCGACGTGACGAAACGTCCATCCTGCTTCCTGACCTCGGGTCGGTCAGACCTCCATCAGCTCGGCTTCCTTCAGCTTGAGCACCTCATCGATCTGGTCGACGAACTTCTTGGTGAGCGCCTCGACCTCCTTCTCGGCGCGGGTGCCCTCGTCCTCGCCGATGTCCCCGTCCTTGACGGCCTTGGCGATGGTGTCCATCGTGCTGCGCCGCACGCTGCGGACCGAGACCTTGGCGTCCTCGCCCTTGGTCCGGGCCAGCTTGATGTACTCCTTGCGACGCTCCTCGGTCAGCTGCGGCATGACGATCCGGATGGCGTGACCGTCATTGCTCGGGTTGAGCTGCAGCTCCCCCTCCCGGAGCACCTTCTCGATGCCGCTCATCGCGCCCTTGTCGAAGGGGGTGATCAGCACGGTGCGGGCGTCCTGGATCTGGAAGGAGGCCAACTGCTGCAACGGAGTCGGCGCCCCATAGTAGTCGACCATGAGCTTGTTGAACATGCTCGGGTGGGCGCGGCCGGTCCGGATGGTGGACATGTCGTCACGGGCCACCTCGAGGGCCTTGCCCATCTTCTCCTCGGCCTCCATCGTGGCCATCTCGATCGCTTCGGACATCAGCTCGTGCTCCTCAGGTCGGTGCGCCGGGTCGGCGCGGGTCCTCGGTCTGGTTGGCGGTCGTGCAACATCAGTCGGCCGTGACCAGTGTTCCGATCTTCTCACCACGGAGGGCGCGGGTGATGCTGTCCTCGCCACCCATGCCGA